>JAZUPL010000081.1:0-25888 GCA_045605175.1 Eubacteriales bacterium | reverse complement strand
TACGAAGGGTTTTCTAACTATGGCTCGACCTTAAGGGAGGCTACACGCATTCTCCTTCCACCACTTCGTGGTCCCCCTCCCTCCCGGAGGGAGGCATTATTTAACCTTCAATTTTCAATTTGCCACTTCAATTCTGCATTTTGCATTCTGCATTATTATCCACTTTCCATTTTCAATTTTCAATTGTCAATTTACCTCTCCCTCTTGCAATATCTATTCTTTTATGGTATAATACCATGTTAGAAAAATATTTATAGAAATATACACATTTTTATGGAGGCAAATATTTATGAAATGGACTTCGCTTAACGAACTACGCGAAAAGTACCTATCTTTCTTTGAGAGTAAGGGACACCTTCGTCTGCCCAGTTTCTCGCTTATTCCCAAAAATGACAAATCTCTTTTACTTATAAATTCGGGCATGGCTCCGATGAAAAAGTTCTTCACAGGTGAGGAGATTCCCCCTCGCAACCGTGTCTGCACCTGTCAGAAGTGTATAAGAACACCCGACCTTGACCGTGTTGGACACACTGCGCGCCACGGCACATACTTTGAGATGCTCGGCAACTTCTCCTTTGGTGACTATTTTAAGGACGAGGCTATTCCATGGGCGTGGGAGTTTCTCACCGTCACCCTCGAAATTCCCGCTGAGTTGCTTTGGCCCTCGGTTTATGAAAAGGACGATGAGGCGTACGCTATCTGGCGTGACAAAATTGGTGTTCCAGAGGAGCATATAGTTAAACTCGGCAAGGCAGACAACTTCTGGGAGCACGGTTCAGGTCCCTGTGGCCCCTGCTCGGAGATTTACTTTGACCGTGGTATCAAGTACGGTTGTGGCTCTCCCGATTGCAAGCCCGGTTGTGACTGTGACAGATTTATGGAGATATGGAACAACGTATTCTCCCAGTTTGACAACGACGGCAAGGGCAACTACACCGAACTCGCTCAAAAAAATATCGACACGGGTATGGGACTTGAGCGTCTTGCCTGTGTTATGCAGGGTGTGGACAACCTCTTTGAGGTAGATACTGTACGCAAAATTCTTGACACGGTGTGCCATATTTCAGGCAAGACCTACGGCAAGGACAACAAAAACGATATATCTATCCGTGTAGTAACCGACCATATCCGCAGCGCTACGTTTATGATAAGCGACGGAGTTATCCCCTCCAACGAGGGAAGAGGCTATGTTCTTCGTAGAATCTTGCGCCGTGCGTCAAGACACGGAAAACTGCTCGGCATAGACAGAATGTTCCTCGTCGAACTTGCAGAGGTTGTTATCTCGCAAAACGAGGACGCATATCCCGAACTCAAAACCAAGTACGACTATATTCTCAAGGTTATAAAACTTGAGGAAGAGCGTTTTAATGTCACTATTGACTCGGGACTTGGTATCCTCGGCGGAATAATAGAACAGGCTCTTGCCGAGGGCAAAACCACCATAAGTGGCGCTGACGCATTCAAACTTTACGACACCTTTGGTTTCCCTGTTGACCTGACAAGAGAGATAGCCGAGGAAAAGGGACTAACAATAGACGAGGATGCCTTTGTTGCCCTGATGAACGAGCAAAAGCAAAGAGCAAGAGCCGCAAGAGGAAACATCTCCGGCTGGGCAGACGGCTCGAATGATCTTCTTGAAAATATCCCTTCGACTAACTTTGTCGGCTATACTGCTCCTAACAAGGCACATTGCGAGGCAAAACTGCTCTCTATCCTTACCGACGAGGGCGCAGTCGAGGAGATTAGCGAGGGCGAATGCTCGCTTATATTTGACACGACCCCCTTCTACGGTGAGGGCGGTGGTCAGGTTGGTGACAGCGGTGTTATCACCGATACACACGGAGAAGGCAAGGTTGTCGTCACCGTTCTTGACACCAAAAAGACAAATGGTATTTACATTCACGAGGTTAAAATCGAGAATGGCTCTCTCAAGGTTGGCGACACACTTCTTCTTTCTGTAAACCCTGCTCGCCGTGCGGCAATTATGAGAAACCATTCGGCGGCTCACCTTCTTCAGGCGGCACTCCGTTACGTGCTTGGCACTCACGTAGAGCAGGCAGGCTCTTATGTTGACGAGCACAGGGTTCGCTTTGACTTCACTCACCTCTCTGCCCTGACAAAGGACGAACTTGCACGGGTTGAGGCTATTGTAAACGAAAACATCCTGCTTGCCGAGGTGGCAAGCACTACCGTCACCGACATTAAGACCGCAAGAGAAATGGGCGCTATGGCTCTCTTTGGCGAGAAGTACGGCGATACGGTAAGAGTTGTAAAGATTGGCTCGTCCTCTACCGAACTTTGTGGCGGTACGCACGTTTCTTCCACGGGCGAGATTGGTTTATTTAAGATTATTTCCGAGACCTCGGTTGCCGCGGGTGTCAGAAGAATAGAGGGTACGACAGGTCTTGGTGTTTTGGCTCTTCTACACGAAAAGGAAAGCCTCATAACCGAAACCGCCCAAGCCCTCAAGGCACAAAATCCCTCGACAATAGCACAAAAAGCGGTAACTCTTCAAGGCGAGATAAAAGAGGTAAAACGCGCTCTCGAAAGCGCTAACTCCCGTCTTGCCGAGGCAGAAACCGAAAAACTTCTCTCAAATCTCCAAACAGTCGGAAAATTCCGTCTTTTGGTAGCAAAGTTAGAAGTAAAACCCGACACGGCACGCACCCTTGGTGACACGGTTAAGGCAAAATACCCCGACGGTGTGGCGGTATTCGCTACAATCTCGGACGGAAAACTCAACTTCGTTGCCGCAGCAGGCAAAGAGGCTGTTGCCCTCGGCGCTCACGCAGGAAATATTCTTCGTGAAATCTCTGCTATTACAGGCGGTAAGGGTGGCGGACGCCCCGACTCGGCAATGAGTGGTGGCCGTGACCTCGACAAGGTGGACGACGCCCTCGCAAGAGTCAAGGAAATCCTCTCGGCTATTTAATTTTCATTTACTTTTCAATAAATAAATTCGCTCTTATCAAGCGAATAAAGCGAATATTCACTGAATTTTGTGAATTTTAGTAAAAATAAACCGTCCCTTTAATGGGTGATGTCCTTAGCGGAGAGTTTACACTTTCACAAAAGTGCAAGCATCGCATTTGACAGGTCAAACGCAAATATGGGCTAAGCCCAAACCCTTATACAAACAGAAAGAGCAAACACGCAAGACGAAAAATCTTGTTTGTCTGCTCTTTTTCTGTTAGTGATGTTTTTGCTAACGCAAAAGTGATGTTATGCTGTGCATAATGATGTTGCTCGCAATGCTCGCAGTGATGTGATGTTTGCCCACTACGCCGTCAGGCGTAACATCATTCACGCAGTGAACATCACTGACCAAGTCAACATCACTTGCCCGCAAGGGCAAACATCGTTTAGCGTGAATGCTCCGTTAAGAGTATCACGCTAAGGACGGTTTATTTTTTTCTTCATTTATATTATATATAAGAAAATAGGGGTAAAAATATCAAAGGGTAACTGTTGGGCAAATGTTTTTTTACATTTTTAGAACAAAAGAAACACCTTTTATTTACCAAATAAGAGGTCAAAAAATCCTGTCAGGTTGATTACACAGGAGCAAGCGGCAAAGACAAAGCCCATAATTCCAATTATAAGACCGACCACCGAACTGCGGTTGAAAAATCCAAGCGACCTTCTCATAACAATGCTAAACACCACCGCCAAAACCGAGAGAACAAAGGAAGCATAGTAAAGAGGACAAAGTACCACCGAAAGAATAGCGCATATAAGAGAAAGAACCGACCAAATTCTGTTCCTTGCCGAGAGCGACTCGGGGAGAGTGTAGTATTCTTCCTCTTTTTTTGTTTCCTCTACGGTTGCAGGCTCTTCTCTTACCTCTTCGGAGGTAGTTTCTATATGTTTGTCACTCATTGAAGTTTTCCTCTCTTTCTATTTTGTAAATATCTACCGAATCCTCACCGTCACGCTCTGAAAAGTGTACCTCTACCTTTTCGCTGTGCGAGGTGGGGATATTTTTTCCGACAAAATCAGGCTTAAATGGTAATTCTCTGAGCCCTCGGTCTATCATAACGGCAAGACAAACCTTGTCAGGTCTGCCCTTTCTAAAGAGGCAGTCGATAGCGGCTCTCACGGTGCGTCCCGTGTATATTACGTCGTCAACAAGTATGACGTTTTTCCTGTTTATATCAAAAGGGATATCCGTCCCTCCGACAACAGGCGACACGCTTGCCTCTGTGAGGTCGTCACGGTAATAGGTTATATCAATAGTGCCTACGGGAACTCTGACACCCTCTATATTATAAATCTGTTCGCAAAGTCTTTTTGCCATAAACTCTCCACGAGAGAGAATACCGACGATAACCATCCCCTGTGCGCCCTTGTTTTTTTCGGTTATCTCGTGGGCAAGACGGCACAGAGCGCGCCCCATCATACTGCCGTCCATAATATTTGCTTTATGTACAAGCCTACACTCTGACATAACGACACCTTCCTTTTATTATATTTTACAACATATTGAGAGAAAAATCAACGAATAAAGACTAAAAAAATCGAAACAATAAAAGAAAAAAGGGGGTGACAGTTATAAAAGAAAATAATTATTCCTCTCCAATAGGAAGAATGGAAGAAGAAAAGAAAAAACAAATGATAAAGGAGCATTCTCCAAACTCGCCCGTCCTAAAAAACTGTTTTTTTGCCTTTTTAATAGGTGGGCTTATCTGCTCCTTGGGTGAAGTTATAAGAGAGATACTAATACTCCTTACCGTGGAGGAGGATACAGCAAAAATACTTGCTTCTCTTTCTCTCATTCTCCTTGGAGCGTTAGCCACCGCTCTCGGTATTTTCGACCGAATTGCAAGGCGAGCAGGGGCAGGTACAATGCTACCTATAACAGGCTTTTCAAACTCGGTGGTATCCCAGGCTCTCGACTCACGAAGCGAGGGTAAGGTGCTTGGTATAGGGGCAAAGATTTTCACAGTTGCGGGGCCTGTTATTCTCTTTGGACTTGTGTCAGGGGTAGTCTATGGAATATTTTATTATATCGCTGGTTTTATTGAAAAATATTAGTTAAAATGACTACTATTGTTTGTATTTTTCCTAAACAAAAAACATTTTAAGTATATTTTTGCCTGTACTTTTGACAAGAATAGATAACATTTGAAAACAAAAAATAACAAAACAAAGGTTTACATTTAATGATGAAAAGAGTGATAAAACTTCCCACGCCCCCTCGCTTTGTGTCCTACGGTGCGGTTGGCGGACAATACGAGGGCGAGGGGCCTCTGGGTGAAAAATTTGACCTTATCGACACCTCTGACAAATTTGGTTCTTCTACTTGGGAGAGTGCCGAGAGCGAAATGGCAAGACTGTGCCTAAACCTTACTCTATCAAAAAACAAAATGAGCCATAGGGACCTCGATCTATTGGTAGCGGGTGACCTACAAAACCAATGCGTGTCAAGTTCTGCCGCCTCGCTCGACCTTGGTGTTCCTTATATATCTCTGTACGGTGCCTGCTCTACCTGTACCGAGGGGCTTTTGGTTTTATCTTCCTTCCTATCCATAGAGGGAGGCACGGGTGCGGTTATTACCTCATCACACAACAGTGCGGCAGAAAGACAGTTTCGCACCCCTCTTGAATACGGTGCGCAAAGGACACCCACCTCGCAGTGGACCTCCACCTCGGCAGGTGCTTTCCTTCTCTCTACCGACGAGAGCGTTATAAATAAATCTCTTTATAAAAACGTGGTAATAGAAAAAATGATGATAGGAAGAATGCAGGACGGCTCTACCACAGACGGAGCAAATATGGGGGCGGCTATGTCCTTTGCCGCAGCAGACAGTATAATAACCTACTTTGCCGAAACAGGTGAGAGCCCCAAGGACTTCGACCTTATTGTAACGGGCGACCTCGGTAAGGTTGGCTCGTCCATGCTTAAAGAAATGCTCTCCTTACACCTTCCCACGGCAAGCGAAAGGCATACCGACTGTGGTCTTATGCTCTATGATATAAAAAGGAGAGATGTCCACTCCGGTGCAAGTGGTTGTGGTACTTCTGCCTCGGTGTTGGCATCGGAAATTCTTCCAAAACTCGAAACCGGCAGACTTAAAAATATTCTGTTTATGTCAACGGGTGCACTTATGTCGCCGTCCTCGGTTCTTCAAGGACAGAATATAGTAGGCATAGCACCTGTCGTTCATCTCAAATATTCGCCTATTAATTGATAATCAATAGATAGGTTTGTCTTTTTAATTTTATCCCTCTCTAATTATGTTTTTTTACGCTTTTCAACCATATCTTTTTTGGCTTAAATCTAAAAAATTCTCACTTTTATTATTTTTCGCACTTTATATAACTATCCCTAAAAAAAGGAAAGGAAAAGTAAAATGAATCCCTCTCAAATTTTAATGGCGTTTGTCGGTGGCGGCGCGCTTTGTCTTTTGGCACAGATTTTAATAGACCTGACTAAACTCACTCCCGCAAGGATAATGGTTTCCTTCGTTTGCTTGGGTGTGCTTCTCTACGCCCTTAATCTATCTACACCTCTTTTCAATATTTTTGGCGCAGGGGTGAGCGTGCCTCTTATCGGCTTTGGTATTGCTATTGCAGACGGTGTGAAAACCGCCGTGGACGGAACAGGATTGATAGGAATACTCACAGGCGGTCTTACCGCCACCTCGTCAGGAATTACCCTCGCTATTCTTCTTGGATTTATCCTCTCGCTTCTTTTCGGTGGCAAAAGCAAGGAAATGGATTACAAATAATTATATAATTCCGTCTTTTCTGTAAGTTTTTTACTTTTACCTCTTGCATATTAAATATTTATATGATATAATATCTCTATAAAACTATATTTAACGTGCGTGCGATGTGTGCGTGCGTAAAATATTTAGAAGAGGGCGGTTTTTAACCTCGAAAATTTAATGAAAGGAAGTAATAAACAGATGGATGATTTATCATTGATTATGAAAGAGGTTCTACCCATTATAGAGAAAAAGATGAACACCTCTCCCTCTATATTCAAACTCTGGTTTGGTGAAATGGAGTTGACCTCTCTTACCGAAACTACCGCCACCCTGCTTACAACCTCCGAAACCAAGAGAAACATTCTCTTTAATAAATATCTTGACCTTATCAAGTCCTCTTTCGCTGATATTTTAGGCTTTGACGTCGATATTGAAATAACCTGGCGGACTTACAGTATTCCCCTTGATCAGGATGAGGAAAGTAAAAAACTTATAGAAAACTACCGAGCGACCCAAGCGGCGAAGGAAGCGGAAGAAAAAAAACAGGAAGAAGAACTTGCCGAAGTAAAAAAACAAGAGGAAGAGGGCGGGTTTGACGAAGAAAAGGCTATAACCGAGTACATAGAGCAAACCTCTCCCAAAAGAATGGGAGTGTATGCAAGATACACCTTTGACAACTTTGTCGAGGGCTCGTCCAACAAATTGGCTCGTGCCGCCTGCTTTGCGGTAGCAGAAGAGCCTACTACCCACAACCCCCTGTTTATCTACGGTAACTCGGGACTTGGTAAAACCCACCTTTTGTGGGCTATTATCAACCACATGAGAAAAAGACATCCGGGTATTAAGATAGTCTATAAGAAGTGCGAAACCTTTCTTGGTGAACTTATAAAGGCTATCAATACTCGTACCACCGACCAGTTCAAGGAAAAATATCGCACAGCAGACGTTCTTCTAATCGACGATATTCAGTTCTTGGCAGGTAAAGAGGGTACGCAGGAGGAGTTCTTCAACACCTTCAACGTCCTTTACGAGTCGGACAAGCAGATTATACTCACCTCCGACCGTCCTCCAAAGGATATTAAAAATCTTGAGGACAGAATACGCACCAGATTCGAATGGGGACTTCTTGCAGATGTTCAACCACCCAACTACGAACTTCGTATAGCCATTATCAAGAAAAAGGCCGAGGAGATAGGTATAAGCATCTCCGAGGACATTATCGAGTATATGGCAGAGCGTCTAAAAAACAATATAAGACAAATAGAGGGGGTTCTCAAACGAATATATGCCCTCTACTCGCTGACGAGCACCCAGGTGACAAAAGAGCATATTAATGAGGCTATTTCTATTATAGACCCCGACAATATCCCCACCGATGCCCTTATCGAGCGTATTTTAGGTGCTGTTAGCCGAGCCTATGGCATACCTGTTGACCAGATGAAGTCGAAGAAGAGAACCGACAGTATAACCAAGGCAAGACAGGTGGCTATATACGTTATCAAGGAACTAACCGACCTTACTCTTGCCGAGATTGGTGCTATTTTCTCACGCGACCACGCCACGGTGAGTTTTTCTATTTCCAAGGTTGAAAGCAATATTAGAACCATAAACAACTTTGAAAACGAGATAGAGAATATTATCAGAGAGGTCAAGGGAAAATAATTATCAACATTTTTTGGTTGATAAACTAATAACTCGCTGTTAATTTACTGTTAGTTTGCAGTTTATAACTTGTTAATAACCGTGAATTTTAATTAGCAAAATTATCAACAGTTATAAACAAATTATTTGTTGATAAAAAAAGTTTTATTTTTCCCGATTTTCGGGAGTTTATTCACTTATTAACAAAATAAACAGGACAACTACTAAAACTATTACTACCCTTTAAGAATAAAAGAAATATATTCCCCTTCGGGGGTAAACAGGAGAAGAATATGAAATTTGTTGTTGCTAAGTCAGACCTTATGAAAAAAATTACTCTTTCTATGGGTAACGTTTCTACAAAAAACACAGTTCCCGCTATTGAGGGTATTCTTATTGAAACGGTTGAAAATGGAAAAATTCAAATTACCACCTATGATATGCAAAAAGGACTTCGTTCTCTTATTACCCCTGTGGAGGTTGAGAGAGAGGGCAGATACATAATCAACGCACAAAGACTTTACCAGACTGTACGCGTTCTTCCAGACGAGGATATAACAATTGATATAAACGAAAATCTCAACTGTACTATATCCGCCGGCAGAGCAGTTTTCTCTATGAGTGCTACAAGAGGTGCGGATTATCCTAATATGCCCGACCTTATCACAGAGAGAGGATTCACCGTAGGGGCGGAAAATCTTCGTCGTATGATTTCCAAGGTAACCCATTCAATAGCAATAAGCGATAACAGACCTATGCTCTGCGGTGCTTACTTTAATGTAAATGAAAACGGATTTGAGGTTGTTTCCTGCGACTCCTTCCGACTTTCCAGATGCTCGCTTGATTGCGAAATTTCCACTCTTTCAAAAGAGGGAGTTTCTAATTATTCATTTATTATCCCCGGTACTTCTCTTGGCGAGATGATGAAAATTTTGGGCGACGGTGAGGACGAGGTGGTAAAGGTTTACCTCTCACGTAAGCATGTTATAGTAAACAAGGGCGATATGACCTTCTTCTCCCGTCTTATAGACAGCGAATATCTCGACTACAAGAAGATTATCCCCACTGCTAACAATATTATTGTCAAGGTTGATAGAGAAAGACTTCTTATGGGCCTTGAAAGAGCGAATATAATAGCCGAGGAAAAGATTCAGGGTGCAGGACGCTCTTATGTTAAACTTGAAATTGACGGTCACTATCTCAACCTCACAAGTAACTCTGTAAACGGTGGAGTTAATGATGAAATGGACTGTGAGCATGAGGGTGGACCTATCGAAATTGCCTTCAACTGCCGTTATCTTATCGACGCAATCAAGTCGGCAGAGGGAGAGCAGGTAATTATTCGTCTTAAATCTCACGATTCTGCAATTACCATTGAGCCTTGTGAAGATGATGACAGTTTCAAATACTTCTATATGGTATTACCCAGAAGAACAATAGAATCAAGATAACTTTATAACAAATATTTAGTTGACATTATCAAATTGTATTAAAGTTAAATTAAAAAGTTATCAACAAAAATAGATATAAAATATCCATATAATACTGTAAAAAAATCTTGAAATTAAAGAAGTGTAAGATCTTATAATGAGGATAAAAAAATTTACCTCCTCTGATTTCAGAAATATAAAGGAATGTGAAATTTGCTTTTTGCCCGGGGTTAATTTCCTTTTTGGAAAAAACGCACAGGGAAAGACTAACGTAATAGAGGGGATATACCTGTTTTCAAGGGGAAAATCCTTCAGATCAAGCGATGACCGTGAGATGATAAGGTTTGGTAGCGAGGGATTTAGAATCTCTATTACCTACGAGGATAAGGACGGGGAAAACACTCTTGAATACGCCTGCTTTGGCAGGGAGAGATTGAGGAAGAAAAACGGATATAAAATCAGCCGTGTGTCCGAGATGATAGGCAGTTTTCGCTCTGTTTTATTCTATCCCGACGATTTAGACCTCGTTAAGGGTGGGCCTGAAGAAAGACGCAGTTTTCTCAATGTTGCTATATCCCAGTGCTATCCTGAATATTTAAGCGAATATTCTCGCTTTAAGACCGCACTTGACAACAGAAATGGCTTACTAAAAAACGCCTCGAAGGGTAACTACTACGACGAGGGCGAACTTGTAGCCTGGTCTATGCAAATGGCAGATTACGCATCCTATATTTACTGTTATAGACGAGAATATTTATTAAAACTGTCCGAGCATCTTTCAAGAATTGCAAGCGAGATGTCGGATGGTAAAGAAAAGGTGGAATTAACCTTTAAGTGTGATATAGACACTTCTCTTTTTGATAGAGAAAAGGTTAAAGTGAGATATACCGAGGTATTTACATCAAATCTTGAAAAAGAAAAGATAGTAGGTACGTCGCTATATGGTCCGCAAAGAGATGATATAGAAATTTTATTAAACCAAAGAAGTGCCCGCTCCTTTGCTTCACAAGGACAACAGAGGTCGATAGTTCTGTCTATGAAACTTGCTGAGGGGGAGGTTATTAAGGAACTATTTTTGGAATATCCTGTATTTCTTTTTGACGATGTACTAAGCGAACTTGATGAGAGTAGGAGAAACTACTGTCTGTCCGGTATGGGAGAAAGACAGGTTATAATAACCTCCTGCGAGAGCGAAAGGCTTAAAAACGAGGCGGGCAACGTAATAGAGGTAAAGGAGGGTTCTTATGTTTCTTCACATAGGTAACAGAGTTTCTGTAAAAAAGAAGGAAGTAATAGGAATTTTTGACCTCGATAACGCCACCGTGTCGAAAATTTCAAGAGAGTTTATAAGCCAAAATCAGAAAAAAGGTCGGGTAATTTACACCGACACAGACCTACCCCGAAGTTTCGTACTGCTTGATGAGGGGGACGGTTTCAGTATAAGACTGTCAAGAATTTCATCGGTAGGACTTAAGGTGAGAGCCGAGAGCGATTATAGTGATGATATATAGTTTACGAGAGATAAGAAAGAGAGAAAAAGATGTCGAGCGAAGTAAATGAAGTAAGAGGCTATGACGATAGTCAAATACAGGTGCTTGAGGGACTTGAAGCGGTTAGAAAAAGACCTGGTATGTATATCGGTACAACCTCTTTAAGAGGTCTTCACCATTTAGTATATGAGATAGTGGATAACTCCATAGACGAGGCGTTGGCGGGAGAGTGTGACTGTATTACCGTAACCCTCTATGATGACGGAAGCGTTTCGGTACAGGACGACGGTAGAGGTATCCCCTCGGGTATGAACGAGAAGTTAGGACTTCCTACCCTTGAGGTTGTATATACCGTTCTTCACGCAGGCGGTAAGTTTGGCGGCGAGGGATACAAGATTGCCGGTGGTCTTCACGGTGTTGGTGCATCGGTTGTAAACGCTCTTTCCGAATGGGTGGAGGTTGAAAACTGCAGAGATGGGCAGAAATATACCGAGAGATTTGAAAGAGGTAACGTGGCAAGGCCCTTTAAGTGCGAGGGTTCAAGCGACGGTCGCCACGGTCTTTATGTAAGATTTAAGCCCGACCCCACTATTTTTGAGGAAACCGTATTTGAATACGAAACACTCTTAACGAGAATGAGAGAGCAGTCCTTCCTTAACGCAGGCGTCAGAATCCTGCTTGAGGACAAGAGAGAGGGCAAGGAAAGAGTTGAGGAACTCTACTACGAGGGCGGTATTATATCCTTCGTAGAATACCTTAATAACGAAAAGCGTGGAAACCCCATTCACCCACAGGTTATATATATGAAGGGCGAGAGAAACGGCTCTATTGCCGAGGTGGCAATGCAGTATAACGACAGTTATAACGAGTCTATTATCTCCTTCGCCAACAATATGGCTACTATTGAGGGAGGTACGCACGAAACAGGCTTCAAGTCGGCTCTTACCAAGGCTATAAACGAGTATGCAAGAAAGATAAAGGCTATAAAGCCCGACGACAAAGGTCTGTCGGGTGACGACGTCCGTGAGGGACTTGTGGCTATTATCTCGGTTAAACTCACCGACGCCCAATTTGAGAGCCAGACAAAGGCAAAACTTGGTAATAGTGAAATACGCACCCTTGTCGATAATATAGTATCGCAAAAACTTGAGGAATTTCTTGAAGAAAACCCCTCGGCAGGTAAGATTATCATAGAAAAGGCACTTGCTGCAAGCCGTGCAAGAGAGGCGGCAAGAAAGGCACGCGAGTCTATAAGAAGAAAGAACGTCTTAGACGGTGTTTCTACCCTGCCCGGTAAACTCTCCGACTGTAACGAGAGAGATCCAAGACTCACAGAGGTGTATCTCGTAGAGGGAGATTCGGCAGGAGGCTCGGCAAAGGACGGTAGAGATAGCCGTTTCCAAGCAATTCTTCCTCTTCGCGGTAAGGTGCTTAACGTAGAAAAGGCGAGAATAGACAAGGTTTACGGAAATACCTCTATTATCCCTATTATACAGGCTCTTGGCTGTGGAATTGGCGACGAGTTTGATATTTCAAGACTCCGCTATGGCAAGATAATAATTATGGCGGATGCCGACGTGGACGGCTCGCATATTCGAATTTTGCTTTTGACATTCTTCTTCAGACACATGCGTCCGCTTATCGAGGAGGGACATATATATCTTGCACAACCCCCTCTTTACAAGGTGCATAAGGGCAAGCAGTTGAGATATGCTTTCTCTGATGCCGAGAGGGACAAATATATAGAAGAACTTGGCACAAAGGGTGTCGAGGCAGAGAGATATAAAGGTCTTGGTGAGATGGACCCCGAGCAACTTTGGGAAACTACTATGGATCCCGAGAGAAGAACACTCTTGAAGGTTAGTATAGAAGATGCAAGGGCGTGTGACGAGATGTTCTCGGTGCTTATGGGAGATATGGTAGAGCCGAGAAGAGATTTCATCACTCAAAATGCTAAATTCGTAGAGAATTTGGACATTTAAGAAAGGCAAAGTGAAAATGGAGCATACATATAAATCACAGGATATAGAATTTCCCGATCAGCACATAGTAGAACACGATATGGAAAAAGAGGTTAAAAAGTCCTTTATCGAGTATTCGATGAGCGTTATAACCTCAAGAGCCCTGCCCGATGTTCGTGACGGTATGAAGCCAGGTCAGAGGAGAATTCTCTACGCTATGTACGAGGATAATCTCACCTATGACAAGCCCTTCCGTAAGTCGGCTACCACCGTTGGTAACGTGCTTGGTAGGTATCATCCCCACGGTGACTCGGCAGTTTATGAAACTATGGTAAGAATGGCACAGTCCTTCTCGCTTCGTTACCCCCTTGTTGAGGGACACGGAAACTTCGGTAACGTGGACGGTGACGGTGCAGCAGCCTACCGTTATACCGAGGCAAGAATGTCAAGAATTGCCGACTATATGTTAAGGGACATAGAGAAAAAGGTTGTCCCGATGACAAGAAACTTCGACAACACTCGTGACGAGCCTGTCGTACTTCCCTCTCGCTTCCCCAACCTGCTCGTAAACGGCTCGGTGGGTATTGCGGTAGGTATGGCAACCAACATCCCCCCTCATAACCTTACCGAGGTTATAGACGGTACGGTTTACAGAATGGAAAACCCTGAATGTACGGTGGACGAACTGCTTGAATACATAAAAGGCCCCGACTTCCCCACCTCGGCAATTATCTACGGTACAAGGGGAATAAAAGAGGCGTATGAGAGTGGTAGAGGTAAGGTCTATGTAAGAGCGAGAGCCACAGTAGATGACGAGCATAGAAGAATTATATTTACCGAAATTCCCTATATGGTAAACAAGTCTATGCTTATCGAGAGTATGGCTAATCTTCATAAAGAAAAGAAAATAGAGGGTATCACAGGTCTTCGCGACGAGTCGGGTAGAGGCGGTATGAGAATCGTTGTCGAATATCGCAAGGACGTAAGCGGCGAGGTTATACTCAACCAACTCTATAAGTACACCGAGCTTCAAAAGACCTGCTCTATAAATATGCTGGTAATAGACGGTGGAGAGCCGAAAACCCTCTCCCTGCCCCAGATTTTAGACAGATACATAGAATTCCAAAAGGAAGTTATCAAGAGAAGAACGCAGTTTGACCTTGACAAGGCTCTTCGTGAGATGCACATTCTTGAGGGCTATAAGGTCGCTATTGATAACATTGACGAAGTAATCAAGATTATCAAGACCAGCGAATCTATCCCGAATGCAAAGGAAAGACTCTGCCAGAGATTTGCCCTGACAGAAACTCAGGCACAGGCAATTGTCGAGATGACTCTCGGTAAACTTTCAGGCCTTGAAAGACAAAAGGTCGAGGACAGGCTCGCAAGACTTGCCGAGATTGTAGAGGAACTTCGAGGAATTTTGGCAGATGAAAACAAGGTCAAAGAGATTATTAAAGAGGAACTCTACGAGATTAAGAACAAATTTGGTGACAAGCGTCGCACCGAGATAGTCGAGGCTACCGAGGAAATTGACCTTGAAGACCTTATCGAAAGACACACCTGCGTAATTACGGTAAGCCACACGGGCTACATCAAGCGTCAGAAGGCGAGTGTCTATACCGCACAGAACAGAGGTGGTAAGGGTATCATTGGTATGACCACCAAGGAGGACGACTTTGTTGAGGACGTAATTGTTTCCAACTCTCATGCGTTCTTAATGTTCTTTACCAACCTCGGTAGGGTTTACGCAAAGAAGGCGTATGCAATACCCGAGGCTGGCAGAACTGCGAAGGGTACGAACCTCGTCAACATTATAGAACTTCAGGAAAATGAGTACGTAACGGCAATTATACCGATAACCGAGTTTGTTGACGGCGAATACCTGACTATGATAACCAAACTTGGTGTCACAAAGAGAACTCTGCTTACCGATTTTGAGTATCAGAGAAAGGGCGGTAAGATAGCCATTAACCTCGACGAGGGAGATGAACTTATCTTCGTCCGTCACACCAAGGGTAATGAAAGCCTGATTATCGCAACCAGGGACGGTAATGCTGTAAGATTCGACGAAAATAACGTGCGTGCTATGGGACGTACCGCAA
This sequence comes from Eubacteriales bacterium, assembly GCA_045605175.1. Taxonomy (GTDB): domain Bacteria; phylum Bacillota; class Clostridia; order Oscillospirales; family CAG-272; genus UBA1740. The sequence goes on along the minus strand of JAZUPL010000081.1, from coordinate 10,548 downwards.
GAGGTGTTAGAGGTATTACTCTTACCCGTGATGACTACGTAGTAGGAGTAGCAGTGGTTGAAGAAAACAAGACACTTCTCACCGTTACCGAAAACGGTATGGGTAAGCGTACCAGATTTGACGACTTCCGCCAGATGAAGCACAGAGGCGGTAAGGGTGTCACCTGCCACAACATAACCGAGAGAACAGGTAAACTCGCAACGGTTATAACAGTAGCAGAGGACGATGACGTTATGCTTATAACAAACGAGGGTACGATTATCAGAACCAACGTAAGCGGTATCAATATCTATTCAAGGACCGCCACAGGCGTAATTATTATGCGTCTATCCGAGGGCAGTATTATCAACAATGTGGCAAGGCTTGAAAAAGCGGAGGAGATAGAAAAGGAAACCGAACAGCAAGAGGCAATAATCGAGGCAGAAGATACACAAAAGCCCGCCCCCGATGTATTGAGCGACGAGGTAAGTGTCGAAGTTATGCCCATTGAGGAGTTTGAGGATAATGAATAAAAGAATACTAAAATGTATAGTATTGTTTACCTTAATACTCTCTATGGTGGTAGGCGTGTTAAGTTTTTCCTCTTGTAACCGTTCTTACAACGAAGAAGAGGTGCTCGCAAGTGCCGAGGAACTTTTAAGAAGAGCAGAGATGTTAAACCTCGTTTACTACGGTAGCGGTATAGAATATAACAGGGTTTCGAGTTTGCAAAACGGTGCGTATTACGATGCCGATGTCAAGCACCTCGAAAGTCTTGGATTTAACACTATTGCCGAGCTTAAAGAGATAACAGAGAGGACATTCACAGTAGAATATTCTATACAGTTATATTCGACTATTCTCTCTCCATTAAACGTGGACGGAGTAAACCTTGGACTCGCAAGATATTACCAAAGGTACGAGGGCGACAACCCCTACGGTGAGCCTGTTTGTATAATGGTTTATTCCGAGTTTGACGTTTTGTTCCGTGACACACTAACCTACGATTACTCCACATTGAGAGTTAAGGGTGTTAAGGGACAGACTATCACCGTTTCTGTGGACGCAACAGTAGTAAACGGCGAGGGAAAAAGTCAGGATATCGTTATCGATATGCAACTGATTGAGGAAAAGGACGGTTTCAGAATAGATAATCACACCTGGGCAAACTACAACCCATACTTCGACAGACTCGAAGAACTTGAAAAAGAAGAACTAAAATAAAAATACAAGCATTTACAAAGTAAAATGAAAAAGGAGAAAGAAAATGACCTTTAGCGAAAAACTTGTAAAACTCAGAAAATTGAAGGGACTTACTCAGGACGAGTTCGCCAGTGCCATTGGTGTATCCAGACAGGCAGTGTATAAGTGGGAATGTGGACAATCCTACCCCGAAGTGCCGAAACTTATCGAGATGAAGAAACTCTTTGGCATTTCTATCGACGATCTGCTGGACGAGAACTACGAGGTAATCCTTCCTGAAAAGCCCAAGAGAAAGAGAACTCCCAAGGCACCCGTTATAGAGGTAAAAGAGGAGTCACCCGTAGCCGAGGAAGTACCCGTAGCCGAGGAAGCACCTGCCGTTGAGGAAGCACCTATTACAGAGGTAGTCGAGGCAACACCTGTGGTAGAGGAAACTCCCGCCGAGGAAGAAAAGGCAGAAGAGTCCACTCCCGTCGAGGACAAGCCTAAAAAGAAAGGCTTCTTTGCAAGACTCTTCGGTCTTTGATATTTGCCACAAGGGGCAAGTGAAATTGTCCCTTGGACAGTGAAGTTGTCTTCGACAGTGAAGTTCACTTTGTGAGTGAAGTTATCTTCGATAGTGAAGTTTTGCCTTTCGGCAAAGTGAAAAAATGCAAGGTGAAACTTCATTTACATAAAAGAGAGGACAATTCGGCTACAAACCTTTTTGTTCTCTCTTTCTACTTATGTATGCAGGCTTTTTACAAAAAAGCATAATAATATTTAGATGCGAATAAAATTCAGTATAAAAGTCGATACTCCTAAAAAAAGGAATAGGAGTATTTTATGGTCAGGGGTTGTCAAAGAAAGGTAATCTTTGTAAAAAATACAGGGAGCGAAATGTTTGATGAGGCTCTCTTTTTCGTGAGCAGAGATACGGTTAAAGAAAGAAGTGACGAGGATATGATAAAAGAGGCAAATCGCATCATATCCGAACAGATGGTTGACACCGGAAAGGAAATGGGGTTTTTCCAGCGGTCTTTCCGCTTTGCCCTTAAATACGGGGTGTCATTTTTGCTTGGTGCGGGGATAACTGCATTTATGTTTATTGTTTTTTGAAATAACCCGTCGCAAAGGCGAGGTCTTTTGCGACCTACATAGAAGAAAGGTATTACTTAATTAAGTAAAAAAAATAGATGATGAAAAAAGAAAAAAGAAAGGCAGACGGTGGCAGAAAACTGCGAGTTATGTCGCTGGGCGGACTTCAAGAGATAGGCAAAAATATGACCGTACTTGAATACGGTGATGATATTATAGTTATCGACTGCGGAATGGGCTTCCCAGACGAGGATATGCCGGGAATTGACCTTGTTATTCCCGATGTCACTTATCTTATACAAAATGCCCATAAGGTAAGGGGTATCCTTATAACCCACGGTCACGAGGACCATATAGGTGCTGTGCCCTATATCCTTGGGCAGATAAACGTGCCTGTCTATGGTACAAGGCTTTCGCTCGGCATTATTGAGGGTAAACTTGACGAAAACCCACCGCCAAACGAGCCAGAACTTTACACGGTAGAGGCGGGGGACGTTATTTCCCTCGGTGTGTTTAAGGCGGAGTTTATTCACGTCAACCACTCGATAGCCGACGCCTGTGCTATTGCAATACGCACCCCTGTCGGAATAGTTTACCACAGCGGTGACTTCAAAATTGATGTTTCGCCTATCGATGACAAGATGATAGACCTGACGAGAATTGGCGAACTTGGCAAAGAGGGTGTAACCCTTCTTATGTGCGAAACGACTAACGCCGAGAGGGCGGGCTTTACACCATCGGAGAGGACGGTAGGCTCTTCTCTTGAGAGAATTTTTGCACAATATGAGGACAAAAGGTTGATAATTGCCACCTTCTCCTCTAATATTCACAGAGTACAACAGATTATAAACACCAGTTATCGTCACGGCAGAAAGGTGGCGGTGCTCGGTCGCAGTATGGTGAACGTCATAGGTGCTGCGGCAGAACTTGGCTATATGGATCTGCCCGACGGTGTGCTTATCGACGTTAGCGAGATTAAAAAATACAAGCCCTCCGAGATAACCCTCATAACCACGGGTAGCCAGGGTGAGCCGATGTCGGCGCTTTATCGAATTGCTTTCTTTGAGCATGACAGGGTAAAACTCTCCCCGTCCGACGTGGTGGTGCTATCTTCGAGTGCCATTCCCGGAAACGAGAAACTTATAGGAAAGATTGTAAACGCCCTTATTCGCGCGGGGGTTAAGGTGGTAAACGACTCGGTGGAGGATGTCCATGTTTCAGGACACGCCTGCTCGGACGAAATTAAACTTATTATTTCGCTCTTAAAGCCGAAATACTTTATGCCTATCCACGGCGAATACAGGCACCTCTATGCGGGCAAGGATATTGCCGAGTTTATGGGAATACCCTCACAGAATATCTTTATCAGCGAGATAGGCAAGGTGCTTGAACTTGATAAAAAGAGCGCCGCCTTTGCGGGTGAAGTCCCCTCGGGCAAGGTGCTTGTGGACGGTGCTGGTGTCGGTGACATTGGTAGTGTGGTTTTGAGGGACAGAAAACACCTGGCAGAGGACGGTCTTGTGGTAGTGGTCGCCACGGTTGAGGAGGGCTATATCGTATCAGGGCCGGACATTGTTTCCCGTGGATTTGTCTATGTTAAGGAGTCGGAGGACCTGATGAAGAGGGTGCGTGAGGTTGCCGCCGGCGCGATAAACAAAATCCTTGGTAAACGTAGTTTTGACTGGGCACAGATGAAGTCTGTAATTCGTGACGACCTGGCAAAATTTATCTTCAAGGAAACAAAGCGAAAGCCGATGATTTTGCCGATAATTATGGAGATATAGCAAAGCCGTTTTTATTAATAATTTATTGTGAAAATAAGACAGGTCTATTTTATGAGGTATTGTTATGGCTGAAAATTGTATGGAAATTTATTATTTTACAACTTCTGACTCTATCACACTCTATTGGGAAAAACCCTGTGATGCCGACAAAAATACGGTTTACGAAATACTTGTAAATGCTACAAAAGTCGGCGAAACAGGGAAAACCCACTTTACTATTCAAAAATTAGAGAGCGAAAAAGAGTTTGATATAGAAGTAAAATCAAGCGTTGGAGTTGGGCAGGTAAAAATTGCGACTCAAAAGAAAAAAAGAAGAATAGATATTACAAAGCCCCCCTACTCTGCCATGGGTGACGGTGAAAGACTGAACACAGAGGTTCTCCAAAGAGCAATTGACGACTGCACCGAAGAAGATGTGTTATATATTCCTGCGGGAGTGTACTTGACAGGTGCGCTTCGTTTGCATAGCAATATGGAGATATACCTCGACGAGGGTGCGGTTTTGCAGGGGACAGAAAATCCCAAGGACTATTTACCTAAAATATGGAGTCGTTTTGAGGGTACGGAGCAGTTCTGTTACAGCAGTGTATTGAACATTGGCGAACTTGACAGAAATGGTGGATATAGTTGTCAGAATATTTTAATACACGGCAAGGGAACTATTGCCAGCGGTGGACAGGTTCTTGGAGATAGAATTATCGCTCTTGAGCGTGAGGAACTTAAGGATTACCTTGCCTCGCTCGGTGACAAGATTAAGGAGTGTGAATACGAGGACACTATTCCCGGCAGGGTTCGCCCAAGGCTTATAAATATGAGCAACGCAAGGAATGTTATCCTATCCGGTCTTACCTTCAAGAACGGTGCTTGTTGGAATATACATATGATTTACTCCGACAGTATTGTCACCCATGATTGCACCTTCATTTCCGAGGGAGTGCATAACGGTGACGGTTGGGACCCCGATTCCTCGACCAACTGCATTATATTCGCTTGCACATTCTACACGGGTGACGATTCGGTAGCAATTAAGTCAGGCAAAAATCCTGAGGGCAATATAGTAAACAAGCCCTGCCGACATATTCGTGTGTTTGACTGCGTTTCAAAGTACGGTCACGGCATCTGTATGGGAAGCGAAATGAGTGGCGGTATTGAGGACGTCAAAATTTGGGACTGTGACCTCGGCAATTCAAAGTACGGAATTGAAATAAAAGGCACGAAAAAGCGTGGCGGTTTTGTCCGTGAAATACACGTAAGAGATTGCGTCCTGCCTCGCATAATGTTCCACTCGGTGGGCTACAACGATGACGGAGAGAGTGCGGGTGTAGCACCTATATTTGAAAATTGCAGTTTTGAGCATATAACCTTAAAGGGCTTTTTCCAGAATATGAACAGGGATATAGTAAAATGCGATGCAATTGAACTTTGCGGCTTTGACGAGGAGGGACACGAACTGAAAAACATCGAGTTTTCTTTCGTTACACTCGGTGACAGCGAGCATCCCACAGAGCAAAGCATATCTCTTCGCCTGTGCGAAAACATAACCTTCAAAAACATTAAGTGCTTGTAAGAAAAGTTATAATAATAGCAAGTGTTTAATAAGGTAAAAAAGTAAAAATGTCTGTAATATTAAATATTGCCTTAAAAAAAACAGCACAAATAAAGAGAGTAAAAAGTAAATTAAAACAAGCATAAAGCAAATTAAATAGCAACAGCCTCCCAAATAAGGGAGGCTGTTTTATGTGAAAAAATAAAAATCAAAAATGAAAAATATCTTTTTTAATTTTGTATTAAATTGATTCTGCATTATGCATTATGCATTATCATTCACTTTCAATTTTCCATTTTCAATTGTCAACTTTCCACTCCCTATCCGGGTGGGCGAGTTTATGCCTTTTGTTATTCTCCACAAGTTCCTCAAAGGTGACGGGCATAAAACCGTTTATATCCACTCCTGCGTTAAGAATATGCTCGCGCTTTGCAATCAAAGGCCAAAAATCACTCGACACGTCGGCGTGCAGGTGTCCGTGTATCATATATGTGGTTTTTTCGTGCTTGTAGGTTAAGAGTGGATAATGGCAAAGCGTCACACCTCTTGCTCCGTCAGAAAAAGAGGTCATCTGTGTAATCTCTTTGAAATAACCAAGGGCGGTTTTCCTGCCAATTCTATTTATCCAACTCTCGTCGTGGTTGCCTTCTATGAGGTATTTTTTACCCTTTAACACCTCTAAAATTGGAATTATTCGGTCGGTGCGATAAAACATATCCCCAAGAATATATACCTTGTCACAGCCCTTTACTCGTGCGTTCCACCTCGCTATTAAATCTTTTTCCATTTCTTCAAGGCTCGCGTATGGGCGTCCCGTCGCCGTTAAAATATACTGATGCCCAAAGTGTAGGTCGGAAGTATAAAAGATATTCACAATGCCTCCTTTCTCGGCAAAACCTATCCGCCGTAATAGTTTTTGTGTAGTTTATTTTCAAATTTTTATATACCTACTCTTAAATAATATCACACGCCCCACCCCGTGTCAATAAATTAAAACAAAAAATATAATTATAAACAAAGGTTTAACTTTTCTGCATAGTGGTTGAAATAATTTTACATTTGTTATATAATAGACCTGTAATTAGTGATAAAAACACTGAAGAAAGAGGGTTTTTATGAATTTAATAAAACAGATATTTTCGACAAACCTTGCCGATTATCAAAATTTTGCGGTTATAGGGGATTTCTATATCAACTATCTTTTGCTGGGGATATATTTTGGTATTGTGGTTGTCGGATACCTATTTTGCTTTTTTAATATAAATATTAATACTGTGGTGCGTCAACTTATTCGACATAATGCTTTCTCTCCCGACACCTCCTGCACTCTTCGGGATTTAGGACTCTCTGACTCCTTTGGTGCAAAAATTATCCTCGGTGGCTCGGGGCAGATTCGTCGGGTGGTTGGCAGAGTGAATGAGAGCAATATAGGCTACGACGAGTATGTGTCGATGGACACCGCTGAGCGAAAGACAGGTGAAAAAATCGACTTTGAAACCGAGAGGTTTTATATTCGTGAAGATAGCAAGGAGCGAGCACAACACATCGCCGACAAATACCGTGCCTCTTGGCTTAACACTACCCTGTTTATGGTCTTGCTTTTTATCGTTGTAGGCACAGTAATGGTGCTTATGCCTGATATACTAAAATTCATTAACGACAGTTTAATATCCGCCAAGTAAGCCGAATAAATTGACAATTGAAAATGGAAAATTGAAAGTGGATAATAATGCATAATGCATAATGCAAAAATAAAGGTGGTAAATTGAAAATTTAAAGATTATAAGGCCCTTTCCGGGAGAGGGCTCCCGACGGAGTCGGGTGGGTGAGAAAGCGTGCAGTAAAAATACAGCTTAACTTGGTTAGTGTGGGGCGGAAATATAGCATTAACAAAAGATTCTCTAACTCCGGCTTTTCCTTATATGAAGCTACACGCAGTCTCCTTCAGTCTTTTGCTCCGCAAAAGCCAGCTCCCTCTCGGAGGGAGCCATATAAAGAATGGTTGAAAATTGAAAGTAGATAATAATGCAGAATGCATAATGCAAAATTAAAGGTGGTAAATTGAAAATTGAAAATGGCGTTGGTCTTTAACCTGTTCGACCGATAAAGCCCTTAAATGCTACACCACAAATTTCTCGTTTTCAATTTCTGGTTGTTATCTCTAAATAATATAATAAAATCCCCCTCGCCTTGTTTGCGAGGGGGCGTGTTAATTTATTTAACTAATGAAAGGATTAACCGACCTTTTATTTGGTAGCACAACTATTTGCGGATAGGTCTATTTTTATCCTAATTAAGAATAATTTAGGAAGCCGTGTCACAAACTATGCGAGGGGGGCTCTGTTAAAGAGTTTGTCACAAATCTCTGTGAGGGGTTTTGTTCTGTTAAAGAGTTTGTCACAACCCACAGCGAGGTTGTTTAGCCTCATTCTGAAAGCCTTTCACACAAATCGCGAAAGATTTAGTTATAAATCCTCGCTAAGAAAGTCCTCGCCGCAAATAAGCATAAGCAATTCGTCTAAGTCCTCATTGTCCTCGTAATAGAGAGTGAGGGTTTTCTTTTTGCCCTTCTCTTCTATCTTTGCCTTTCTGCCAATTTTGCGTTGTATGCGAAGTTCTATCTCTCGAATGTAATCCACAAGTGGTTCGGTCTGTTCGCTCTCTTCCTCGACCTTTTTCTTCGGTCTGTTAATCTTCTTGACGGCGTCTTCAAGCGCTCTTACAGATAAATCCTGTTCGACTGCAATTTGTGCCAAAAGGATCATATCTTCGGTGTCCTTAACACCAAGGAGAGTGCGTGCGTGACCTGCGGAGAGTTCCTTTGACGCCACCATTGTGAGAACTTCGGGAGGCAGTTCCAAAAGTCTAAGCGAATTTGCTATCGCGGAACGGCTCTTGCCCACCTTGTAGGAGAGTTCCTCCTGAGTCATACCGTACTCTTCTCTGAGCGAGCGATATGCCATCGCCTCTTCGAGGGGGTTCAGGTCTTCTCTCTGAATGTTCTCTATAAGTGCTATTTGAGCCGCATTCTTGTCATCTCTGTCCATAATTATTGCGGGAATTTCGGAAAGTCCTGCAATTCGGCTGGCACGGAATCTACGCTCGCCGGCAATAATTTGGTATCTTCCCTCGCCGTATTCTCTCACGAGGATAGGTTGAAGAAGTCCGTTTTCTCTAATACTTTCTGCCAAGTCGGAAAGAGCCGCCTCATCAAAATACTTTCTCGGTTGGTCGCTCTTGGGATCTACAAGCGATATTTTAATAAATGTTATTGTGTTTTCCTTATTTGCATTTTCTTCGGCAAGTGCGTTGTCAAAAAATATTGCATCAAGTCCTCTGCCGAGCCCGCTGTTTTTCTTTGCCATGTTTATCTCCTTGTTGGTAAAAAATGGTAATATATCGTTTCCCTCTTGTAGCCTGTCCGCAAATTTTCCACAAAATTAGTAACTATAAGCCTAAATATTACCCGTTTTTTGTTGAAAACCCATCGAATTATCAACATTTTTAACATTTTGTTGTTGATAACCTCTCTTGAAAAGAGAAATTTTGTCATATTTTCTCATATAAAGTCGAGCGTTATATACTACTTAAGGTCTTTGAATGGATAATTATTATTACTATACAATTGAATTTGCGTATGTAGGGAAAATATATAGCCTATATTCTTTATATACATAAAACAATTTAATAGAGTTTTTCTATGTCGTATGTCTTATTTATAGTTATCTGTTAAATTCTGAGCATCAATTCCTTTGCAACTGCCGCATATTCCAAAGAGCCTTTTCCATAAGGGTCGTGATAACATATAGGCTCGCCATATCCTGGTGCTTCTGATATACGTACTGTACGAGAAATTGGGACTTTGAATAGTTTTTCGGCATAGTATTTGCGTAATTCAGCCACTACCTGATTAGTTAAGGTAAGCCTGCCATTATACATGGTAAGAAGAATACCTACTACTTGAAGGTCTGGGTTATATAGTTGTTTTATCTTCTTTATGGTGTTAAACAACTGGGACATACCTTCAAGAGAATAGAATTCGCATTGCATAGGTATTACAACGCCGTCCGAAATGCTAAGAGCCTTTACCGTGAGCATACCCAGGGAGGGAGGACAGTCGATAAATATATAGTCATAGTTCTCTTTGATACTATCGAGGGCGATTTTCGTAAAGTTTTCATCCTGTTCCATATCATATAGTTCAAGTTCTGCTCCGGCAAGGTCTATCGTTGCAGGAATTATGGAAAGATTTTTGAATTTTGTCTTAATTATTGCGTCTTTCGCCTCCGCTCTGCCTATAATCATGTCATAAGTAGTGGTTTTTATCTTTGATTTTGATATTCCAAGACCACTTGTGGCATTTCCTTGAGGGTCCATATCTATAATAAGGACGTTTTTCCCCTTTTTAGCAATTTGAGCAGCAATATTAACACAGGAGGTGGTCTTTCCTACTCCACCCTTCTGATTTGAAAAAGAAACTACTTTTGCTTGCATTTTTACTTCCTATAAATAAATTTATAAATATTTAGTTATAATAAGTATATCATTTTAAGATTAAATTGTCAATAATATTATAAAAATATCTATAAATACGGTCAAAGAAGCTAAATATAATCAAATAATCATTATTAAGAACCTAATTTGAAACTGATCCGAAGAATAAATTTTGGTTTATCTTGTTTCACGTGAAACAATTTTAATAACACAACACTTATATATACGTTATCTCATTAAAACGGCTATAAGAACTTACACATACTTAAATATGCTTGTAAAAAACAAAAATCTCCTAATGTTTCACGTGAAACATTAAATAATATAGTATTCGAAATATCTAAATATGCTACTGATTGTATTACTTAGTTACAAAAAAACAGTATAATAGAAAATAAAAAAATATAATATATAATAGAAATAAGGTTATTTTAGTATAATCTTTCACGTTAAACATTAAATGAT
>JAZUPL010000080.1:0-38371 GCA_045605175.1 Eubacteriales bacterium | reverse complement strand
AAAAGTACGGCGAGCGAGGAAACGGCGATAGAATAAAAACACCATAAAATGAAGAAAACCGGTGGTTTTCAACCTTAATTTTCTTCAAAATTGTAAAAAACACAACCGAGGTGCTGCGTAATACAACACCTCGGTGTTTTTATTCGGTTATGCCTAAATAAAGCAGCCCCTAAATTTTTTATAAAGAGAGAATTATCAAATCGACGCGTGAGGATAGTGTCCCATTTTTCATTTTGATGCAAGATTCTCTCTTTTTCTATTGTTATTTAGCAACACTCTTCGCTTTTTAAGTATTCATCTATTGATTGTGCGGCAAGTTTGCCTGCCCCCATGGCCGAAATAACAGTAGCGGCACCGGTTACAGCATCTCCGCCTGCATAGACTCCCTCTCTTGAAGTTTCTGCCTTATCGGTGACTATTATGCCACCGCGAGAATTTACCCTAAGCCCCTCGGTAGTATCCTTGATAAGCGGGTTGGGGGATGTGCCAATCGACATTATTACACAATCGACAGAGATTTCAAACTCGCTTCCCTCGACGGGTATAGGTCTGCGTCTGCCACGCTCGTCGGGCGAGGTCAACTCCATTCTAATTAGTTTCAGGCTATTGACAAAGCCGTTCTTTTCGTCACGAGGATTTTCCTCGTTTTTGTAGCCCAAAATCTCAACAGGGTTACAAAGGAGCATCATCTGTACTCCCTCCTCTATGGCATGTTCAACCTCCTCACGGCGGGCAGGAAGTTCTTCCATAGAGCGACGATAAACTATATATACATTCTTCGCACCAAGTCTAAGTGCCGTTCTTGCGGCATCCATAGCCACGTTTCCTCCACCAACAACCGCGACACTCTCGCCGTGGAAGATAGGTGTCTGCGAGTCTTCCCGATAGGCTTTCATCAGGTTGCTGCGAGTGAGAAACTCATTAGCAGAATAGACACCGTTTAGACTCTCGCCGGGAATACCCATAAAATTAGGAAGGCCTGCACCCGACGCAATATATACGGCAAGATAGCCCATATCAAAAAGTTCGTCAACCGTCAAGGTTTTGCCTATAACGGTATTAGTCATTATCTCCACACCCAAGGCTTTAAGATTATCTACCTCTTTTTGAACAATGGATTTAGGTAGGCGGAATTCAGGAATTCCATAGACTAACACACCACCAGGGGTATGCAAGGCTTCAAAAATAGTTACAGAATAACCACGGCGTGCTAAATCTCCGGCACAGGTAAGCCCGGAAGGTCCTGATCCAACTACGGCGACCTTTTTTCCATTTTTTTCAATCTCTATATCCTCTCTTTGGGTGTTTGCGTTATGATAGTCGGCCACAAACCTCTCAAGTCTGCCAATTCCGACAGGCTCGCCCTTTATTCCTCTGACACACCTTGACTCGCATTGAGTTTCCTGCGGGCATACTCGACCACAAACTGCAGGAAGTGAAGAGGACTCACTAATTATTTCATAAGCCCCTTCTAAGTCATTTTCTTTAATTTTCTTGATAAAGTCGGGAATACGGATATTTACAGGGCAACCACTGACACAAGGCATATGTTTACAGCCAAGGCATCTATTTGCCTCGTCAATTGCAAGCGAGAGCGTGTAACCTGTGGCAACCTCCTCAAAAGAGTGAGCGCGGTAGGAAGGCTCAAGAGTCGGCATCTCGTTTTTCTTCTCTGACATATTAGCCATTTTTGTCCTCCCCCTTTCTAAAGAGATTACAAGATTCGGTATAGGCATGACGCTCGAAGTCAAGATATGCCCTGCTCCTACGCATAGCCTCGTCAAAATCTATGGTATAAGCATCAAAATCCGGCCCGTCAACACAGGCGAATTTTGTAACACGCTCCCCATCTATATTAAGAGTAAGGCGACATCCACCACACATACCTGTTCCATCTATCATTATTGGATTCATCGACACTTCACAGGGTATTCCATAGGGACGAACGGTTTCGGTGACGAACTTCATCATTACAAGAGGGCCTATGGCAATTACCTTGTCAAAGGTGTTTGTTTTAAGCAAATCAGCAAGGGGCATACAGACGTTTCCCTTTTCTCCGTAAGAACCGTCATCGGTGACGATATGTACCTCATCCGAGCAGTTTCTAAACTCGTCCTCAAGTATAACTAAATCCTTATTCCTAAAACCAATTATAGAGGTTACTGTGCAACCAAGTTCGGAAAAACGCTGTGCAACAGGTAAAGCAATTGCACAACCAACACCGCCGCCGACAATAAGAACACGGTTTACTCCTTCGGTTTTTGTGGGGCGACCAAGAGGGCCCACAAAGTCCGGAATACTTTCCCCCACCTCTTTATAAGAAAGAGCAAGAGTCGTAGCACCGACAACTTGAAAAATAATCCTTACTGTTCCCTTTTCTCTGTCATATCCGGCAACCGTCAGAGGGATGCGTTCGCCATCATCTATGGCTCTGAGAATAATAAACTGTCCTGCAAGGGCCTTTTTCGCCACAAGGGGGGCATATATATCCATCATAACAACGGCAGGGTTAAGTTGTTTCTTGTAAACTATTCTATACATTTTATCCTCCTAACAGAAAAGCAATGCCAGAAAACTCGACACGGGTTGGTGCTTGTGTGCATATCTTTTCTTTTAATAAAAACTATACCTAATATAATAGCACATTCTTTTCTTCATTTCAAGAGAAAATAAAAATTAAACAAAAAAAGGCAGAATAGAGTTCCCTCTATTCTGCCAATAATTATTCTGTAAGAGAACGGAGTGCTTCGCCAAAGCGCTGATAGTGTACAATTTCACGTTGACGAAGGAATCTTATAACATCGTTTACATCCGGGTCGTCCGAAAGCCTTAGGATGTTATCATAGGTTACTCTCGCCTTTTGCTCGGCTGCAAGGTCCTCGTTAAGGTCGCATATTGCATCGCCCTTGGACTGTATCGAAGCACAGGTAAAGGGCTCTCCACTTGCTGCGGCGGGATATATGCCCGTACCGTGGCCAATATAGTATTTATCAAATCCGCCCGCTATTATCTGTTCGGGTGTCAGGTTTCTTGTGAGTTGGTAGATGATGCTTGCTACTATTTCACCATGTCCGAGTTCCTCAGAACCAATGTCCGTCAGAGTTCCTATAATTTTGCCTGATGGCATTGAATATCTTTGGTTAAGGTATCTTGTAGCAGCACCAAGTTCTCCATCAGGTCCACCCAAGGCATCAATAATATGAGATGCAAGGCGCGCGTTCGGGTTTGCTATTTTGACAGGATATTGTAATCTCTTTTCATAAATCCACATTATGAACGACCTCCCTTTTCACTCATTTCTGCCTGCCAGGGCCAGGGTGAGTTCACCCATTTCCAACCTGCCTCGCCATTATCCTCGGCTATCATTGGCCCGTACTTTGCAACATACTCGGCTCTTAGAGCCTCAAGTTCGTCCAAAGTGCGATTAAAGTATTCAAGAGCCATTCCACATTCGGGGTGGGTGTCAAGGAACAGTTGTGCCTCAAGTTTTGCGAAATCTAAGGCAGATATCTTCTTCATAAGTTCTTCTCTATTCATGGCCGTAAACCTCCATAGGCAAATAGAGTTCCTCGAAGAGTGTTCCCGCCTTCAAAGCGTCCTCAGGCTTGTATAGCATGCGCCAACGCTGTACCGGTACATAGGCGTAGCCGAGCGGCTTGTCACAGAGGGTGACGTCCCCGGTTTGCTCCGGCCTTTGCGACCTTTCAACCACGGGATATCCGTTTTCGTTTCTTTCCATTTTTCTTTTATATCGTCCTTTATATTTTTAGAGCCTTTACGCTCCTTTATCATTATATGGCAAAGGACAAAAACCGCCACCCTAATAATATTTTTTTATTGATTTTTCTCGCTCTGTGGTATATAATATATATAAATATATTTTTTCGAGGTAGATATGAAAATTTATGATAATATTCTGGAGGTTATTGGTGGAACACCTCTTATTAAACTGCCGAGGCTATCGGCTCGACTTGGTCTAAAGAGCAATCTATATGTAAAACATGAGGGAATATGCCCCGGCGGTAGCATTAAGGACAGGACTGCCAAAACGATAATTGAAGAAGCAGAAAAACGAGGTGAACTTAAAGAGGGCGCAACCATAATAGAGCCTACTTCCGGTAACACGGGTATAGGCATCGCTATGATTTCGGCAGTCAAGGGGTATCAGGCAATAATTGTTATGCCCGACACTATGTCCCCCGAAAGACAGCATCTTATGGAGGCATACGGGGCAAAGGTTATACGCACAGACGGCTCACTTGGTATGCAAGGCTCTATCGACGAGGCAAACAGACTCAGAGAAAAAATACCCGACTCCTTTATCCTCGGGCAATTTGAAAACCCCGACAACGCCTTGGCGCATATAAGAAGCACCGGCCCTGAGATTTTTGAGGACACCGACGGTCAGGTGGATATAGTGGTGGCAGGTATCGGCACAGGCGGGACTATCAGTGGCGTTGGAGAATATCTCAAGAGCGTCAAGCCTGATGTCAGGATAATAGGCGTCGAGCCTGAGTCCTCGCCCGTTCTGACAGAGGGTAGGTCAGGCAAACACAAAATACAGGGTATTGGAGCAGGCTTTGTCCCCAAGGTGTTAAATCGAGAGGTGATTGACGAGGTTATGACAGTAAGCGACGAGGATGCGATTATGCACGCGCGTATGCTTGCCCGACTTGAGGGAATTTTGGTCGGCATTTCGTCGGGTGCTGCTCTCTCGGCCGCTATCAAGGTGGCGAGGGACGAGAAAAACGAGGGAAAGAACATCGTGGTTATTCTCCCCGACTCGGGCGAGAGATATATGTCGCTTTCTATTTTCTAAATACAAAAATGCATTCGGTATTTCGCCGTAACCGAATAAAAAACGAGGTAGATATTGCAAGCGAAAAACAATGTCTATCTCGTTCTTTTTTGTTAGATATTTAATTCTTTGCTCTTAAAAAACTATCACATCTGGAAAGATGCATCCGAGCATACAACCTTGAAGCCTGTTGCGTTGCCGTACCAATCGGGCGCTTTGTTTAACTCGTGGTGAAATTCGGCAACCGTACCGTCAAAGTATATGTATTCAAGCGAGTCGCAACCGTCAAATACACCCGAGCCAAGATATTCAAGTTCCTTGGAGAACTGAACCGCGGTAAGGTCCTTGCAGTTTGCGAAGGCTCTGTCGCCTATCCTTAAAATATACTGTTGCATCGCAACGGTGAGAAGTCCGTCAACACCCTCAAACGCAGAATCGTCAACCGCTACTATCTCATAGCCGTTATAATATCTCGCTACAACTATGTTGCTGTCAAGAGTAGTACCAATACCGGTTACACGGTAGGTATCCTCACCGAGGTTGCCTCGGTATTCGAGTCCCTGTGTAGCGCGGAGCGCACCACAAGAGGTACAGGCGTTACCGTCAAAGACATGGACCGAGTAGCCACTCTTTTCCGCCTTGTGCTGACAGGTGGCAGGATGCCAATGGTAGGTGCCGTCATATACCCACTCTTTGGAATAGGCGTGCTCGAGTGCATAAGAAACCTTTCTATCCTCGCCACCACAGAGGTTGCAGACACGGATACTGTAACCGCCCTCGCCACAGGTTGCCTCTTTTCTTACCTCCCATTCGCCCCACTCGTGGGTACACCCCGAGTCCGACACACAGGAAACGAGCGAGAGAAACATCGAAATGAAGAGTATTATACATAAAAATAGAGAAAACAGTTTTTTCATTTTTTCACCTTGAAATATTGCGTCTGCGCCTATTGAAAACAGGGCATGACTTCTTTTATATATACAATTGTACCATATCCCGTAAAACAAATCAACCTGTATTAGTTTTTTTATGTAAATATTTTTGTTATTATCTGTGTTGACCTTTGCTCCCCTTGGTGTTATAATATAGTAAACGGAGGGCTTATGGGCGAAATATTTGAATTTGAAAGAGAAAAACTGATTGTCGGGGTTATCTACCACGATAAAGAGATATATGATAAAGCGATAAAAATGCTCGTCGATGAGTTTGGCGAAATAGAGGACGAGAGCGAGCGTGTTTCCTTTTCCGAGGAGTTCTCCAACTATTATGATGAGGAGATAGGCGGCGAGGGAATGCGAGTAATTCTGTCTTTCCGTGACACGGTAGAGCCGAATAGACAGGCAGAGATAAAGCGGTTTACCAACCGTATTGAGGCTATTTTCTCGACCAAGGGAAACAGGCAGATTAACCTCGACCCCGGGTTTATCAACCACGGCAGGCTTATGCTCGCAACAACCAAAAAGGCGGGCTTCCGTATTCCTCTTTCGGACGGTATATATACCGAACTTACCCTGTTTTGGGCGCGCGGGGCTTGGCAAAAACTTCCCTGGACCTACCGTGACTACCAGTCCGAGAGGGTGCAAAGGTTTATCACAAAGGTAAGACGAAAATATCTTGAACAGAGGAAGAACGGAAATTAGGCTTCTTTAAGCAGAAATGGTATTAAAAAAGTATAAAGAAAAGAACTCTCAGCAGGTGAGAGTTCTTTTCTTTATGAAAGGTGAGATTACTTAACTTCAACCTCAGCGCCAGCTGCCTTAAGCTGCTCTGCGATCTTCTCTGCCTCTTCCTTGGAAACTGCTTCCTTGATGGTCTTGGGAGCTGCCTCAACGAGGTCCTTAGCGTCCTTAAGACCAAGGCCGGTGATCTCACGAACAACCTTGATAACGTTAAGCTTGGAAGCGCCTGCTGCCTTAAGAACAACGTCAAACTCGGTCTTCTCCTCCTCTGCGGGAGCTGCGGTTGCACCAGGAGCTGCTGCTACTGCAACAGGTGCTGCGGATACGCCGAATTCCTCCTCAAGAGCCTTAACGAGGTCAGCGAGTTCAAGAATGGTAAGACCCTTAACAAGGTCAAGAATCTGTGTAGTCTTTTCGTTCATTATTTTATCCTCCAAATATTATACAATTAATTTATTATGCAGAATTAAGCCTCTGCGGGTGCTTCGGTAGCCTCTTCGCCACCATTCTCCTTGTCGATTTTGCCCTGAAGTACATAGGCAAGACCATAAAGGGGAGACATAAGAGAGCCCATCATCTTTGCAATGAGAACTTCCTTCGAAGGAGTTGCTGCTAAAGACTCGACGCCAGCCTTATCAATAACGCCACCGTCAACAAATCCCGCCTTGATTTCAAAGCCCTGGATTTTGTCTGCATATTCCTTCATAATTCTTGCAGGAGCAATAGGATCATCCTGGCAGATAGCAATAGCAGTCATGCCGGAGAGATACTGCTTCATTTCACCGTAACCGACTATGTCGCACGCTCTACCTGTGAGGGTGTTCTTCATAACGGTATACTCAACGCCTGCCTTACGAAGGGCGGTACGAAGAGCGGTGTCCTCTGCAACTGTAATGCCCTCGTACTTTACAAGTACGCCAGCCTGTGCAGTCTGCATCTTTGCCGCAAGAGATTCTACAATTTGCTTTTTTGCTTCAAGAATCTTATTACTTGGCATTTAGTTCACCTCCATAAAAATTTGAAAATAAAAAATCCTTTCCGGCAACCCATAGTTCGGCCGAGAAAGGAAGCAAAAGTGCATAACTGTACCAGTTAGCAATATTCAACTTTCCACCTCGGCAGGGAGCATACGCAATTACCGAAAACCTGCTGTCTTAGGATTACCTTAACATTATAAACGATTAAGTCTTGTTTGTCAAGGGGGTTTTTAAAAGTTTTTTTGTTTTTTTGAAAGAGGGCAAAAACGCCCTCTTTTTATATGTTTTATCATGTTAGGTTAGAAATTGTTTCTATATTAAAAGTTCCTGTATATACCTTTAAACATTCCTCACTCATACTGTTGCTTCTTCGCCTTTAATATCCTGTAAATCGAGCGGTAGGTTTCAAGGCGGCTCGCGGGTATTATACCGTCCTCGACCGCCTTTGCTATGGCACACTCGTCCCTGCCCTCGCCCACGTGAGCACAATCGCCGTATCGACAAGCGCCTATGTAAGGCAGAAATTCACGGAAGGTGGGGAGCAAATCTTCAAGGGCGAAAAAGTCAAATCTCTCAAAATCAATAAGCGAAAAACCTGGGGTATCGGCAAAAAATCCGCAGTCTGCTCCGTCATCTATCGGGAACAATTCCACGTGTCTTGTGGTATGCTTGCCCCTCTCAATGCGCTTTGAAATATCCGAGGTGGAGAGAGAGAGGTGGGGGAACAATGCGTTTAGCAGAGTAGATTTACCTACTCCCGACGCACCTGCAAAAGCCGCAGTTGTGCCGTTTTTAATATTATTTCTGACAAAGAGAGAAAGTTCGTCAATGCCACACCCCTCCGTCGATGAAGTGAGGAAGGTGGGTATTCCTACACTATTATATATATTATAGTATTCCTCTGCCAAGGATTTGTCGAGGTCTGCTTTGGTTATCACAACCACGGGTTTGATATTATTATGCTCGGAAATGGCAATAAGTTTGTCCACCGTTTCAAGCACCGGTGAGGGCTTTTTGGCGGCGAGGACAACAAACAGATAGTTAAGGTTTGCCATAGGGGGGCGAATCAGGGCGTTTTCCCTCTCTATAACCGAACTTATAACAAGCGAATCTGGGGTGTCGGTATCGACAAGGACTCGCACCCTGTCACCGACCAAGAGTTTTTCGTCATCCCTTTTGAGGTTTCCCTTGGCTCGACAACAAAGGCGAGAAATCTCCTCACCTTCGCATATTCTGACCTCAAAAAGTCCGCCGAGGCCCTTTACTACTCTACCTTCTCTTTCGTAAATCAAAAAATTATCTCTCTTTCGTATTTAGACAGTTTGCTTGCTTGCCCGACGAAGTTGACCGCAAGCACCGTTCACATCGCCACCAAGTCGGCGGCGCACCGTAGCAACACAACCGTGACGCTCTAATACCTCGGCAAAGCGATTGGCACTTTCGGGGCTTCCCTGACGGAATCCTGTTTCCTTCACCTCGTTTACTCTTATGAGGTTTACGTGTATGGGCGCACCTGTGCCTTTGAAGGCACCCGTCAACAGAGTGGCAAGTTCTATGGCATCGGCCTCGCTATCGTTTTTGCCGCTTATCAGGGTGTATTCAAAGGAGATACGCCTGCCCGTGTGCTTGTAATAATAAACGCAGGCGTCAAGAAGATCCTTTATCTTCCACTTGTTGTTGATCGGCATTATTTCCGAGCGTCTTTTATCGTTGGCGGCGTGGAGCGAGATAGACAAGGTTATGGGCAGTTCCACGTGTGCAAGGTCGCGAATTCGAGGAACTATGCCACAGGTGGATAGCGAGATATGTCTGTATCCAATATTAAGTCCGCCAGGCAAATTTACAAGGCGCAAAAACTTCAAAACATTATCATAGTTTTCAAGAGGCTCGCCTATACCCATCATTACTATATTCGATATTCTCTCGCCCATATCGCGCTGGGCCGCTATAACCTGACCGAGCATCTCGGAGGGGAGCAGGTCACGCACCTTGCCGCCTATGGTGGAGGCGCAGAATTTGCACCCCATAAAGCAGCCAACCTGGCTGGATATACAGAGGGTGTTTCCGTGCTTATAACGCATAAAAACGCTCTCGATACACTCTCCGTCGTGGAGTCTGAAGAGGTATTTTACTGTACCGTCTATTTTTGAGGTAAGTTTTTCCACAACCTTTGGCAGAGTGTCTAATGTTATTTCAAGAAGTCGCTCTCGAAGTTTTTTTGAGAGGTTTGTCATCTCGCTTATTGGCACGCCCTCAGCAAGACGGGGAAAAACCTGCTTTGCTCTGTATTTCGGCTCACCAAGTGAGATGAAAAGTTCCTCAAGTTCGGTGTCGGTCAAGGAATATAAATCTATTTTTTCTGACATTTCATTTTACCTTTTGTATTTTTGCAATAAAGAAACCGTCGGTGTTATGAATATGGGGATAGAGCGTCAACATTCCACACTCTGACGAGAGGTCGCCTATGCTAAAATCACAGAGTGCGAACTCCTCATTCAAAGAAAGAAAACGCTCGACTACCCTCTCGTTTTCCTCGGGGTTAAGCGTACAGGTAGAATAGACTAAAGTGCCACCCGTGTTAAGATATTTTGCACTTTGTTCAAGAATTCGGAATTGAAGAGCGGGCAACTCTCGCATTCCGCTCTCGTCACGGTAACGCATATCCGCCTTTTTTGAAAGCACGCCAAGTCCAGAACAAGGGACGTCGCATATAACCCTGTCAAAGGAGGCGTATAGTTCCTCTTTTGACTCGGTGGCGTCCTGACGTGAAGCACTTATACGGCGAAGTCCGAGTCTATCACTGCCCGAGGTTATAAGTGACAGTTTGCTCTCGTGAATATCAAAGGAGGTTATGGATGCGTGGCAACCCGTAAGAATTGCAGTCGCAAAACTCTTGCCGCCGGGGCAAGCGCAAACATCGACTATCTTCTCGCCCGCTTTTGCCCCGAGGACCGAGGCGCTTATTGCACAGGACTCGTCCTGGACGAAGAAATAGCCCTCGTCAAAGCCGTAAAGTCTGCGTGGGTCAACCGAGCCGCTCACTCTGATACTTATGGGCGAATATTGGCTTTCGGTCACATTATAACCGTCCTCGCGAAGTCGCTTGGCAAGTTCTTCACGCGAGATGCGTGTAGTGTTTACCGTCAGATCTGTGTCGCTTTGTTTGTTAAATTTTTCTAAAAGCAGTTCGGTTTCTTCCTCACCTATCAAATCGATAAAATGACGGCACAGCCACGTCGCAAAAGAGTATTTTACCGAGAGAAAACGAGCAGGGTTCTTTTTCCTTGCGGGCATAGGCAGGCTGTTATTATCTCTGCCACGAATTGCCGAACGCAAAATTGCATTTATAAATCCCCTCTCGCCCTTGTTACGTCCAAGCGAAACGCACTCGTTTACCGCCGCGTGGTCGGGTATAGTGTCGATATATAAAAGTTCGGTCAAACCGAGTCGCAAGATGTTAAGCGTATGAACATCGATTTGCTCAAGGCTTCGTCCTGCATAGGTGCAAATATAATAGTCAATGGTTATTTTATGCTCAATTGTCGTATAAAACAGCAGGGTGACTAACCCTTTCTTTTCCCGTGGCAGACTGTCAAGAGAGTGGGAAGAAAGCGCAAGGTTAGCATATTTACCCTCAAGTTCGTAGCCGTCAAGAAGCGATAAGGTTAAATCAAGTATATTCATATCAAGAGAACCTGTCGCCGAGGTTAAGTTTACGTCCGCGGAGGAAATCACCCGCGCTCATTCTGCCCTTGCCCTCGGGAATTACACCGCGAACAATTAGCGCTCCCTCGCCACAGGCAACCGTAAACGAGCCCTCGCCTTTTGAACTACAATCTATCACCTCGCCCGGGTTTCCCTTGCCGCAGGTGGCACTTACACCAAAGAGTTTTATCATCTTCTCACCAAGGTAGGCAAACGCACCGGGAATGGGTGTTACGCCTCTTATAATACAGGAAAGTTTTTTAGCAGGGAGGGTGAAGTCTATTCTGCAATCCTCTTTCTCTATTTTGGGGGCGTAGGTGGCTAACGAATCATCTTGTGGCGTGCTCGATGCAGTACCCGAAAAAATAGCACGGATAGCCTCTGTCGCCATTTCGCCACCCAAAACAGCACTCCTATCGTGGACGGTTTCAAAGTCGTCGCTTTCGGTTATCGGGAAGGCTCTTTGCGAGATTATATCTCCTGTATCAAGCCCCTCTGCCATATACATAATAGTCACACCTGTTTCGCTCTCGCCCTCCATAATGGCTCTTTGCATAGGGGCAGCGCCACGGAATTTGGGCAGGAGCGACACGTGAACGTTTATACAACCGTATTTGGGATATTCAAGGACAGAGGTGGGCAGTATTTTGCCATAGGCAACCACCAAAATAAGGTCGGGATTGCACTCTTTAAGCACCTCCATAAACTCCTCGGTACGAAGACTGTCAGGGGTATATACGGGTATGCCTTTTTCCTCTGCCTTTACTTTTGTGGGGGTAGGTGTGAGGGTTTTGCCTCTGCCTCGTACCTTGTCCTTTCCCGTAACTACGGCAACAACATCAAGCCCCTCGTCAACCACCTTTTGTAGGCAGGTTGCCGCTATTTCGGGCGTACCCATAAACATAATTCTCATATCTAAAATCTCCAGCGTTTGGCTTGATTAACCACCGAGTTCCTCGTCGGTGAGTTCTCTTATCTGTACGTCGGTATATATACGTCCGTCCAGGTGGTCACACTCGTGGCATATAGCACGGGCTAAGAGGTCGGTGCCCGTCAGGTCGTAACTTTCACCATTTCTGTTCATAGCACGGACGGTAACGCTTTTAGGTCGCTTGGTTATTCCTGCGTGGCCCGGGTTAGAGAGACACCCCTCCTGCTCCTGCTGTTCACCGCTAAAGGCTATTATCTTGGGGTTTATAAGTTCATAGACCTGCCCAGGCTCTACCTCTATTACGGCAATTCGACGCAAGACACCCACCTGAGAGGCGGCAAGTCCGCACCCCTCGGCAGCCCTCATCGTTTCTATCATATCGTCGATAAGAGTGCATATTCTCGGTGTTATCTCGGTAACCGGACGGCACACCTTGCGAAGCGTAGGATCGCCAAATCTTATTATCTTTAATTTTGCCATATCAAATTCCTCTCTTTTGCTCTTTTTTTCTCGTTTAATTTCACACGGTGAGGGGGTTAAGGTCTATTGCAAGCGATATATTACGCATAGAGGAGAACTCACAGAGAAGTTCGGAAAACAGTTTTCTGCTCTCTTTGTTAAGTCGGCACTTTATAACCGTTCTCATTCTATATTTATCGTTTAATTTATAGACCTGCGCTTCAAAGGGACCATATACCGTAAATGGTAGTTTTGAGTAATCTCCTTCGAGTTTTTTAAGTAAAAGTTCGTTTAACGTCTTTGCCCCTTCTAAGGCGTCCCTCTCCTCGTCGGCAGTCACGGTAAGTTGCACCATATCGCAAAACGGCGGATACACAAGTTCTCGTCTAAGTGCAATTTCTCCCTCGTAGAAGGCATCGTAATCCTGCTTGCAGGCAAGCCTTATAGTTTCGTTATAGGGGTTGAATGTTTGTATAACGGCAACGCCGTTGTCGGTGGCTCTACCCGCCCTACCGATAACCTGCGTCAATAGTGAAAACGTGCGCTCGCCGGCTCGAAAATCGCTCACATACAGTGATGTGTCGGCAAGGGCAACACCAACCAGGGTTACTCTCGGAAAATCGTGTCCCTTTGCCACCATTTGCGTGCCGAGCAGGATATCTGCACTTCCCTCTCTAAACTGCTCGAGCATTTTGTCATAGGCAAGTTTGCCTGAGGTAGTATCCGCATCCATTCGCATAGTAGGCATATTGGGAAGATATTTTTCAAGTTCTATCTCTAATTTTTGAGTACCATATCCAAGGTAGGAAAGTCTATCGCTCGAACAGGCGGGGCAGTTGCGGGGCATAGGCTCGGAATAGCCACACATATGACAGAGCAATTTGCCACCGTTTTTGTTCGCGTGGTAGGTGAGCGAAACCGAGCAACGCCGACAGGTCAAGACCTCGCCACATTCCTTGCAATTTATCTGCGAGGAGTAGCCTCGTCTGTTCAAGAAGATTATGGCCTGTTCTTCCCTCTCCTTAACTACTTCGAGCGACGAGAGAAGCCTTTGACTTATCGGAGTAAGGTTGCCCAATCGAAGTTCCTCTCTCATATCCACGATAACCGCAGTCGGGAGCCTTGCACCTCCGTATCTCTCTCTAAGCGGGACTAATCTATACACCCCGCTTTTCGCCTTATAAAAACTCTCCACCGACGGAGTAGCCGACGCAAGAAGCATAAGGGCGGAATGCTTGCCACATCGGTATGCGGCAATATCCCGTGCGTGATATTTAGGATCACTCTCGGACTTATAAGTATGCTCGTGCTCCTCGTCTATTACTATCATGCCGATATTTTCAAGGGGAGCAAAAATCGCCGAGCGTGTACCTATAACCAGGTCCACATCCCCACGCTTTATCCGTCTATATGCGTCAAGACGCTCGCCCTGCGAGAGCGAGGAATGTATAACCGCAACCCTATCGCCGTATCGACGGCAAAAAATGTTGACCGTCTGGGGGGTTAGGGATATTTCGGGAACAAGCATAATTACCGTTTTGCCGTCCAAAAGAGTGCGGTCTATCGCTTTCATTATGACCTTGGTCTTTCCGCTTCCGGTAATCCCATAGAGCAGAGCCGCTTTTGCCTGTGGGGAGGAATATTCCTCCATTATCGCAGCAAATGCCGCTTTTTGTGCCTCTGTCAGGCGAATTGGCGAGGTGTCCCTCGCTTTTGCATATTCGGCGTAGGGGTTTCTTATCTGTTCAAATTCGTCAATTCTGATATACCCTTTTTCTTTCAGGGCAGTTATGTTGGCACTCGTGACCGACGGCAAGGCTCGAATAATCTCCACATCCGCGCTCCAAGTGTCAAGAAGAAAGCGCAAAACCTGCCTTTGCCCCTCGCTGCGCAAAGAGCCCTTGCCACTCGAATGGACTATGCTCGCCGCTTCCTCTCGGGTTATAGCGAGCCTAACCACCTTGCGCGTTTTAACATTCTCCGAGCCGCTGAGCGCCCCTGGGGGAAGCAGAGTTCGTACCGCCTCGCCCACCGTACATAGAGTATAGTTTTTCATAAACAGAGAAAGCCCGACCATCTCGTCACTCAGCGAAAACTGCCGAGATATTGCCGAGTGCACGGGCTTTATCCTATGTGCCATCCCATCACTCGTTGCCTGCTTGAGTAGTGTAACAAGCCCAAGTCGCATACGGTTGCCCCCACCAAAGGGAACTTTGACTATATCACCTACGGCTATATCTTCGCCACAGGAGTAATCAAAGGGACGGTCAATATGATACGGAGCGTCCAAAATATAGACTTCGCAAAACATCCGTATCACCTCTCTTAAAATCTTTAATAAAAATTATTCCTCGGTGCGAATCATTCTAAATTCGCCACCCTTGATTTTAGCAATGGCTATTTTAACCGCCTTCTGATCCTTGTAAACGGGATCTATAAGTGCCGCAAGGGGCTTCTCGGTTTCGTGGTTTTCAATCATTTTCTGTGCTCTTGCTCTCATCTCGACGTATCTGTCGGTGACGATGCGCGCACCCTTTGCAACACCTACTACAAGTTCGTAGCGGTTAAATCCACCTCTGGTGAGTTCTTCAATGGTAGGATAAATCATTTCTTTTTCCTTTCGAAATCAATTACTTCAATATGTTATGTTGGTTTTGTTACTAATCTTCAGGATCTTCCTCTGCGGTGTCCTCGCTGGAAATACGGTTGGTAATAGTTTCTGCCTGAATAGCAGAGAGAATAACGTGGTCGGAGTCGGTTATTATAACGCTCCTCGTTCTTCTGCCGCAGGATACGTCAATCACTCTGCCTGCCTCTCTTGCATCCTGCACCAACCTCTTTACAGGCGCAGAATCAGGAGACGCTATGGACACTATTCTGCCCGCAGACACCATATTTCCAAAACCAATGTTGATAAACTTCATACTTCCTCCGTATTACTCGATATTTTGAACCTGCTCACGAATCTTTTCAAGTATGCCCTTAATCTCTACTACTATCCTTGCAATTCTGACGTTGTTCGCCTTTGAGCCTATGGTGTTGGTCTCGCGATTCATCTCCTGCATAAGGAAGTCAAGTTTGCGCCCCGAAGGCTCGGGGGCTGATGCAATATCGTAGAACGCACCAAAATGCGAGCGAAGTCGAACAAGTTCCTCGTCTATCGCTATCTTGTCTGCCCATAAAGCACACTCGGTCAGGAGGCGATTTTCGTCAATAACCACCGCATTGTCAGCAAGAATGGCACGAATACGTGTTTCAAGTTTGTCACGATAGCCTACGGTATCCTCACGAGAGATTTCCTCAATTTCATAGGTATAGGCGCGAACTGCCTCTATCTTAGCCTCAAGATCGGCAAACGCCCGTCTGCCCTCCTCGGTACGCATAGCGTCATAGTCGGCTATTGCCGCGTCAAGGACAGGCACAAGCCTTGCCCACTCTGCCTCGATATCAATTTCTAATCTTTGCGTGTGGAATATTTCGCTATTGCGGGCCACCGTCATAACGCTGATGTCATCGGTGAGAGCAAACTCGTCACGCAAGGAACGAAGCGCGTTGATATAACTCTCGGCATATCCACGGTCATATTCAACAATTCCCACCGAATTTGTACGGTCCACTACCGTAATATAGATATCAACCTTTGCGCGGGAAACTGCATTTTTCTGCACGTAACTCTTTATCCTCTCTTCAAGGAAGAGGTAGGCTCTGGGCATTTTAACCGAGCAATCGAGATAACGGGAATTTACACTTTTGATTTCAACGACTATGTCTTTATCTTCACCGTCAAGCCTTGCCCGACCGAAGGCGGTCATACTCTTTATCATTCTTCTTCCCTCGCAGTTTTTATGCTGACCTTTTTCTTGCCACGCTTGCTAAGGCTCTTTATCTCCTCCATAAACGAGTCGATATCCTTAAACTCACGATATACAGATGCAAAACGAATATAGGAAACAATATCAATTTCCTTAAGTCGGGAAAGTACCATTTCGCCAATATCCTTGGAGGATATCTCGCTTATAAGTGCGTTTTGCAACTCGGTTTCTATATCCTTGGCAATAGCGAGAGCATCAACAGGGCGCTTTTGACAGGCGCGCTCTATACCGAGCATCAACTTGTGACTATCAAAAAACTCGCGGCGACCGTCGCGCTTAACCACGGCAATAGAAACGCTATCCACGACCTCGTAAGTGGTAAATCTCTTGCCACAGGAGGGACATTCTCTTCGACGCTTTATACTTGAACCGTCATCGACGGGGCGCGAGTCAAGAACACGGGAATCCTGATAATTACAGGCAGGACATTTCATACAGTTAATTCCTTTAATTTAATATTTTACTAAAATATTATATCATAAATAAAATAAAAAGTAAAGGGGGTAAACAAAAAAATGCGAGCGAAAGCAAGGAGGCGAATTTCCCCTATACTTTTCTCGCATTTTTATGCTGTTAAAATGTAGACTTTTATTTACATAAATTCTTCTTAGGTGGAGGGCGTGTCGGTTTTTACAAACCAAGACCTAACCTTTTCACCAAGGCTGTCGAGGGCGTGAATTTGCATTTTAGCGAAGGAAGAAAATGTCAACGGCCATACTCCACCCGCAAAAATTACAATAAGAAAATAGCGAATGCCACGGGCTATGTGGGCAGGCGTGTCGCAAAATA
Source organism: Eubacteriales bacterium (assembly GCA_045605175.1). GTDB lineage: Bacteria > Bacillota > Clostridia > Oscillospirales > CAG-272 > UBA1740. The sequence continues at coordinate 21,161 of JAZUPL010000080.1, read as the reverse complement.
GTCCAACCACGGCCTCAAGGGGCGCTTGCATAACGCTCTTAATCAGGATAACTAAACCAAGTCCCAACACGAGTTTTATCACCTGGGCATACCAACGAGCCTCGGTCTTAAACTTGGTATAAAGACGGTCTATGGGATAAACCACCAAAAGTCCCGCCATACATCCAAAGAGTGTTGCTGCATTCTTTCTTGCACTCTCTATATTCTGGGCGTAACTGTCGATGTAAATCTGTTCTACTCCGTCTATGCTACTTGGAAGAAGGTTTACGTATATAAGAAGTCCCAAGGCAAAAATAGTGGCTATGCCAACTATCCACGGGAAGGAGCGCTCAAACCTTTCCTCTTTGGCAAAGAAGGGGTGAAGTATAAATACAAGCAGCGTAGCAATACCAAGCGAAACAACCACGTCATAGGGGGTATGAACACCGAGGTACATTCTTGAGAAGGCGACAAGGACAATTATCACAATAGATATTATTCTCACCCAAAGTTTGCTCGAAAATCTGCCGATAGAACCAAATGTGCCCGCAATATTTTGCGTGTGTCCCGATGGAAACGAATAGCCTGTTGCTTCGGCTCTTGCCGACTCTATTATCTGGAAATTCGGATCTTGTATCCAAGGGCGCTCTATGCGACAGGAAATTTTAAGCCCCTGATTTATAACCGTTCCGAAAAGTCCGGTTATCAGTATGTAAAAACCCTCTCTTTTATTAACGCACCAAAAGAAAAATATTGCTATGGCAAGGAATACCGTTTCTTCTCCTAATTTTGTAACAAGGTCGAAGAAGAAATCAAAAACCGGATTTCGTATGCTTTGTAAAAAATAGAGAAACTCCATATTTCCTCCTCAATTTATGTAGATTTGTATAAATACGCCAATCCATTGTACCACCGCACCTGCAAGTACGAAAAAGTGCCAGATAAAATGCGATGCTTTTTTCTTAAGGGCGTATGGAACAATACCTATCGAATAGATTACTCCGCCACCGATTATCATTCCAAGGAAGAGGTAGTCACCTCGCATTATCATCTCGGGAACGAACATAAGTCCACACCAGCCGAGAATGACGTAAAGTGGAATGTGGATAAAGCGAAGTCTGGCAGGTCCAAACACACCCACGAGAGTTATGCCAGTAACTATGACCACCCATTGAATTACAAAAAAAGCAATTCCGAGAGGGCGATTTTGAACGTAGGATAGAAGAATCGGTGCAAACGTAGCACCTATCAAAAGATAAATAGACGAATAGTCAAATCTGCGAAATACACGCTTTACTGCCAAGCCGTGACGGAAGGAGTGATACAGGCAACTGATGGTGAACATTACGCCAAGTCCGATAAAATATATAACCGCAGAAAGACGTTCAAGACCGTCGCCTGCATTAAAAATCATCAGAAAGAATGCTACAATTGCAAATATTGCACCGACACCGTGGGAAACTGCATTTCCAACCTCCTCAATTATTGAACGCTTCGGAGGGTCTTTTGGTCTTTGCTCTGGGTGTTCGAGATAGTATTCCTCCAGTTGCCTTTCATAATCCTGCCTTATTATGCGATGCCTTTCTCTGTACTCGCTGCCTAGTTCGGCAAGACGCCTGTGATATTCGCTTATTATACTTTTCTTATCCATATTTGCATTTTCACCTTTCAAAACCCGTAAAACTTGACACGAGCAAAGTGTTTATATCATCCACTTAAACAAGCGAAACGTTTTACTAAATACTTCTAATGTAAAATTTCTGCCTCCAAAATAAGAATTTAATTTATTGTCTTTACTCTGGCTGTATAGGAATAAAAAAGGTACTATGGTGTGCCATAATACCTTTTGGTGTTTAAACCCGAAGTTTTACAATTAAAGGTTATGCGAGAAGTTTTCTTACGCAGTCTGCAATACGGTCGCACTTGCAGTTAGCGAAGAAGTATTCCTGGAACTTAGGACCTGCTATTGCGCCCTTTACGAGTTCGCGGTCAAGGTTTTCAAGAATGTAAACGATGTCGTTGTGGGTAACCTTCTTTACCTCGTCAAGAATTCTCTTGTTTCTCTGCTCGGGAACTGCTCTCTCACGAGGATAGCCAAGTCCCCATTCGCTAACGAAGAGTTTCTCGAATACATACTGAAGGTTAAGTTCACAGCCCCAGCCCCAACCCTTTGCAAAGGGCATTGCAATTGCGTTACCGTTGTTTACCTGGGTGAACTGATATGCATCGGTGGGGTCAACAACGTGACCGCAAAGCACACCGGGGAATGCGTTGCAAGCAAGCATAGCACCCTCGCCCGTGCCACAACCTGTGATAACGAGGTCGCAAGCGCCGGAATTAAGAAGAATAGCGGAGAGAATACCTATCTGAACATAGGTGAGTTGCTCCTTGTCCTCTGCAGAGTACATACCGTAGTTGAACACCTCGTGTCCGAGAGGCTCTACAACGCTCTTGAGAGTGTCACAGATGAGTGCGTTTTTAGCCGCCTGGCTGTTTTCATTGATAAGTGCAATTTTCATTTCTATATTTCCTTTTCTAATTTAGTATCAATTGATTACGGGGTGAGTCTGTTAGGGCCACGGAAGAGGAACTGCACCTCTTTTATCGAAAGACCGAGGAAGAGCATCGTAAGACGGTCGATACCAAGTCCAAAGCCGCCGTGGGGAGGACAGCCAAATCTGAAGAAGTCAAGATAGAACTTAACGTCCTCGGCAAGTCCTTTCTCCTCCGCCTGCGCTTTGAGAACATCGTATCTATGCTCACGCTGGGCACCCGTGGTAATTTCCACGCCACGCCAAATAAGGTCGTAGCCCTGGGGAACGCCGTTTTCGTCACGCATATGATAGAAAGCGCGCTCCTTTGCGTCATAGTCGGTGACAAAGAGGAACTCGTGACCAAACATATCAAGCGAGAGTTGCTTGCACATTCTCTCTGCCTCGGTGGTAAGGTCGCCCTTAAGTTCGTCGGGAACCTTGTAGCCATATCTTTCTTCAAGTTCTCTATAAACGTCGCAAAGTTTCATTCTGGGGAAAGGCAGGGTGGGAACTTCAAGTTCCATATCAAACAGAGCCTTAATCTCATTACCGTGTGCCTCTTTCACCTTTTTAAGAGCATAGGCAAGAAGTTCCTCCTCCATTTTCATAACGTCATCAAAACTATCAATGTAAGAGAACTCAAGGTCAAAGCCCGTAAACTCGGTGGCGTGCTTGTTGGTGTAGGACTTCTCTGCCCTAAATACAGGGCCTGTTTCAAAAATACGCTCAAGCCCCGATGCCATAGCCATCTGCTTGTAGAACTGAGGGGACTGGGCAAGGTAGGCATTGCCCTCAAAATACTTTACCTCGAACACGTCGGAGCCAGACTCGCTGGCAGCGGCAATAAGCTTGGGTGTGTGAATCTCGACGAAGTCACGTTCAAGAAGAAATTCACGAAGCGCACCTGTCAGGGTGGTCTGAAGCTTTAACATAAGGTGGTTACGCTCACGGCGTAGGTCTATCCATCTGTAATCCATACGCACGTCAATATCGGAGTCGTCCTTGATAGGAAGGGCGTCTGCCACCGACTCGATACGCATAGATGTGGGGTACATCTCGATGCCACCAAGTTTTACATATTCGCTTGCAACGACCTCGCCCTCAAAGGACACTACCGAATGAATGGTAAGACGGTCAAGCATCTCGTTAAACTCGGGATGCTCCTCCTTGATTACCGTCACCTGCATTTTGCCGGTTATATCTCTTACGACGATGAACGCCATATTCTTCTTGTTACGGAAATTCTCCACAAAGCCCTGTATCTTGCGAGTGCCGGGAGTTATTTTACCGATATAAGTTCTTTCCATCAAACTCTATTTCCTTTCGGTTTATTTCATACATAGATATTTTACTATATATATCCCTGCTTGTCAAGAGAAAAACAAAATCTTTTGTGCGCACCCGAGGGACGTTTTTGAAATTAAAGCGAATTTTACTCAGGTTTTATCGGCATTTCAATTGACAAGCGGCAGGATAATATGTTATCATAAATACGCGGATATTTTTCGCTTTTAGCAAATAATTATTTACATTTTTACAAAGGAGTAATGCTCTGATGAAGTGTCCTATTTATTCAGCAGAATTCATATCATCCAACCCCGAGTGGGCACCCGTGTGTTCTAATTTCAGGAAAATCTTCGCCCTGACCGACAAAATCAAGAGTGCAAAACTTTACATTTCTGCCCTTGGTATTTTCGAGGCGTTTATAAACGGGCAGAGAGTCGGCGGGGACTATATGACTCCCGGTTGGACCAACTATAAAAAGAGAGTACAGTATTTTGAATATGATATTAAAGACCTTCTTGAGGAGGAAAACGAGATAGTAGTAGGTCTTGGCAACGGTTGGTATTCCTCAAGAGGTATAAACGACAGGCACCCCCGACCTATGTATAACTCCTGCCCTGCTCTTATTTGCTCGCTTGCACTTACCTACGAAAACGGTCAAACCGAATACATAGGCACAGACGAGAGTTGGCAGGTGGGAAAATCGGGTGTTACTTTCTCAGGAATTTATGACGGCGAAACCTTCAATGCAGGTGTTGAAGTCGAATACACCGAAAACGCACGTGCCTACTCCTACCCAAAAGAAAACCTTATACCTCTTGAAGGCGAGCCTACAAGAGAAATCGAGGAAATCCGTGTTCGCGAGGTTATTATCACACCCAAGGGAGAAACAGTCCTCGACTTTGGGCAAAATCTTACCGGCGTTATGGAATTTGTTATCAGGAATGCCAAGGGTGGAGAAACAGTAAGTATCGAGTGCGCCGAAATTCTTGACAAGGACGGCAACTTCTACAACGAAAACTATCGCTCGGCAAAGTCCCGTGTCACTTATACCACCAAAAAAGGTTGGCAGGTTTACAAACCTCACTACACCTTCTTCGGCTTCCGTTACCTTAAACTTGTTGACTGGTGCGAGAGTGTAAACCCTGATTGCTTCCGTGCTATCTCTATGCACTCGGATATGAAACGCACGGGATATTTTAAGTGTGGGTATAAGAAGATAAATCAACTCTACTCTAACGTTATCTGGGGACAGAGGGATAACTTCCTCGACATTCCCACCGACTGTGCGCAAAGAGATGAAAGGCTCGGTTGGACGGGGGATGCCCAGGTCTTTTGCCGTACTGCGTCCTTAAACTTTGACACAGAGAAGTTCTTTACCAAGTGGCTCAGATGTATGGCTTCCGAGCAACTTGAGGACGGAGGCTTGCCATTTATTATTCCCCAGGTGTTTAGCGAAGAAGATAAAAACTCTGCCGCCTGGAGCGATGCCTGTTGCATTATTCCCTGGGAATTATATATGGCATACGGAAACAAGAGCCTGCTCCGCGAGCATCTCCCTATGATGAAAAAGTGGGTGGGATATATGTATTCCCGTCCCGGTAAGAGATATCTCTATCTTGACAACAATCACTACGGCGACTGGCTCGCTATGGACGGTGAGAACGGCTCATTGACAGGAATCACAAACAAGGACCTTATTGCAAACTGCTACTTCTATCACGACACAAGAATAATAGCAAAGGCTCTTCGCGAGCTTGGACTTAATTCCCAAAGATACGACAACATGGCGGAGCGTATTCGAAGGGCTTTCCAAAAGGAGTATATCAAGAGGGGAAAGCTTATTAGCGACACACAGACCGCCTATGTACTTACTTTGCACTTTGGTCTTGTGGATAATCTTCCGAAGATAAAAGAGAAGTTTGCAAACAGGTTGGTAGAACTTATCGAGAAAAATGGTGACAGACTTACCACGGGATTTGTAGGCACTCCCTATCTCCTTGACACACTCACCGAAGTAGGCAGAGCAGACAAAGCCTATACCCTCTTATATCAAGAGGCGTTCCCCTCCTGGCTATTCTCGGTCAATATGGGGGCAACCACCATTTGGGAGCATTGGGACGGTATTCGCGAGGACGGTACGGTTTGGAGCACGAGCATGAACTCCTACAACCACTACGCCTACGGATCTGTTGCATCCTGGTTCTACGGTACTATTCTTGGTATAAAGCCCACCGAGCCTGCTTACAAGAGTTTTGACCTCTCGCCCATCCCCTCACGCAAAATGGGTTCGGCAAAGGTACGCCTTGAAACAAGGAGAGGCGTTATAGTTTCCGAGTGGGAATACTTCGGTGACGATATACGCTATTCCTTCACTATTCCAGAAGGGACAAAAGCAACCCTTAAACTTATCGGTTGTGAGAGCGAGGAACTGTACGGCGGTGTTTACACCCGTTGGACCAAGGCTTGCGACTTAATTGCAACTGAATAATGTAGTCGCCCAAAACCTAAAAAGTTACGGTTTTGGGCGATTTTTGTCGTTATTATCTTTATTTTCTTATAAAAGTCTATTGTTCATCTTTTCCCATCATTTTATTAAACAACGAGCGCATCCAATCTACCATTCTTGCAAAAATATTCTTGTTTGCTTTATCCTTTGTACTCATCAAAAACCACCGTCTTTTCCGTAATAGAGATCGCGTTTTTCCTGTTCGGTAAGTTCGTCAATATCCTTACCCATTCTCATAGCAGTCCAGGCACGATTTGGTACAGGGGGATTAAACGCAGGAAGTGCTATGTCTGGGGTGTTAATACCGGGTACTGCATTTCTTGAGGTTTCCTTTGCATATCTTCCGTCCACATCGGTTGCAAGTTTATCCTTCTTTTCTGCCATTTTCCTTGCTCCTTATATTTACCATTTTTCGACATATAAATTTATTATATATCGCAGTTTAAGTTTGCTCGGTTTTAGGCTTTATTATACCTAACATCTTCCCATCTCTTTTTCTTACATAAAAAATCCCCTTAGAGTTTCTTGAAAATGTTTTCAAGTTTTCTCTCGGGGGATTTTGTATTTTTTGTAAGATTAAAACTTATTTGAAATACTTAACCATAGATGCGAACATCTTGATGTCGTATTCGCCATAGACGTTGCGATAAAGTCCACTGTCGATACGCTCGGAGTGTCCCATTTTACCGAATACACGTCCGTCGGGCGAGGTTATACCCTCTATTGCAAAGGTTGAGCCGTTGGGGTTGTACTGAATATCGTAGGTTGCGTTACCGTCAAGGTCAACGTACTGAGTTGCTATCTGTCCGTTCTTGATAAGTTCGGCAACCGATTCAGGCGAAGCGAGGAATTTACCCTCTCCGTGGGAGATAGGCACATTATACACCTCGCCAACCTCACAAAGCGAGAGCCAAGGCGACATATTTGATGCTATACGAGTGCGAACTATCTTGGACTGGTGGCGAGAGATGTTGTTGAATGTAAGAGTGGGACAACTCTCGTCGGTGTCTATTATGCGTCCGTAGGGAACGAGTCCGAGTTTTACAAGAGCCTGGAAGCCGTTGCAAATACCGCACATAAGACCGTCGCGTCTGTCAAGCAGGTCGGTGACCGCCTCTTTTACCGATGCGCCACGGAAGAATGCAGTGATAAACTTACCCGATCCGTCAGGCTCGTCACCACCCGAGAAGCCACCTGGTACGAAGATAGCCTGGCTCTCTCCTATAAGCGAGGTGAATTTCTCTGCGCTACGCTTGATACCGTCGGCGGTAAGGTTGTTTATAACGAATATCTCTGCCTCAGCACCTGCCGCCTCGACCGCCTTTGCCGAGTCGTACTCGCAGTTTGTTCCGGGGAATACAGGAATAAGCACCTTGGGTTTTGCGACCTTTACGGCGGGGGCAACCCTTGTGGATGCGACAAAGGAAACATTCTCTACCTTTTCCTTGGGGCTTTCGATATTGCAGGAATATACGCTCTCAAGTTTGTCCTCGTAAGCGCCGTAAATTTTGTCACAAAAAACAGACTTTTCACCATAGGTGAATTTTCCGTCATCGGTGACTGTACCGAGGGGCAAGCCTACCTCTGTGTCGGAAGAAAGTTCAAGAACAAATGCACCGTAGCAATAGCCAAATATAGCCTCCATAGATACCGAACTATCGAAGTTAAATCCGTATCCGTTACCCATAGCCATTTTTATAACCGCCTCGGCAACACCGCCAAGGGTGGGAGTGTAGGCAGAAGAAACCTTGCCCTCTCTCATAAGCGTTGTCACGGTGTTGTAATTCTTAATAAGCGACTCGGTCACGGGCAGACCGTTTTCGTCATACTCGGGATAGAGTATAACCACCTTGTTTCCTGCTTTTTTGAACTCGGGAGAAATTATGCTATCAAGTTTATCGGTGGTTACCGCAAAGGATATAAGCGTGGGGGGAACGTCAAGTTTCTCGAAAGTTCCACTCATAGAGTCCTTGCCGCCTATTGCAGCAACGCCGAGCGACATCTGTGCCTTGAATGCACCGAGAAGTGCGGATAGGGGCTTGCCCCATCTCTTGGGGTCCTTCATCGGCTTCTCGAAATACTCCTGGAAGGTGAGGTACACATCCTCAAAGGACGCACCGGTAGCAATAAGTTTGCTTACCGACTCGACAACCGCAAGGTATGCACCATGGTAAGGGCTCTTTTCGCTTATAAAGGGGTTGTAGCCCCAGGACATAAGCGACACGGTGTCGGTGTGAGCCTTTTCGCAGGATATTTTATGTACCATAGCCTGAATGGGAGTGCGCTGATACTTGCCACCGAAGGGCATAAGCACTGTTCCTGCGCCGATGGTACTGTCAAATCTCTCGGAAAGTCCACGCTTGGAGCAACAGTTAAGGTCGGAGGCTACCGAGGTCAAGCCCTCTGCGAAATCGGTGGGAGTAGTCTTATTATAATCCTCTATCTTGGGGGCAGAAATATCAATATGCTTTTCTGCACCGTTAGAGTTTAAGAACTCACGGCTTATGTCACAGATAACCTTGCCGTTCCAGGTCATACGGAGCCTTGGCTCTGCCTTTACTACCGCTACGACGGTGGCTTCAAGGTTTTCGCTATCCGCAAGGGCTAAGAAGCGCTCTCTGTTCTCCTTTTCGATAACAACCGCCATTCTCTCCTGAGATTCGCTTATGGCAAGTTCTGTTCCGTCAAGTCCCTCGTACTTTTTGGGAACTGCGTTGAGGTCGATGTCAAGTCCGTCAGCAAGTTCGCCAATAGCAACAGACACACCGCCTGCGCCAAAGTCGTTGCACCTCTTTATCATAGAGGAAACCTCGGGATTTCTGAACAGACGCTGGATTTTTCTCTCCTCGGGAGCGTTACCCTTTTGCACCTCTGCGCCACAGTTTTCAAGCGATTTGAGGTTATGCGATTTAGAGGAGCCTGTTGCACCACCGCATCCGTCACGACCTGTTCTACCGCCAAGAAGAACTACAAGGTCGCCGTCCGCGGGAACCTCGCGACGCACGTTTTTCTGGGGAGCGGCGGCGATAACTGCGCCGACCTCCATATGCTTTGCCGCATAGCCGTCGTGGTATATCTCGTCAACAATACCTGTTGCAAGACCTATCTGGTTGCCGTAGGAGGAATAGCCTGCCGCTGCGGTTGTTACTATCTTTCTCTGTGGGAGTTTGCCCTCAAGAGTTTCTTCAATGGGGCGAAGGGGGTCTGCCGCGCCTGTAAGACGCATAGCGCCATAGACGTAGGATCTACCCGAAAGAGGATCACGGATAGCGCCACCTATACAGGTCGCAGCACCACCAAAAGGCTCTATCTCGGTGGGGTGGTTATGAGTTTCGTTCTTAAAGAGAAGAAGCCAAGGCTCTTCCACACCGTCAACATTAACGGTTATCTTGACCGTACAGGCGTTAATTTCCTCCGACTCGTCAAGTTTTGAAAGCAGACCTGCCTTTTTAAGGCACTTTGCAGCAATAGTGCCGATGTCCATAAGGTTTATGGGCTTGGTTCTGCCGAGGCTCTCTCTTGCCGCTATGTAATCGGCATACGCCTCTTCAAGCACTGCGTCCTCAAAATGCACGCTGTCCACCGTAGTATTGAAGGTGGTGTGACGGCAGTGGTCAGACCAGTAGGTATCTATCATTCTGATTTCGGTTATAGTGGGACATCTGCCCTCGGTCTTGAAGTAGTTTTGGCAGAACTCTATATCACCCTCATCCATAGCAAGACCGTAGGTAGAAACGAAGTCGCAAAGTCCCTCTCGATCAAGGTCGAGGAAGCCCTCAAGCATTTTTACCTCAGTGGGAATAGAATACTCTGCCTTTATGGTTTCGGGCTTTTCAAGAGATGCCTCACGGGATTCAACCGCGTTTATAACGTGCTTTTTGATTTTTGCAAGGTCACTTTCGCTCACATCACCGTAGAGCAGATATACCTTGGCGCTTACTACGGTAGGCTTCTCTCCCTGGGAGATAAGCTGGATACACTGAGCCGCAGAGTCTGCACGCTGGTCAAACTGACCGGGCAAAAACTCGGTAGCAAAGACGATAGCGCCGTCGGTATCAAGTTCGGTATAAGTGTTATCAAGCTGAGGCTCGGAGAATACAGTACCTACTGCGTAACTAAACAGTTCCTCGGTGATATTCTCGGCATCATAGCGATTGAATATTCTGATTTTCTCCACGCCCTCTATACCGAGGAAGGTGGATATCTCCCCAAGGAGGGCTCTCGCCTCGTGGTCAAGCGAGGGCTTTTTTTCTACATAAATGCGATATACCATTTATCTTATCCTTTCTTCGCCATAAGCGCTCTTTGGCCGATGTCGTGTCTGTAAAATGCATTGTCAAAGGAAACCTTTTTCACCTTCTTGTAGGCGTAAGAGATAGCCTCCTCGAGAGTGGGGGCAACCGCAGTGACGCCAAGGACTCTACCACCTGCCGTAAGGAGCCTCTCGCCGTCAAGTTTTGCACCTGCAACAAACACGTCGGGGGCAACCACCTCGTCCATAATTATAGGGAATCCAGACTCGTACTTCTCGGGGTAGCCTTTCGATGCCATAATTACGCAACAGGCACTTCCCTTGGCAAATTTTACCTCGCACTCGGCGAGTGTACCCTCGGTAGTGGCACGCATTACGGTAAGAAGGTCAGACTCAAGCAGGGGGAGCACAACCTGTGTTTCGGGATCGCCAAAGCGACAGTTGTACTCGATAACCTTAGGGCCATCCTTTGTCAGCATAAGACCGAAATAAAGGCAACCACGGAATTCTCTGCCCTCCGCCTTCATAGCGCGGATAGTGGGGAGGAAAATAGTCCTCATACATTCCTCGGCTATGGCGTCGGTGTAATAGGGGTTGGGCGCTACTGTACCCATGCCACCCGTGTTAAGTCCTGTGTCAAGGTCGCCGGCACGCTTATGGTCCATTGAGGAAACCATAGGCTTCACGGTTTCGCCGTCTGTAAAGGCAAGAACCGACACCTCGGGACCCGTGAGAAATTCCTCAACTACTATACGGCTACCACTTGCACCAAACTTGCCGTCCTCCATTATGGTCTTAACGGCATCAAGTGCCTCTTCTCTTGTGGTGGCGATTATAACGCCCTTACCGAGTGCAAGACCGTCCGCCTTGATAACCGTGGGGATAGGCGCACTTTCAAGATAGGTGTAGGCTTCCTTTGCGTCCTCGAACACCTCGTAGGTCGCGGTGGGAATGCCGTATTTTTTCATCAGATTTTTGGAAAAGACCTTGCTTCCCTCGATTATAGCCGCATTGGCACGAGGTCCAAAGCAAGGAATTCCAACGTCCTCAAGTCGGTCAACGCAACCAAGAACGAGGGGATCGTCGGGAGCAACTACCGCATAGTCGATAGCATTCTCGGTGGCAAAGCGAACTATACCGTCTATATCCTTTGCCCCGATGGGAACGAGGGTAGCATCCTTTGCCATACCACCGTTGCCGGGGAGGGCGAATATCTCGCTCACCTCGCTGTTTTCTTTAAGTTTTCTTATAATGGCGTGTTCTCTTCCGCCACCGCCAACAACAAGTATTCTCATCCTATCACCTCGTATTAGTGATGGAACAGACGCATACCTGTGAAGGCGATAACCATACCGTACTTGTTGGCAGTTTCGATAACTACGTCGTCACGAACAGAGCCACCGGGCTCGGCAACATAGGATACACCGCTCCTCTTCGCTCTCTCGATATTGTCACCGAAGGGGAAGAAGGCGTCAGAGCCAAGAGAAACGCCTGTAATGGTGTCAAGGTAGGCTCTCGCCTCCTCGTCGGTAAGAGGCTCGGGACGGGTGGTAAAATACTTCTGCCAGTTACCCTCGGCACATACGTCCTCCTCGTTCTTGTTGATATATCCGTCGATGACGTTATCTCTGTCGGGACGAGAGAGGGTGGGCAGGAAGGGCAGGTTAAGCACCTTTTCGTACTGGCGAAGATGCCAGGTATCCGCCTTTGTTCCTGCGAGGCGAGTACAGTGTATTCTCGACTGCTGACCTGCGCCTACACCTATTGCCTGTCCCTTGTATGCATAGCATACCGAGTTAGACTGGGTGTACTTCAAGGTGATAAGGGCGATAATAAGGTCGCGTACCGCTTCCTCGGGGAGTTCCTTGTTAGCGGTAACTATATTATTAAAGAGTTCTTTGTTAATCTCAAAGTTGTTTCTTCCCTGCTCGAAGGTTATGCCAAACACCTGCTTGGTTTCAATAGGTGCGGGAACATAAGAGGGGTCGATTTTTACAATATTGTAGTTGCCCTTCTTCTTGGTTTTGAGAATTTCAAGAGCCTCATCGGTATATCCGGGAGCAATAATTCCGTCGGAAATCTCACGCTTGATAAGAAGTGCGGTAGTAACGTCACAAACATCCGAGAGTGCTATCCAGTCACCGAAGGAGGACATACGGTCGGTGCCTCTCGCTCTTGCGTAGGCGCAAGCGAGCGGGGACTCGTCAAGCCCCTCGATATCGTCAACGAAGCAAGCCTTTTTAAGTTCGGGCGAAAGTTTAACTCCAACCGCCGCAGAGGTGGGGCTTACGTGCTTGAAAGAGGTTGCCGCAGGAAGTCCTGTCGCCTCGGAGAGTTCCTTTACAAGTTGCCATGAGTTAAAAGCATCGAGGAAGTTAATATAACCAGGTCTGCCCGAGAGTATTTCAATAGGAAGTTCCGAGCCGTCTGCCATATAAATCTTTGAGGGCTTTTGGTTGGGGTTACAGCCATATTTAAGTTCAAATTCTTTCATAATACACCTCTTAACCGTTTTTGTTAATCATTCTTGTTTCGGTCCTGCCGTTTGTAAGACCGATATAGCGAACATAGAGCGATATCTTGTTATTCTCATTGAGATTATTCCATATCGCTTTGGTAAACTCGTCGATACAGTCAGGAATTGCCACCCTCTCAGGCTCGCCCTGGAATGTTGGAATGGGGTTGCCGTCGGTTACGTAAGTATGGATAAAGTGGCCAAGACCTGCTAAGGGCTGATATTCGTAGAAATATCTGTTGCAGGCAGTACCAAGTGCGTCAGCACTCTTAAGAATGCTCATCTCGTATGTAAAATCGCCACCCTCAAAATCGAGCATAGCACTGATACGAGGGGTGAAGTTGGGGCTATCCGGCTCAAACTCACGCTGTCTTAATGCGTGACGGAAGCACTTGCCACACTTTACGCTCTCGTAGATAGTGTCGGTCTGGTCACCGTTGGTCACGATAAGTTTGTTTTCATACTCTCTTATCGCCGCATAGATGATAAGCGAGGGGTCCTCCACCTTGGAAAAATCGTACGGCTCGGTGAATACCGCCTCCTCTTTCTCTACAAATACACGGTTGCGGGAGTTTTCGCTTCTTCCCATAATGAAGTAGGCTATCACTGCGTTTTTGCCATCGGCACTCTTGCCCACAATTATTCCTCTGCCCGGATAGGGATTTGGGGAAAGGAGGGCGTCAATTTTATTTATCTCGTAAATATTCATACATACCTCACAAATTATTCGTGCGTTTTTTCGACGATTTCTTTACATACCAACTCACAGGAAAGGGGGAGAATTTTCCACTCTGCCTCCTCCATTATGCGTCTTTGCAGGGTTTCGGGGGTATCTCCCTCTCTGACCTCTACCGCACGCTGCATAATTATCCTGCCACCGTCTGGTATCTCGTTTACAAAATGGACGGTTGCACCGCTCACCTTAACCCCGTACTCGAGGGCGGCCTCGTGGACTCGAAGTCCGTAGAATCCCTTACCACAAAACGAGGGAATTAAAGACGGATGCACGTTTATAATACGCTCTTCATAGTGCCTTGTAAAATTCCCGGAGAGAATGCTCATAAATCCAGCAAGAACTATAATATCTATCTCTCGGCTATCGAGGGCATCTATCATTTTACTCTCAAAATCCGCTTGGTCAAGACAGTCCTTTTTTTGAATAGTGACGGTTTCAATCCCCGCATTCTTCGCACGTTCAAGAGCGTACGCCCCCTCTTTATTAGAGAGAACAAGGACTATCTCGCCCGAGTTGATAATACCACTCTTCTCGGCATCTATAAGAGCCTGCAGATTAGTGCCGCCACCCGAAACGAGTACGGCTATCTTCGCTTTTAGCATAGGATAACACCCTCGTCGCTCTCTACAACCGTACCGAGCAGGTATGCGTCCTCACCCTCGGCCTTCAAGATTTCAAGAGCCTTTTCTGCCTCTTGTGCCGAAACGACAACTGCCATACCGACACCCATATTGAAGGTGTTGAACATATCCCTCTCGGGAATGTTGCCTTCCTTGGCGATAAGGTCGAATATAGGAAGAATTCTTACATCCGACTTGTTAATTCTTGCGCCAAGTCCCTTGGGGAAACTGCGGGGAATATTCTCATAGAAGCCACCACCCGTGATGTGAGAAACACCCTTGACGGTGACATTCTCAAAGAGGGCAAGCATAGGCTTGACATATATCTTGGTGGGGGTAAGGAGAGTTTCACCGAGGCTCTTGCCACCGAGTTCCGCTCTTGGGCTCTTAAGGTCGCAGTTCTCTATATCAAACACCTTGCGAACAAGCGAGAAGCCGTTGGAGTGAACGCCACTTGAGGGGATAGCGATTATAACGTCGCCTGCCTGCATCTTAGTCTTATCAAGAACCTTTGTCTTGTCAACAACACCTACCGCAAAGCCTGCAAGGTCATACTCGTCCACAGGATAGAAACCGGGCATCTCGGCAGTTTCGCCGCCTATAAGAGCCGCACCCGACTGCACACAACCCTCGCAAACACCCTTTACGATATCTGCGATTTTCTCAGGAACGTTCTTGCCACAGGCAATATAATCAAGGAAGTAAAGTGGCTTTGCACCAACGCAGATGACATCATTTACGCACATTGCCACGCAGTCGATACCTACCGTATCGTGCTTGTCCATAAGGAAGGCTATCTTGAGTTTTGTTCCAACGCCGTCGGTGCCCGAAACAAGCACGGGCTTGGTGATGCCGAGGCCCTCCAGGTCAAGTTCAAACAGACCGCCAAATCCTCCAATATCGGTGTCAGCACCTTTGGTAACCGTTCTTGCGATGTGAGCCTTCATTAACTCAACTGCCTTGTAACCGGCGGTAATATCAACACCGGCTGCTGCATAACTTTCTGATCTGGAATTCTTCACGTTTCAGTTCTCTCTTTCTGAAATTTTATTGTCAAATTTATTCTTGATTATCGTTGGGGCTTCGGTGGGATATTTTCCGTCGAAGCAGGCGGTGCAAAATCCGCCGCAAGCACTGCCCTCCGCTATCTTCTCTACATCTTCAAGAAGAAGATAGCCAAGAGAGTCGGCTCCAACTATTTTTGCTATCTCGTCAACCGTGTGGTGGCAGGCAATCAGCGCCTCCTTGGAGTCGATGTCGGTGCCGTAATAACAGGGGTTAAGGAATGGGGGGGCGGAAGAACGAAGATGAACCTCGGTAGCGCCCGCATTACGGAACAGGCGAACAATCCTTGCACAGGTCGTTCCTCTTACTATCGAGTCATCGACCAAAACCACGCGCTTTCCTTTGACTGCAGAGGATACGGGATTGAGTTTTATTCTCACCTTGTCCTCGCGGACGTTCTGCCCCGGGGCAATAAAGGTTCTGCCTATGTATTTATTCTTTATAAGACCTATGGCGTAGGGAATACCCGACTCCTCGGCATATCCAAGAGCGGCATCAAGTCCGGAATCGGGTACACCGACTACTACGTCCGCCTCAACAGGGTGCGCCTTGGCAAGCAGAGCACCCGCTCTTTTCCTCGCCGCCTGTACCGAGCGCTCAGCAATAACCGAGTCAGGTCTTGCAGTATAGAGATATTCGAATATACAGAGTCTTTCCGACACTTTATCACAATGGTCGGTAATAGACTTTATTCCATCATCGGAGAATACCATAATTTCACCGGGGCGAATCTCCCTGATAAAGGTTGCTCCCACCGAGTCAAGCGCACAACTCTCGCTCGCGACAACGTACTGACCGTTATCCCTCTTTCCGTAGCAGAGTGGGTGGAGTCCGTTGGGATCTCTTACCGCTATCAACTTTCTCGGTGACATAAGGATCATACAGTAACCGCCACGAAGTTTGTGCATCGCGCGATTTACAGCCTCCTCAATAGACGGCGCTGAAAGGCGCTCCTTAATAATAACGCAGGAGAATATCTCAGCATCCGATGCAGTATGGAATATCATACCGCCAAGTTCGAGTTCCTGACGCAGAAGATCGGCATTTACAAGTCTTCCGTCGGTTGCCAAAGCCAACCGTCCCTTTATGTGATTTACGACGATAGGCTCGGAGTTTATATGCCCCTTTGTGCCCAAAGTGCCGTATCTGCAATGGCCGATAGCCATATTCCCCTGTCCGAGGCGTTCCATCGACGTACGGGTGAACACGTCATTTACAAGTCCTGTGTCCTTATAAGTGTGAAACAGACCGTCGTCATTCACGGTTATACCCGCACTTTCCTGTCCACGGTGCTGTAATGCATAAAGCCCATAGTACACGCTGGATGCGACGTCGGTTTTTCTCTCTCCAATAATTCCGAAAATTCCCATATTTTTCTCCGTTAACAAAGTAGGATGCTTGAAAAATACTGCCGCTTATCCTATTTCGGCGACAATGCTATTATAAAACTTTATTAAAAGCGATTATGAATACTTCTCTTCTATTGCCTTGTTCTTCTCAAGCACCTTTTCAGTAGCCTTCTTACGAGCCTCTTTTAATTTAGCCGAAAGAGAGGAGTCCGACAGGGCGAGAATCTGTATAGCAAGATACGCCGCATTTGCCGCACCGTCAATAGCCACTGTCGCAACAGGAATGCCCGAGGGCATCTGCACAGTAGCAAGAAGAGCGTCCATACCTCCTGTGTTTTTCGAGGAGATAGGAATACCGATTACCGGCAGGGTCGTATTTGCGGCAACCGCACCTGCAAGGTGGGCAGCCATACCCGCAGCACAGATTATAGCACCGAATCCATTTTCCTCAGCGCTCTTTACAAACTCGGCACACTCAATAGGTGTACGGTGGGCAGAATAGACGTGAACCTCAAAGGGTACGCCGAAATCAGAAAGAACGGCTATGCCCTTTTCCACGATAGGAAGGTCGCTGTCGCTACCCATCAAAACTGCTACTTTTTTCATAAATATCTCCTTTTTGTTAGTTAACAAATTGTTTTCTCATTGCCCATCACAGGATAAAATTGAAAAAAGGGCAACACCACCTTATAACGGTAGTTTTGCCCAGACGGTCGACATTAAGGTGATTTTTGCTTCCCAGGGGTGCTCCCCCTTTTCCGTCAGTTGCAAAAACCCTATACCAATTGATATTTTATCATATTCAATACTTAATTGTCAATAAAAATATTTAATTGTAACTATGAAAATTTTATGCTATTCTTTTGTTTTTTTGTGTCTTTTTACCAAATTAGGTTTATCTCTGTTTTTAGAGGCCTACTTTACGGTTTAACCGGTGTGTAATCACCTTTATAAAAACAGAAGTTCAGACACCTTGTCCAAATGTGATTAGATAAACCTCATATTTTCCTACTCGAAGAAGAACCTTTCCGTCGTTCAATACGGCAGGCTTGTCGGCTGAGTAGTAACCCGCTCCTCTTTCCCCTCCGCCAATTAAACCACGAAGAGTGTATGTAGTGTAGTTTGCACCCTTTACATCAATCTCTATAACTCCACTGTATTCCCGTGTGACAAGAAGAATTGCTCCATCGGTGCCGTCTGTTGCCGCAAGGGTAGAAAGTTCCTTTCTGTAATCTCCGTCGGTTTCCACCTCGGTGCCAAGACGATAAAGTTCGCCAAAGGCCTCCATAGCACGGTAAGGCCCAAAGTAGTGCTTGTTTTCCCTATCCTCGGTAGAGTAAAGCGGACAGAGATTCGAGCGGGGGTCTGCCTCAGAAAGAAACAGCATATCGATACTGCTCTTTTGCGCTGTAATAAGCGCCGAAAGCAATCGGGACGGGTATTCCTTCTCCTTGTGACGGGGCAATTCTCCCTGTGGAAGAATGTCAAATCGGGTAAGAATACTTTGCGCCTTGCGAAAGCCCGACTGCACAAGGTAATTCCTTGCATAATTAGCGTGAAGCGAGAGTTCCTCTGCATTATCGATAGAGCACTTCCAAGAGAGAAAATCAAGAGGTGCGCTCGTTGACTTGTTACCTATATAGTCAAGAAATTTTTCAAGAACTTCAATATATCGCTTTTGCAAAGGTGAGCCGTTCCAATGGTTAAGTGCAAAAAAACCACCCGAGGAATACGCACCTATACGGAGTCTTGGGAATCTTGCCCTAAGATGATTCGATACGGTGCGATAAAGTTCAAAATAATTCTCTATCGACGACTGCCAAGCGTCAGGCTCGTCAATATCGCACATTATCTCGACATATTTTATTCCAAACTTAAAGCCTCTCGCCCACCCCTCGTTATAATGGGCAATAATGCGCTCGCAAATGTTAGCCCACTTTTGAAAGTCTTTCGGTTTTTTGATATATCGCTTTATCTCATAAGGATCTATCGACTCGCCAAGACGCAGAAAAATCTCTGCTCCCGTCGCTTTAATGGCTGACAGGTACGCGTCTGTGGGGGCAAAGTTATAGGACGATTCAAATCTCTCATCAAGCGAAAAATCAGGGAAAAGACAATGAATATCAACATATCTATCAGCACCGTGAGGAAACTCTACCCTATCCGTTCTAACAAAGGGTACAGAAAGCGAGCGATACTCTTCGCTAAAATCAAGCGACATATCCACGCCAAAAGCAGGGCCGGAGTTTAGGCAGTTTAATGGACGCATTTTTCCACTTTTCTTTGAAAAATCCACGGTGACATTTCGTATATTCATTTCTTCTCCTTTCATGCTGTTTTTTTGACAACAACAGTTTACATTATTCTCCAAAAGCCCCTATGCGTGTGAAATTAAACATCTCCATGCTCGCCTCGTTCGTCCCACTCCTCATGCTCGGGTATTATATAGGTCCAACCCTCCCCGTTTATTTCGTGAGCGCGGTGGACGGTGACAAATGCGTTTTTGTCTATCTCATTTAATATGGCTGTAAACTCGGCATACTGGGCCATACGGAAGGTTATTGTAAGCATAGTCTTTTCCTTGCCTGAGTAGCCACCGACAACTCCAATTGCAGTAGTAGTCCTGCGAAGCCTTTGAATTACCGCTTCGTTTATCTCTTTGTGCTTTTCGGATATAACCTGGGCAATAAGCGCACCAGTTTCGCCTATGAAAATTTTGTCAATGGTTATTGAACATATAAGTGCCGAAATAATACCAAGAAGAGAGAGTGCGAGATTGCCTATGACGAACATACCACTAATAATTACAACCGTGTCAATACAGAGAAGAACAGTAGAGTTCTTCAACTTTTTGAAACGTCTTGTTATTATAAGCGCAATAATGTCAATGCCGCCCGTTGACCCTCCACCGTTGAAGGTAAGCGAAACGCCTGCGCCTATTATTGCACCGCTAAAAACGGTGGCGAGCAGTACGGTTATCTCGCTGTACTCGGCATAATAGGGCGATGCAAGATTGAAAAATCCTCCAAACAGGTCGCTTGAGGAAAGAGCGGTAAACAAACGAAGTCCTATGGGATAGACAATGGCGGATACCAAGGTTTTTGCGGCAAAGGAACGCCCAAGTACAAGCCAACCTATGAAGAAGAAAACAGTGTTAAGAAATGAAATGTAAACATCGGCAGTGAGCGTCCCAAAGAAAGGAACAGGTTCTAAAACACGATGTATAATAACACCAACGCCACTCATTCCCCCGGTTACAAGATCAAAAGGAATGAGGAACATGCCAACGCCGAAAGACAAAACAAGAGTTCCTGCAATAACAAGCAAGGTGTTTTTCAATGTGGTAATCCGATCCTTTTTAAATTTTGGAATAATACTATCTTTCATATCTACTCCATCAAATATATTTTTCACCATTTATTCTAAACTAAACCAACTTTTTTGTCAAGGGGAAAGAAATATATCCATTATATCTTCGGTTTTATGAAGTCAAACAAAAAGAAAACGAGGGCGCAACCTTGATTTTGTGGATTGTAGTCAAGCGAAGTGCAAACTTTTATTTACATAACCACTTTAATTCGTTCAGAATAAATCCATAAAATTTAACACGGGGTTGGTTTAACAAGAATTTTTAGTTGTTTTATGTTCTATATATGCAACAGAAAAACGCCTCAAAAAAGGCTACGCAATTTATAATATTTGATATTGACTTTTCCCTCCCAATGTGGTACAATAATTGAGCATTAAAAGTTGATTTCGTTTTTTAGATTCAAGCATAGTTCATTTTACTATAATTCCCCTAAGTGTCCTACTGTTACTTTTCTTGCATAATAATTTAATACGCCTGCATAGTTAAATGCGAGCGAGCAAAAACAATTGAGTATTGTTTTTGCGACGGGAGACAACCCAAAGCAAGGAGCAGTCCAAGCCGAAGTCCCCGTAGGCGACGGAGCGCGACTATGCGACGGTTGCGATATATAATAAACCCCTCCCAATCGTCCTACTGTTACTTTTGTTGCATAAAACTTAATACGCCTGCATAGTTAAATGCGAGCGAGCAAAAAACAATTGAGTATTGTTTTTGCGACGGGAGACAACCCAAAGCAAGGAGCGGTCCAAGCCGAAGTCTGGCGGAGGCGACGGAGCGCGACTATGCGACGGTTGCGATATATAATAAACCCCTCCTAAGGGGTAGTTCTCGCTTTTCCCCTCTTAAACCAAATAAAACTAAATACGGCTGCATAGTTAAATGCGAGCGAGCAAAAAACAATTGAGTATTGTTTTTGCGACGGGAGACAACCCAAAGCAAGGAGCGGTC
>JAZUPL010000079.1:0-16040 GCA_045605175.1 Eubacteriales bacterium | reverse complement strand
CCTGGCATACGAAAAGGGCGTGCGAAGATTTTACAACGGCGGTGCCTACGGCTTTGACCTTATGGCAGCCCGTGCCGTCCTCCTTGCCAAGATTCGTTATCCCGATATATCCCTGCATATCATAGTCCCCTGCCAGGGACAGAGCGACAAGTGGTCGCGGGAAAACAAGCAGTCCTACGAATACGTCCTCTCACGGGCAGACACCGTCGACACCCTAAGTGAGCATTATTACCAGGGCTGTATGCACCAGCGTAACGCTCGACTTGTGGAGCTCGCGGATTTAGTAATCGCCTATGTAGGCAAGTCATACGGCGGCTCCTATCGTACACTCACCCTCGCCTACCGCAAGGAAAAAAGCATACTAAACCTCTATCCCGTCCTCGACGGCGAGAGGGAGCTTGATATAACTATTTGATAATTTACCCACATAAAAGGACCTCTTAAGGTAGAAAACTCTATTCTACCAAAAGAGGCCTTTTTGTTTTTTATTGGTTAATTGCTCGAAGACGCCTTTTTATAACAGATTTAAGTATAATTCTATTTTCAAGAATTTGAATAACCACCATTATTATTTTTAGCATACCTTGTAGATAATCAACAAACATAATTGTGCTTATTTAATATAATTGTACTCTTTTGCCAAAAAAGCATTGACGCCACCATATATGTATGGTAGAATAAATTTGACAATGGTTTTCAAAGCGTTCAATATGTGAAATGGGGGTGCGGTATGATAGCAGAATATAGTGACAGCTATACCATAGTATTCATTTATGACGCAGCGGGAAGCCCGATAGGAATGCGTTATCGCTCGGCATCTTTCGCAAGCGAAGCATGGGAAACCTATTGGTATGAGAAAAATTTACAAGGAGATATTGTTGCCGTATATTCTAATGATGGAATAAAACTAATATCCTACATCTACGACGCTTGGGGCAGTTTCACTACAACCTACCACAACGGCGGAGCTTCTACCACTGCTGCAAAAAATCCGTTCAAATACCGTGGCTACTACTATGACTCCGATCTTGGGCTGTACTATTTGCAGACGAGATACTACGATGCAAACATAGGCAGATTTATTAGCGCTGATAAGATTATAAATGGTAATGGAGATATGTTAGGTTATAATCTTTATGCATATTGTTCAAATAATCCGATTATGTATACGGATTATACTGGTGAGGGTATTGGTTGGCTTATTGTTGGTATAATATTGGCAGCAGGATTAATAATTGGTGGAATAATGGGAGCTAATGCCGATATAAAAATTGGCGAAGTGCACGTGGATTGGGGTGATAAGATATGACATTTAAAGTTAAACCATCGATTGGGGCAAAGGTAATGACAATCGTTTGGATTTTAATGATAGCAGGAATTATCGTTTGGTTTGCTTTTTTGGGGATTTTTAATGCTCCAATATTCATTTGGTTGCCTATATTGATGATAATTTGTGGTTTGTTAGTCATAAGGCATATTTTCTTGTATTTACGCAGTTTTGAATTTGATAAAGAAGGATGTAAAATATCACTCTTGTTCTATTCTAAAAAATACCCTTGGTCATATTATGAAGTCAAAGAAATCGAAGACTGCACAAAACCGTTTAGACGAGCATTTTCTTATGAAAGGTGCATAGTGTTTTCAAAGAAAAAACGCAAATTAGTTACCTGGTTTGATCCTGGTGGTTATTGCTGTTGGTTTGGAGATTTTTCATTTATATTCTTGTATTATCGACCAATACTTTTATTTAATAAATATAAAGATGTTTCGATAAATGAGATAGATGAAAATAAATTCTTTGCTTTTTTGAGCGATACAGGCGTTGAACTCGTCGAACTACCTTGATAGCAGAATATAGCGACACTTATACCATAGTATTCATTTATGACGCAGCGGGAAGCCCGATAGGAATGCGTTATCGCTCGGCATCTTTCGCAAGCGAAGTATGGGAAACCTATTGGTACGAGAAGAATTTACAGGGTGATATAATTGCCATATATTCCAACGATGGAATAAAACTCATATCCTACATCTATGACGCTTGGGGCAACTTTGAAATGGAATACGAGGACGCTGCATTCGACTACAATGCAGAGCGAAATCCTCTAACCTACCGTGGTTATTACTACGACTCCGACCTCGGCTTGTACTATCTCAGGAGCAGATATTATGATCCTAATACGGGAAGGTTTATCTCGCCTGATAATATTGACGTAATCGGTGCAACACCTATGGATCTTACCGACAAAAACCTCTTTGCTTACTGTGATAACAACCCCGTTATGCGTGTTGACGAGGACGGCGAGTTTTGGATTCCGGCATTAATAGGTGCTGTGATAAATGTCACAACAACTTTTATTGCAGCGGTGGTAACAGGGCAAGACTATACATTGGTGGATGTAGCTGTAAATGCTGTAGCAGGTGCGGCGAATGCTATACCAGGAGTTGGTCCTCTTATTAGTGGTGCAATAGTCGGAGGTCATTATGGCGTTGCAAGTTTTAATGATGGTGCGACCCTTGAAGAAGCAATTTTGGTAGGAGTTGTCACTGGCGTGGCAACCACTGTAACAATAAGCAACATTGCCAATTGGGGTAAAGGGGCTTTGCGTTCTTTGTCGGTGAGTGTGGCTGCAATCAGTGATTTTGTATTCGGTGTAGGTGCAAATAGTTTGGCTGCTGCAGTATATAGAGTAGTTGATGATAAATCGAATACACCTAGCAGATTTGCTAGAGCTAGACAAACTCGTGGACTGGAGTAATAAAAAATGAAGTATAGAGTAGAGCCTTCAAAAAAGGCAAAGGAAATGGTGCTTGTTTCTGTAGTTATATTACTTATAGTCATCATTCTCCCGATATTTGTTCTTCCTTTAGGCAACGCATTATGGTTGCCTTGGATTATTTTTGATCTTTTTCTTATTTATCTCATTGTAAAATTTGTATTATGCTTTTTAAGAAGCTTTGAATTTGACGAAAAAGGATGTAGGATTTCGATAGGATTCATATCTCGTTTTTACTCTTGGGAGTATTATAAGATAAAAAGCATCGAGGATTGTACAAAAACAATTGGAAACAGGGTCTATGGTTATAAAAAGGCTATAGTCTTTTCAAAGAAACATAGGAGTCGTCTAACTCTGTTTTTAGACCCTTCTGCATATTTTCTATGGTTTGGTTCGTTCTCATTTATTTTCCTCTTTTATCAACCGAATGATGGCGAGCGGCTATCCATAAATGAAATAAATGATGAGGATTTTATAGCTTTTTTGCAAGACATTGGAGTCAACATAGGCGTGTAGTATTGAGAAAAATCTTTTTTGAATACACATACTTGGGACTCTCCTGAAGTTGAAAGGTGTTAGGTCTCGATGAAAATCAATCTTGGTATAATCTATTTACATTTGGAGGAGCAATCTCATGGTGAAGCAACTAAAGATTATTATAACCATAGGGATAGATATTTCTCTGATAGTTATAATGCTATGTTTGGAAAGGGATAAGTATCTCTATTCTCAATTTCAGTTTGATTTTATTACTTTTGCTACAAATATTGTTTTATTGATTATTGCTAATGTGATTATTTGGGGCGTGTTTTGGATATTCAGGAAATGTGTGTCGGCGAAAATAATGGTAGGCATTCCTTCGACCTTGATTGTTATATGGCTTGCTTTGTCAACCGTATTATTCAATTCAATAGGGGCTTTTTGGAAATCTGAAACCTATGATTTTTCTCAATTTTGTTATGTGGACACCTCTGCCGATGAATCGATTAAGGTAGCAGGGTTAACTTTAACCGAATTAATAGGTTGCGAGATAGTTGAAGTAGAGGATTTCCATTATTTATATTGCTCTCGAATCGGGGTTGATAACTTTATCTTTTACGGCTCCTTTCGTTTTTCGGAAAAATCATACAATAGAATTAAAACTGCTTTTATAGACTCACCGGAGTTTGAAATTATTGATAACAGTAGTCAACATTTTTCCAATATGGAAACGGCGGATAAGTTTTGCCTAAATAGTCAAGTACCATCTTATGAAAGCAAAACAAGCGTTGATAGATGGATAACGAATACCATAGTTTTTTGCGATGAGAACAATTCGTTTTATTTTGATCTTGAGGGATATTGTTATACATAGTATTAGATAAAGTATGCTCTGACAGCGGAGAATGTAACACCTATCAACCCTGTAACAATGGATGCTTACACCTACGGTAATAGCAATTGGGGCGACAAATTGACTGCGTACAAAGGGAATACTATAACCTATGATGCAATAGGCAATCCGTTAAGTTATTACAACGGTGACACATTCACTTGGGAGGGGCGAAGTTTGGTTGGCGCACAAAGTGGCTTAACCTCCTATTCCTTCGCTTATAATGGTGACGGTCTAAGGATTTCAAAGACAAGAACCATCACAGACTCCGATACCACATACTACTTATACGACGGAACTACCCTGATAGCAGAATATAGCGACACTTATACCATAGTATTCATTTATGATGCATCGGGAAGCCCGATAGGAATGCGTTATCGCTCGGCATCTTTCGCAAGCGAAGTATGGAAAACCTATTGGTATGAGAAAAATTTGCAAGGCGATATAGTTGCCATATATTCCAACGATGGGGTAAAACTTATATCCTACATCTACGACGCTTGGGGCAGTTTCACTACAACCTACCACAACGGCGGAGCTTCTACCGCTGCTGCAAAAAATCCGTTCAAATACCGTGGCTACTACTATGACTCCGACCTCGGTTTGTACTATCTCAGGAGCAGATATTATGATCCCGTTACCGGTAGATTTATAAATGCAGACGGATATGTTTCCACCGGTCAAGGCTTAATCGGTCACAATATGTATGCGTATTGTAACAATAATCCAATTATGTATGTAGACTTTATGGGAGAATTTCCATGGTTAATTCTTGGTATAATGTTTGTTGGTGCTGTTGCTGGTGGAGTTTTGGCGTATTTTACTGATACAAAAATTGGATCAACAATTGAGGAATCGCAAAATATAGAAGATGAAAATGGCTCGAACTTGACAGATAGTGAAGAACTAACTACAGAAGATAGAGTTGTGAACACCGTGCTTGGCGTTGGTCTTGGTCTTGTATCTGCTGGGACAGTTATTATCCTTGTTGGTACTGGTGCCGCATTAATAGTGGGATCAGGAACCGTTGTTATAGGCATTTTGGGAGTGACAGGATATCAGGCCGTTGCTATAGGAGCATTACTTTACAATGTTTTGCCTATGTTTATAGCACCCTTTTTTGGATTAGAATCAGAGGTGTTGGAATTTGATTAGCGGGGAATACGAGAGATGATTAGATTTGAAGGAGAACTGTCGGGTTCTGCAAAAAAGTATTTTCAAAGTTATGCAAGAACTTTATTCCTAAAAATATGGGTTGTAGTTGCTGCTCTTGTTTTTTTAGGGGTGCTGTTTGTTTCGATAGTTGCAGAATTTTGGGGATTATTAGTAGCAACATTTGTGTTTCTTCTAGTTTCTACGGGTCTTGTTTTTGTTGTCACGGTCAAACAGCCACCCTTTAGAATTTTCATTGAAGACGAATATGTAGTGTATAAATGTGATAGTCCTAAAGGATATGAGGAATACAAAAAAATATCAGAAGCGGAGAAACTAATCGACTATGGTGAATTTTATCACATTGTATATCCAATAGGAAATATGAGTGATAAATTCTTTTGCCAAAAAGACCTGCTTGTAGAGGGAACACTCGAGGAGTTTGAAGCATATTTCCAAGGCAAAATTGTAAGGATAGACGAAAATAAGTAAAACCCGAAAAAAGGGCTGCTAAATGCAGTCTTGCCCAAACAAAAAAACGGGGTAGATATTGCAAGTAAAATGCAGTAACTATCTCGTTTTTTCTATTATAAAGTAAAGCGAGGAAAATTGGTTTTCCTCGCTTTTGTTGTGCTTTTTCTCTTGATATTTTCTGGCTCACTTATCTTTGGTTAAAAAACATTATAACTTCACGAGTTGCTTTATAGTAATCTTAAGATGTTAAATCTTAAACAGTATATCACCGTAGGTGGGTACGGGCCAGAATTCACGGGCGGTGAGCACCTCCATGGCGTCAACCACACGGCGAAGGGCGTCCATTTTCGGCACAACCTGCGACATATAGTAGAATGCCGAGTCCTCCTCGTCGGTCTTCTTCATAGCCTGGGTTTCCACACGCATAAGCTCGTTGTATGCTCCGTAGGTCTTGGAAAGTAGGGAGGAAAGTTTCTCGATATGCTCGCACTCTGCCGAGGTGTCAATCTGTGGGAGTATTGCCCTTTTTGCCCCTACATTCTCGGACAGTTTGCCGATGTAGGAGGATACCGCAGGAATAAAGTCACGCATAGTCATCTCAAGCATAGTGCGTGCCTCAATGTTCTTGACCTTGCGATAGTTTTCGAAGAAGATTTCCCTTCTTGAACGCATCTCGGTTTCGCTCATAACGCCAAAGCGAGTAAACAAGGAAATATTCTTCCCGTCAGTGAAGTGCGAATATGCCTCGGGTGCGGTTTTATAGTTAGAGAGTCCTCTCTCCTGTGCCTCGGTCTGCCACTCCCCCGAGTAGGAGTTGCCGGAGAAGAGTATTCTCTTGTGTGCTTTGAGCGTTTCGGCGATGATGCTGTCAACCTCCCTGTCAAAGTCCTCGCTCGCTTCGAGTCTGTCCGCAAATATCGAGAGTGACTCTGCCACTGCGGTGTTTATAACGATGTTTGCAAGAGCAATATTCTGACTCGAGCCAACCATACGGAACTCAAACTTGTTACCTGTAAAGGCAAAGGGCGAGGTACGGTTACGGTCGGTGTTGTCCTTTCTTATTGCGGGGACGGATGCCACACCGAGCGACATATATTTTGCATCATTTTTGAGATAGGTAGAGCCGTCAATAATAGACTCCACTATCATATCAAGTTCGTCGCCAAGATAAACCGAGATAATAGAGGGGGGAGCCTCAGCACCTCCCAAACGGCAGTCGTTTCCCGGGGTGGAAGCCGAAATACGAAGCAGGTCCTGATACTCGTCAACCGCACGGATAACCGCCGCCATAATAAGCAGAAAACGCTTGTTGGACGCAGGGTTTTTGCCGGGCTTCAAAAGGTTTACACCGGTGTCGGTGGATATAGACCAGTTGTTGTGCTTGCCCGAGCCTGCCACACCCTCAAAGGGCTTCTCTGCCAAAAGGCACGCCATACCAAACTTGGGCGCCAGACGGCGCATACATTCCATAGTAAGCAGGTTGTTGTCGGTGGCGATGTTGGTGGTGCAATATATGGGAGCAAGCTCGTGCTGGGAGGGGGCGGCCTCGTTGTGCTTGGTCTTTGCCGAGATGCCGAGCCTCCAAAGTTCCATGTCAAGTTCGTGCATATATGTAGAAACTCTGGGTGGCAGACTTCCAAAGTAGTGGTCGTCCATCTCCTGTCCCTTGATAGGCGGAGCGCCAAAGAGAGTCCTGCCACAGTAATAGAGGTCGCGGCGAGCCTTGTAGTCATCCTCTTCAATAAGGAAGTATTCCTGCTCGGCGCCGACCGTTGGTGTAACCCTTTCGGCAGTTGTGTCACCAAACAGACGAACGATACGAAGTCCCTGGGTGCTTATGGCGTCCATCGAGCGAAGCAGGGGAGTCTTGTAGTCAAGAGCCTCGCCCGTATAAGAGCAAAAGGCGGTGGGTATATAGAGCGAGCCGTCCTTAACGAAGGCGTAGGAAGCAGGGTCCCAAGCAGTATATCCGCGCGCCTCAAAGGTGGCGCGAAGACCGCCGGAGGGGAAGGAGGAAGCATCAGGCTCACCCTTGATAAGTTCCTTGCCCGAAAATTCCATTATAGCCTTGCCGTGACCGACGGGAGAGAGAAAGGCGTCGTGCTTTTCTGCGGTTACACCTGTCAGGGGTTGGAACCAGTGAGTAAAGTGGGTTGCGCCGTGCTCGATAGCCCAGTCCTTCATAGCGCCTGCCACCACGTCGGCAATACCGGCATCAATCTCCTTACCGGTTGCTATCGTATTGAGAAGAGAGCGAAAGACGTCCTTGGGCAGTCTTTCTCGCATCACATCCTCGGAAAAGACCTGTGAGGCAAAAATATCCGATATGCGTTCGTATGTACTCATATAGCATACCCCCGTTTCTGTCGAATTTACATATTATTTATATATTATAATCTAAAAGGGCTACATTGTCAAGAATAAATCTTAATATGCTTGATTAATACGGTTGACTTTTAACCGACAAGATGATATAATATTGTCTTGGAATTGAATGACAAAATAAAGGACGAGCCTAATGTATTATATAACGCTTGACTTAGAGTGGAATCAAGCCTACGCGCAAAAGGCGATGGCTGTGCAAAGACAACTGTCTGCAAGGCTTCGCGGAGAGGTCATACAGATAGGTGCTGTGAAGATGGACAAAAACATGAACATCTGCGGCTCTTATCAGATAATTGTAAAACCCAGATATTACAAGAAATTACATAAACACGTCAGCGAATTGACAGGCATAACACAGGAGCAAATGGACCTCGGTGCGAGCCTTGTTGATGCGGCAGAGAGATTTCGGGCATTTTGTGGCGAGGACTTCGTTTTTCTCACCTGGGGGCCTGATGATATCCCTATGCTAAAGGAGAACTTCCACGTTCACGGCATCGACCGTTCTTGGCTCGATAGGGTTTATGACCTTCAACAGATATTCAACCGTCAGACCGACGGAGCATCGAAACAGAGGTCGCTCGAATATGCTATGGAGTATTTTGAAATTCCACAAAAACTCCCCGCCCACGATGCCTTGAACGACGCTTACTTTACCGCCCTCGTTGCTCAAAAACTTGACACGCCTTTGGGTGTTCGCACCTATATGGAGGCAGAGAGCGAGTTCCTTGAGGCTTCGGTGATAGGTGACGCCGATGCGGGAGAGGACGGCTATGTGACGATAGGCGAGATGCTCGATGACGAGATAGTTACCTCACCCGTGTGTCCTATATGCGGCACACCTCTTGTAAAGCAGGAACGCACTTTACATTCCAAGGGGCAGAAATACACCTTTCTCTTTAACTGTCCCACCGACGGCAACCTCTTAATGGTATTGAAACTCCATCGCAACTTCAACGACACCTGGCGCGCTCGTCGAACCCTTGCCCACGCAAGCGAGGAGGAAGTAGCGGAGTTCAAGAAGGGGCTCGAGCGTACCGCCGTTCGTAAAAAGGTTCGTCACCATAGGCCGAGAGGCCCTCGCCGTTACGGCGCAGAGCCTAAAAAGCAGGACTAATGTAAACAGATAAAGAAAAATCAAGAAAATATAAAAAACCTATTGATTTTTAAAAAGCCCTATGCTATAATTTAAGTACAATCAATCATACTTTCTATTTCATAAAAACTTACACATACGGAGGTATTCTATGAAATATGAAGTTCCTGTATGCGAAATGCTTGAATTTTGCACCGAAGATGTAATCACAACCAGCGGCCCCGATCATGACGAGGCTAACAATGGTACAGGTGATACCGGCCTTATTCCCAGAGGTGGCAACATCGTTACCGACTACGGTTTTGGTGGCAATTACGGCGCAAGCAACTAATCGCTACATAACCCCTGCCGATCCCCAATCGGCAGGGGTTTTTCTTTTTTACAACACTATCCGATGGTTTTTATTATTGGTTCGAAAAAATACAAGTCTTTCTTTTCAATATATATTGATTTTCTTTCAATACAATGTTATAATAAAATAGCCAAACAAACTAAATATACAGTAGATGGGTGTATTTTCTTTTTAAAGGGATAATTATACCTTTTTTGCTAATACTCTCTTTAATGAATTTGATAAAATGCAAATTCCGTATAGAGAGAGTTGTAATATACCCAATCTGTATATAGTTTGTTTGGCGACGGCTGGAGTTTGCGTTTTTGTGCGTTGACTTTGGTCGGCGCACTTTTTATTTATCAAAATATTATTGTACGGGAGGACTACATGGGTATTTTATCGTTTCTAACAAGTGGGGTTGCAAAAAAAGTAGGAAGTGAATTCAACAAACTTGCTCTTATCACAGAAGTGAAAAAAATAGCCAAATATGTATCAAAAAATTACAACGCATTCCGTCAGAAAGTTCTACTGCTTGTTGATGATACTAAACGTTTAATAGAACAAGCATCAACACCCAAAAAATCTTTTTTTGCTTTTTCTGAAAACAGAGAGATAAATAAAGCAAAAGAAACTGCCATTAATAATATAGAATATCTGTATCTGATTAGAGATTACTTTATTCTGCTAATTAAAATAAACGAGGAAGTGCATTTAAAAGATGATGAATACACATTTGTTGCTAAATTCACTCCATTCTTTGATGGTAAATTTGATGGAAAAAGTGTTTCTTCTTTAGATTATGATGATGAAGATCATTCTTTAATGGGTGAACTAAAAGCAATGGGTGATGAGATTTTAGGCGAGTTTATAACTACCAACCAAACGTTCAGTTTCTCAAAAATGTTAGAAGGGTATAGGGAAAAGATTAAGTTGTTAGCAATTCCCGATGTGAGTTCTGTGATGGAAAGGTTTGAAAAAACAATTTCTATAAGTGAAGATAAGCAAAGCATGCCATATCAACAAGAGCTACCACCACCAACATCTACACAACAAATTGAGTATATAATTTGCCCACAATGTCAAAGCGAGTTGCCGAGCAATTCAAAATTTTGTAACGAATGTGGAGCAAAAATCGAATTAAACAGACCGAAATTTTGCCACCAATGTGGAGCGAGTGTTTCTATAGGTGTAAAATTCTGCTCCGAGTGTGGAACAAAGTTGTAATATATTCATTAATTAAAAGTTTTTATTGAACAGTACACATCCTGTAATACAACCAACACAGACAATCTCATCTAAAACTAATGATTGGATATTATTTATTGTATGCCTTGTTTTTGGAGGTTTGGGAATACATAAATTTGTTGAAGGACGAATAGGTATGGGAATATTATATCTATTTACTGCAGGATTGTTTTATATTGGATGGATTGTTGATATTGTTAATTACCTAAAAAGAGCATTAAATTAAAAATCTATTTAAAAACACCCCGATCCGTCGGGGTGTTTTTTGATCTTATTTGCAGGCTGTATAATTATTGTTTTTGTTCGGTTTCGGTAGAATTCGCCCTGATCGTAGCATATATAAACAGTGCCGCCGAAAGGACGAGTGCAATAGCAGTGACAATAACAACCGCTACCCAGTTGGCTTCGCCAAGCCTTGAGAGGACGAACATTCCGCTCTCGTCCTGAAGCGTGGGGGCTATTATCGCCACGTCGGTAATAAGCGAAACAAGTAGAACAAGACCGCCGACACCATACAGGACTCCTGCGAGGGAATCGCCGATTTTCCGCACACGGGTGGGCAGTTCGCGGCGGAAATCTATAACTCCGCCAAGGTAAAAAGCAACCGCCGCAAGAATTATTGTTTCGGGGAGCATATAGGTCGCATTGTAGCCTATCGAGTAGATAAGGGCGGCAGAGTCGGGAATAGAAAGACCTGCCCATACCGTCGCACCGCCTATGGTGTGACATATATACCGAAGCAGCGATACCATAACCGCACCCGCTGTCAGGGCGAGGGGTTGGCTTTTTATCACCTTTTTGAAAACTCCGCCAAGACCGACGAGAGTAAAGGCTATAATATAGTCAAGCAAAATGACCGCCAACACCGACTGCCAGGTGGTGAAGTAGGATAGGGTATTAAGCCCTGTCAGTTGCTGTAAAGCGGCATAGACAACCGCACTTCCCAAGCCCCACAGGCTTCCGTGACGGTAGGAAATAATGATAATAGGTAGCATAGATGCTACGGTAATAGAGCCACCATAAGGCATCTCTACAAGTTTGATAAGGCTCAAAACCGTCGCGAGTGCTACCATAAGCGACGCTTCAATAAGCCTCTTTGTGTTTGTCCTTTGCATACGGACCTCCTATAAAAAAATTCACCACGCAGATAATAGACAGCGTGGTGAAGATAATCGCAATATGCAAATTATGTAAATCTCCCTACGACGGCATTATCCGTATCAGGTTAGAGGGTTTAGCATTGCTATCTCAGCCTTTCGGCACCCCTGATCTATATTCTGTTGGCTTAATTATTGTAGCACGGTTTTACCTCTTTGTCAAGGCAAAACGGAAAAAATCAAAAATCGATATAACTCAAACTTCACGAAATATAAGCAGAGTTCCGTCTTTGACCGAAATCTGCACCTCTTTACCGACAAAAGAGTTAGACACTCCGAGGGCGTAAGAGGGGGAAAGGGTAATGTTATCTGCCTCGTATTTAAGCCCTTTGATACTTACCCCAAAAGCCGCTCCACCAAAGGCAAAGATCGAAACCCGACGAGGGGTCGCTCCCGAAAAAATACAAGAGCCGTTATGCAAGGACTCTATAACATATCCGTCACCGTAGAGCATAGCGCCACAACCACCCTCGGCAATTTCACAGAGAAGAGAAAGGTTTGCTAAGGTGTGGTCAAGCGAGCCACCCGTACCGCCGTAAATTGCAAAATTCCTGTATCCACGGGCAAGACCTTCAAGATAAGCGAGCCTTGTATCCGTGTCGTTCTTTTCCACGGGGTGACGCAGGAGTTCGACGCCCACGGGGGCTTCTTCAAGCGAGTCAAGATCGCCAATTAAGAGGTCACACCGCACCCCGTGTGAAATTGCAGAGGTGTATCCACCGTCTGCACAAATGACTAAATCGTTTTTTTTCGGACTTGGCGAGTCAAAATATTCGCCTGCCCCGATGATATAACAGGTGCTTTTCATCATATCTCTTTTCTTAATAGCAATATGTAAACAATTATTTACCAAGGTCGAGCATTTCGTCCAGTGCACGCATAACACCGAGCTTGCCATAGTCATAGCAAAGACCGCCCTGCATATATGCAGTATAAGGCTCGCAGATAGGGCCGTCGCAGGAGAGTTCGTTGGTAGCGCCTGTCACAAAAGTACCCGCCGCCATAATTTCATCGTGGGGATAGCCAGGCATCTCGCCGGGCTCGGGGATTGCATAGGACTCCACAGGTGAGCCTTTTTGTATGCCCTTACAGAACTTGATAAGTTTTTCTGCCGAGTGGAAGTCTATCGTCTGCACGATGTCGGTGCGTTTTTCGTCATACTTAGGGCTAACGTCGGAATATCCTGCAAGTTCCAAGAGCCTTGCCGCAAATGCCATGGATTTGAGTGTTGCCGCCACGGTGGTGGGCGCCATGAAGAGGCCCTTGTAGAAGGAGGCGAGTTGGTTGAAATTCGCACCGAGCGATTTACCGATACAGGGTGAGGTGAGTCTTTCGGCAATATCCTCGATAACATCACGTCTGCCCACACAGTAGCCACCGCTTACGGCGTGTCCTGCACCTAAGTTTTTCATCATTGAGCCGACAAAAACGTCTGCACCTACCTCGGTAGGCTCTCTGTCCTCGGTGAACTCGCCGTAGCAGTTGTCAACCATTATTATCGCATTTTCATCTGCCTCTTTTACCACCTTTATAGCCTCGGCAATCTTGTCTATTGTCAGGCTCTTTCTCTGCGAATATCCTCGGCTTCTTTGAATTGCGACAACCTTGACGTTTTTCTCGCTAACTCTTTTCTTGATAGCCTCTAAATCAAATTCGTCGCCAATGAGGTCTATCTGTTCGTATTTTACACCGTACTCTTTGAGGGTGTTTTTGCTCGGACTGTCTATTCCTATGACGCTTTTAAGTGTATCATAAGGCTCGCCCGAAATGTAAAGAAGCGTGTCAGAGGGCTTGAGCAGACCTCCAAGAGTCACCCAAAGGGCGTGCGTGCCCGACATAAGTTGAGGGCGAACAAGTGCGTCCTCCGCACCGAAAATGCGTGCGTAAATCTCTTCTAATTTGTCACGCCCCCCGTCATAATAGCCGTAACCCGTCACCTCAAGGAAGTCGGCGCTCGAAACTCGGCACTCTTCAAAAGCGGTGAGAACTCTTGCCGACCAACCGAGGGCATTCTCGTCTATTTTCCTAAAAACCTCGGCGCAGTCTGTTTCTGCCACTCTTGCAAGCGAGGCGGTATAGTCGCTTATTTTATATCCGTAATACATATTTTCCTCTTTCTTAAAGACGTCTTAAAAGTTCGGGCAATTCACACAGCCTCTTTATTTCATAGTCGGGAATAAATTTCCCCTCGACCACAGTCCCCAAAGGGTTAAGGTGGCAGGTCTTTATTCCGTACATGCAACCACCTGCAATATCCGAGGTCAAACTGTCGCCTATAATAATTGTGGTGTCCTTGTTTGTACCTGTCCTTTGGAACACATAGTCAAAAAATCTTTTGTCAGGCTTGGCGTATCCCACATGCTGCGAGATAAAAATGTCGTCAAAGTATTTCGCAATATCTACTGCCGTCATTCTGTTTCTTTGTACCGTAGGTTCGCCGTTTGACACGAGGTAGAGCCTGTATTTACCCTTCAACTCTTCAAGCAACTCTATTGCTCCCTCTATCAGGTGTCCGCCCTTTGACAGTTGTTTTTCGTAGTATTCCTTTGCCACCCTTTTGTCGGCTACAACGCCAAGAGCATCAAAAAGCATAGCAAACCTTTCATAAAGCAACTCGTTAAGTCCTATTTCGCCCCTCTCGTGCATTTTCCAACAGGAGAGGTTTATCTTTACATAGAGAGATATATTTTTCTCGCTTGTGGGTATGCCAAGATGAGAGAGCGTTTCGGTAATAGCAAATCTCTCGTCCGCCTTAAAGTCCAGCAGAGTATCGTCAAGGTCTATTAAAACCGTATCTATCATATATTCCTCACTTTCATTTATACTATTTTACCACATATTAAGATAGACTTCAAGTAATAAATAAAAAAAATAGCACTTACGGCCCGGTGACGAACTGTGTTCGCCCTCAAGAGTTAGTCTCTCGCGTCTTTCATACAAACAGAAAGAGCAAACACACAAGGCGTAAAACCTTATCTAAGTGTTTGCTCTTTTTTGTCAGTGAAGTTTTTGCTGTCGCAAAAGTGAAGTTGCCATGCAGTGAAGTTTGTACTACGCACAAGTGAAGTTAAGTTTGCCCATCAATTCGCCGTTAGGCGGAACTTCACTCGCGAAGCGAACTTCACTATCGAAGATAACTTCACTTGCCCGAAAGGGCAAACTTAGTTAGCGTGATTTGTCCGTTAAGGACATCACGCTAAGAAAATATATTACATTTTTGCCACGCCTATACGGGACAGGGCGCGCTGGAGTTTCGCCTTTGCAAGAGCAAGAGTTTTTTCGTCGCTTGCCGACGCAATCTTCTTCTCTGCATTTTCCTTTGCCTCCATAGCGCGGTCAAGGTCTATATTCTCCTTGAATTCAAAGGTGACCGAGACCAACTTTACCTCGCCGCCCTTTACGGTGAGAAAACCGCCGCTTTGGGCTGCAAAACGTGACACGCCCCCGGTCAATATCCTCGCCCTGCCTGTGCCGAGCGATGCCATATAGTCCATATGACCTGCCAGAATCTCCACGTCACCGTCGCTTGTACGCACCAAAAGGCTCTCGCACTCTCCGTCAAAGGCTATGCCGTCGGGAGTGACCACCAAAAGATGATAACTGTTCATTATCAGCCCTCGCTCTTAAGCTTCCTTGCCTTTTCTACCGCCTCGTCAATAGTACCGACGAAGAGGAAGGCGCTCTCAGGCAGGTCGTCGTGCAAGCCGTCGAGAATCTCACGGAAGCCACGTATAGTTTCCTTAACAGGAACATATCTACCCTCCATACCCGTAAACTGTTCTGCAACAGAGAAGGGCTGGGAGAGGAATCTCTGAATCTTTCTCGCGCGGGAAACGACGAGTTTATCCTCCTCGGACAACTCCTCCATACCCATAATAGCGATAATATCCTGAAGTTCCTTGTATCTTTGGAGCATTCTCTGCACCTCTCTTGCAACCTCGTAATGCTCAATACCCACCACGTCAGGGGAGAGAATTCTTGAGGTGGACTCAAGGGGATCAACTGCGGGGTAGATACCGAGAGATGCAATGCTACGGGAAAGAACCGT
>JAZUPL010000078.1:0-6918 GCA_045605175.1 Eubacteriales bacterium | reverse complement strand
CTCAAAAGCAACGGCTTTGAAAGTGCAAAAGTATATCTTCACGTCAATGAACAAGCCATTCGGGAATATGAAAAGCTTTGCAAAAATATTGACTGCGACTTTGAGAAGAAAGACAATTTCGTTTACGAACTACAAAATATGCAGTTAATTGATGATGAATTGAAAGCGTTATGGAAAATGGGCTTTGATGCAGAATTTCAGGAAAAACTCCCCTTACCAATTAAACCAATCGGTGCAATTAAATTCAAAAATCAGGCTCAATTCAATGTTCTGAAATTCATAAGCGGTATTGCAAAAGACCTTAAAATTTATGAAAATACATTCGTAAAAAAGCTTGACGAGAGCTCTGCCATAACAGAAAAAAATAAAATAAGCTTTAAAAAAGCGGTAATTGCAACCCATTTTCCGATTATAAATAATCACGGTCTTTTCTTTATGAAAATGTATCAGCATCGTTCCTATGTTATTGCATTGGAAAATGCTCAACAAGTTGACGGAATGTATGTTGACCAATCTGATTCAGGACTTTCTTTCAGAAATTATGAGAATCATTTGCTTCTTGGTGGCGGAAGTCATAAAACAGGTAAACAAGGAGGTAACTGGAAAGAACTTCGGGATTTTGCAAAGGTTAATTACCCCGATAGTAAAGAAGTAGCTTTCTGGGCAACCCAGGACTGTAAAACCCTTGACCATATTCCCTATATTGGTCCATATTTCAAGGGTGCAAAAGACATTTTTGTTGCAACAGGCTTTAATAAATGGGGTATGACAAATTCTATGGTTGCCGCCGACCTGCTTTCCGACCTTGTAAGAGAGCGAGAAAACCCATACACCGCCGTCTTTTCGCCCTCCCGAAGCATTCTTCGCCCTCGCCTTACGGTTAATATATTCGAGTCAATTTTCGGACTGCTTACGCCAACCACACCCAGGTGTCCCCACCTCGGTTGCGCCCTTAAATACAACAGAGTAGAGCATACCTGGGATTGCCCCTGCCACGGCTCCCGCTTTACCGAAAAAGGCGAACTAATAGACAACCCCGCCACCGATGATAAAGAGATAAAGTGAATTTTTGCCAAAAGTGGCGCACAAGTAAGCGCGAAATCTATTGCAAAATGCCAAAGCACTGTGTTATAATGTTAGTATAACAAGTATCAACACGGCGGCGCGCCTCCGTGGTATTAGGCAAAAAACATATTTTCCTTGGCGTTTTTGCATCTGTATGACCAAGCAAATCAAGTTAATTCACTTTTAGAAGGAGAGAGGGAAGATGACGAAATACAAACTATTCAAGAAGCGAGTATATGAGATAATCGGACCGGCGGGAAAGGGTGACGTTGCATCCATCGTAGTTGATATTTTGCTATGCGCCTTGGTTCTTGCCTCTTGCGCGGCGGTTATAGTCGAATTGTTCTTTGACGTCTCGGCTTCTATAATAGCAGGCTTAGAGCTTTTTGAATATATTACCGTAGGCATATTTATCTTTGAATATATAGTCAGGGTTTGGGTTTGCGAATTTGAATACCCCGAGTGCAAAAACAAGCTACACGCGATATGGGAGTTTGTCACCTCCTTTGATTCTTTGATAGATATTCTCTCTATCGTGTCCGTGCTTTTCAACGAAATTCCAAAGGAATTTGCAATTCTGAGAATGATAAAGCTGATAAAGCTGGTTCGCCTTGTGAAGATGTCGGATTATATAAAGACCTCGGATAAATTCGAGCAGCTTTTGAAAAAGGTACAAATACGCACCAACGAGATAATTGACAAGGGCAGAGAGGGAGATATCCCCTCCAAGATATACGACATAACCTCGGTCATTTTGATTATTCTGTCGGTGTCGCTAATTTTAGTAGAGACCTTTCCTATCTCCGAGGTGGCACACGATTTTATCTACGTATTCGAGCTTGTTATTGCCGTTGTGTTTAGTATCGAGTACATCTTGCGAGTGTGGACTGCGCCGCTTGATTATCCGAGTCTAAGACCAGACAAGGCGAGAATGAAGTATCTTTTCTCCCTGATGTCTCTAATAGATCTGCTCTCAATAGTTCCCGTATTCGTAGCAAATCTGCCTACCGCCACAGGCATACTTAAGATATTCAAGCTGTGCAAAATTCTCCGTCTTCTCAAGGCGAGCAGATATCTTAACAGCGTAGCAAGGTTTGGCAAGGCTATACAAAAAAAGAAAAGACAAATAGTGATGTCGATAGTTGCCATCCTTATAATGATTGCGATATGCTCGGTGCTTATGTATTCCTTTGAAAACAAGGAGCAGCCGGATGTCTTTTCCAACGGTTTTAGCGGCGTAATTTACAGCATCCAGGCTTTGCTTGATGCGGACACGGATATGGCCCCCGTGACACCTATCGGACAGGCGCTCTCCACGCTTATGCTGTTGTTGGGTGGTTGTATGTTTGGCGTGCCGGTTGCCATTATCGCCACCGGCTTTGAGGATATGATAGCCGAGCAGGCGGGCGAGGATGAAGACGAGGATACCGAGATATACGAAACGCTTAGGATGTATGACGGAATGAGCGACTCGGACAAGGAAAGATTCAGAAAAATACTGGAGCTTGAAAGGACGGAGCAGAGCGAAGAATAGAGCTTTCCTATAAACCTAAAAAACCAAGAGAACGCTACTTTTTACATATTCCGTCCCCCGAAAAGCAAAAAAATAAAAACCAGCACTTAGCCCTCACCTTTAATCACCGAGGGCTAAAAACTAAACATAGCGAAACGGCTTTGAGCATAAACTCAAAGCCGTTTTTGTGATTAACAAAAAGAGTAGTTTTATTAATCAGCGAATATGTAAATAAAATTATATCCACTTGAGCAGGTAGCAAAGGTGCAGTTTTCCTCAATCAGGATTTTGTCAAATTGCAGCTCGGAATTATCCTTGGGCTTCAATTCGTAATAATTGTGTTGCTCGGTATCATAATGATAGCCTAAACCTGTATCCTTGTTGACTACAATTTTCGAAGTGTTATTTTTCATAGCATCAAAATCGAAAGCAAGACCAATGCTATACTTCGACAGAATAAATGCAGTATTTTCATCAACGCCAACCCACGCGCCGTCTGTATATGTGTAAGTTCCCGGATTCAGCGTATAATTATCATGATTTCCTGCATCAATACGAACATCCCACATAAGTGTCTCTTGTACAACGAAGGTTATAGTATCGTTGGCTTGAGTAACATAAGCATGTTCATGGAGATGGCCGTTACGGAATTCACCGATTTTATAGTTACTGCTTTCACTTTCAAGTTTGTTGAGAATCTCGATAATCTGCGTGTCGTCAATGTCCGAAGTGTTTTCTCTCATACTTGAAATAGCGTTACCAATAGTAGCCAATACTATCATAGCGACTATAACAATAACCGTCAAAAGCACCTCTTTGCGAGGGGATTCGGAAACAGTACCTTTTTCTCCCAACTCGTCCTCGAATTTCATATGCTTGAATAGTCTTACAACAATTTCCGCAGGAACAATGTAAAGTGAAATAACGGCAACAATGAGAGAAATTACGAATTTTAGAAATACCCCTGTTAGTGAATCTCCGACCGTTGTTACGTCCTTCTTTTCTCCGTTATCGTACACCTCGTACACCTTGTACTGAAAGTCGAACAAAGAACCAAAGCCGGAGGACCAGAATTTAAGAATGTTAGGCACACACCAGGTTGCTACGAGAGCAAGCATAGGGATACTGCCCCAACCTCCTCCGCCAAAGGCATAGACCACAATGCTCAGCGCCATGCCAATCAATCCAATGATAAATAGCATAAATTTGCGCTTAAAAATGTCAAGGTTGTTTTCTAAATCTGTGCGTACATCACTGTAATCATCTGTGTAATTGCTTGTGTTCATTACGTTTTTCCTCCTTAAAATATATTATAAAGTTTCAAAATTTAAGATAACGGTGTAAAAACGACTTCTAACTTAATCATTTAATCAATCAAAATGCACTCTGGGATTTAGCACAGCAGGAGATTTCCATTCAATGCCGTAATCCTGTTTCAGGATTTCTCTTTTTGTCGCCCAATAAAGGTGACAATATCCCATACCACGATTTTCACCTATTTTTGCGACGATCTTCTTTTCAAGTTCATCTTTAATTGCTTGAAATTCGGGTGTGTCTTCAACAGGGTCATATTTAAGCATAGTATTATCCTTTCATAAACATTGGTTGTTTAACTGTATTCCTCTACCAGCGTAACACTTTCAAAGACCTTTTCATCTTTTCCAAAGAAGAAATAGAGAAATCCGTCAAGGTGACTGAGAAATCCCATTTCACTATCAAGAGGATCAAATTGTAACAGGAGTCTTGGTGGCTCATCTTCATAGTTCCAGTCGCTCGGCACGCCGAGAAGACGCGTGCAGGCTTCGTTATCATCAACCTCAAAAAACTCCATTAAGTAAGCATCGTTGAATTTTTCATAGCCCTCTATGTCAAGGTTGAAATCATCAATGGCAAGTTCGGGATCGCCTTCAAAATAGCGCACGTCTGCCTCTAAACCGTAATCTCCGCCGTTGGTGTGTAAAAAGATATACAAATAGCCTGTGTGTGGAAGACGGTTTTCCTTATCAAAATGTGTGACGTCGGCAAGATTGATTTGACAGAGGAATATTTCATCCTCGTAAAAATCCCCATTCCACGCAAGAGGAACCGTGGGAGCGCCAAAAAATTTTGATGCACCGAGATCGTAATCCACGGGTGCTTTTTTTACTTTAATTCCAATTGCCATTGTTTTAGCACTCCCTTTACTTATTTTTGCTCGCCCTTTTCCTCAAGCATCAATATCACGTGATCGCTGCGCGACCAAGCGTACTCGTTTCTGCCACCCTGTGCGCTCTCACTACGCAGACACACGCGGGGATTTTTAAGCGAAATAACTCCCTCAATACCACTTTGCGCTTTTTCGTCAAAGAAGGTAAAATAAATCTCATTCCAGGTCAATTTATCAATCCTTATTCTCTCGCCACGGCTTGTTTGATCCGCATTTTTAAATATGTCATATATCTCATTCCAATAATGATTGTACCAATCGCCGTAAGTATATTCGCTTGTTTCACGATCCAAGCGGAGGATATAGCCCGACCATTTTTTATTTACAAAAAAACCGAACAAATTTTATTTCTCCTTTATTGTGTCAATAAATGCGTTTGCGCGAATGACAAACTGACCTAATTCTATTGCCTCTTTTATATAACCCTTTGCCGCCAACACGCTGGTATCGTTGTATTTGCTATCGTCGTACTCACACACGTAACTGCACGAGCCCTCGTGACCGTTCTTAAGGTAGCTTAAATACGCGCCGAGGAATAGTGTGAACTTTTCTTTATCCGCGTCTATGACGCCTTTTTCCATCATCCACTCGCAGATCTGACGGCGGCAAAGCGCACGTGTAAGGTGTTCCTTTGCTTCTGTTATTTTGGTTGCTTCTTTTTCTTGACTATCATAAGTCCAGCAGGACGCATTCCAATTGATTCTGTATTCAGCATACTCGCTCTCACCCGCCGCATAAAGCAACTTCAAGGTATAGTATTCATTCCAGTCCAGCAAACGGTGATAGGTGTTAAACACGCCCCTGCCGTATCCCATGTCCATAAAACGGATAACGTCGGCAAATGACTGGGCATAGAGGTAGTGTATGTATGCTTTATCGAGATTCTTTTCTACACCGAGTCCCAATTCGTATCTTTGTGCCTGCAACTTGTTGGCTTCCCGGTTTACAAAGTAATAATGGTTTGGGTTGGGAGGCAGTATGGGATTTAACAACTCATCAGCCTGTTCAAAATTGCCCATTTCAATATACACCTGTGCGCGAATAACGGGATCATCGCTTTCTCTTAACGCAACGCTTCCGTCAACCACTTCCACCTCATAACTCGGATGCCTGTAATACAAGCCATTAAGATATGACCACTCGCTTATACTGTAATTGCCGGTACATTTTTTGCCTACTTTAATGGTGTGAGAAGTGCGTATTTCTTTTTTCTCAAGCGAGGTATCATTTGGGTTATCGCGTTCCCAAGTGATAGTTTCCACAGAGAAACTACCGTCACTCATTTCCTTAGCAGAAGCAGAAAGCCCC
Organism: Eubacteriales bacterium; assembly: GCA_045605175.1. GTDB lineage: Bacteria > Bacillota > Clostridia > Oscillospirales > CAG-272 > UBA1740. The sequence goes on along the minus strand of JAZUPL010000078.1, from coordinate 826 downwards.
TGCGTTACTCCGTGATGATCACCGTCCACAGGAATAAAAGTGAACATGTTTTGGGAAAGATCGTACTTTACTTTCAAATAATACATAATATCACACCTTATTTCGTAAGATTTGCATCAAAGATGCCTTGAGAGAAAGAATCACTGTTATGGTCAATCCGCAACCACCCGCGAAAGAGAGTCGAGAACTTTAACAAATGTCGTTTATAAAAATATTATAGCATGTACCCTCACAAATGTCAACATTACACATAATCGTTAGAAAAGTTTGAAAAGTGATACAACCTACGGTTGAAGAGATGCACCTCGGTGATGATATCTAGCCCCTTGAACATATGATATACCATTGCTTTCGCAACATATAAAAAAAGACGTATCAAAACTGATACGACTTTTGGTCGGAATGACAGGATTTGAACCTGCGACATCCTGCTCCCAAACAAATCTGCACCGATTTTTTGCTTGATTTCGGGGGCTTTTCGGGGCTTTTTAGTCCAAAAACGATGCTTTCGAGTGCTCCCCGTCGCACTGTTTCCACGTAGTCCAAAGCCGTAGATGGTCAAAACTGTGGTCAAGCCCGTTTCGGTGGGATATGGATGCTATCAGGAAATCGAGAATCCGACTCCGCATAAATTCTTTTTCTGCCGTTATTATACCATACATCAGCACAATAGTTTGCTACTCGTCGGTCGTACACGACGAGCTTAACGCAATATACCGCATCCGTATAGCGGTATGCACACGCCTTCTCTCAACACGCAAAATTTGCATCGCTGTAAGCAAAGAAAAGCCCCATAACAAATTTAGCAGGCTACCAATGTATTCCT
>JAZUPL010000077.1:0-8450 GCA_045605175.1 Eubacteriales bacterium | reverse complement strand
CCAATGGCGCTTCGCACTAAGAATTCAGATTTTTTGCCCAAAAAGTCCCAAAAAACCTTGGTTCATCTGAATTCTTAATGACTCAGCCCCTTTTTCTGTAAAAAACTGTGGCGATTTTTAATCGCCACGGCTTACTGTTTTATATGTCATAAGACTATATTATCATTTGATATACAACACGATATTAACGATTCTGTTATATACCGTTAAATATTAAATGAAAGTTGAGCAATATTATTGCCTGTTGAAGGAATGGCGTTCTTACGGCACTTGGTTGCATCATCGCCCACGTCATCAATTCTATCGGTAACAAGATCGACCTTGACACCACGCTTGGGCAATTGCATAACCTGCACTCCTGCCGCCGTTCTGGTGGCTTTTACAGGTATAATGCTTGATTTAATCAACATTGCCCTGCCTGCATCGCTACGTATGAATATAAGTTTAGGCTCTTTGCCCTCATAGATAGCACCGGCAAGAGGCGAATCGGTAGAATAGGCTCCTGATATCTTTTTGCGCCTGCTTTTAGATTCATAAGCCGACATATTGACACGGACACCCTTACCGTTTTCGAAGATATATACCATATGATGATCCTTGTTTAGCTCATAGATCATTTTGCAACCTACTACGTGTTCATCGTCATCCATAGCGAGTTTGGTGGGGATATAATCACCCATCTGGCTTGGTTTACACAGTTCAAAGTCGGCAACTCTTGCGCGGTATATCTGCCCCTTGTCTGTAAAGAACAGGACGTCACCACGGTTGTCGGTATCCTCGCTGTATATTATGTAATCGCCCTCTTTGAGCTTATGCTCCTCGCCGGAGCGCATACCCTGAACCGACAGTTTCTTGAAGTAGCCGCCACGGGTGCAAACAAGACGGCAATTGTAATTCTCAAAGAAGATGTCCTTGTCGGGCACGGCAACAGTATCCTTAGCGACAATTTCGGTTTTACGAGGCTTGCCATACTTCTTCTGAATCTGGCGAAGTTGCGAGATTATCAATTGCTTTAACTTAAATTCATCGTCAAGTATTGCCTGATTTTCTGCAATCTTATTTTCAAGATCCTCTATTTCCTTTAGCCTGTTGTAGATATATTCACGGTTTATATTACGTAGCCTTATTTCCGCAATATACTCAGCCTGACGCTCGGTAAGGTCAAAGGCACGCATAAGATTGGGAACAACGTCCGACTCCTTTGCTGTGTGTCTTATTATTTTTATTACCTCGTCAATATACTTGAATATCTTTGCCAGACCGTGAAGAAGTTCGAGTTTATCCTTCATCTTTTTAAGTTCAAATCGGATCTCACGGGTAAGACAAAGCGATCTGAATTTTATCCATTCGCTTATTATTTCTCTGATACCAAGGAGCATAGGTCTGCCGTCGATAAGAACGTTGAAGTTACAATCGAAGGTGTTGGTCAGTTCGGTTGACATAAAGAGCTTTTGCATAACCAACTCTGGGTTTGCGTCCTTTTTAAGTTCTACAACAATACGGAAGCCTTTTAGGTCGGTGGCATCACGAACAAGAGTTACCTCTTTGAGTTTTCCGTTTTTGACCATTTCGTTTGCCTTTTTGATAATAGCCTCGGAACAAGATGTGTATGGAATTTCTACAATGTCGATATTATTCGACTTTTTGTCATAAACATACTTGGCGCGCAAGGTAACGCTCCCCGTACCTGTTTCGTAAATCTTGCGTATTCTGTCGGCATCATAGACAAGTTGACCACCACCTGGAAAATCAGGGGCTTTAATGATGTCCATTATACGCTCTATGGTGGTCTTTGGGTTTTTAAGCATTGCTATTGTACCGTCACAGACCTCAGATAGGTTAAAGGAACAGATAGAACAAGCCATACCAACTGCAATTCCAAGATTGGTAGAAACAAGAATATTCGGAAACGTGGTAGGCAAAAGAGTCGGCTCTTTCATCGTGTTGTCATAGTTTGGCACGAAATCAACCGCATCCTTATCAATACCGCTAAACAACTCGGCACAAAATGCGTCAAGTTTTGCCTCGGTGTATCGGGAAGCGGCGTACGCCATATCACGGGAATAGTGCTTGCCAAAAGAACCCTTGGAGTCAATAAATGGGTGCAATAGAGCCTCGTGGTCACGAGTAAGTCTTACCATTGTTTCGTAAATCGAGGCATCACCGTGGGGGTTAAGACGCATCGTCTGTCCAACTATGTTGGCACTTTTGGTTTTCTGCCCCGTCATAAGTCCCATATTATACATAGTATATAGAAGTTTTCTGTGCGAGGGCTTGAAGCCATCTATCTCGGGCAAAGCACGGGATATGATAACGCTCATCGCATAGGGCATGTAGTTGTTTATGAGAGTTTCGGTTATGGGTTGCTCCTTCGCAGGTGCTTCGGGCGCGCTTGTATCAATTTCTATTTTTTTCTTTTTCCTTGCCATATTACTCTCCGTCAAATTTTATTATTTGATGTGCCGCTGCCCTTATCAAGCGATTATATAGAGCAAGCCCTATACCATTCTTATCAGGAAGCGGTGCAAAAATATTATCAAAGTCCTCGACATCAACCAATCGAAGAAGGTCAAACAAACTGTGTGCTTGACTAACCTTGTCCCCTCTGTTGCCAAAGTCAAAAACAACTGCTTCGGGAAGTGCGAGAGAAAAGTATTCGATATCCTCCGAGTACAAAATAAGGGCAATTTTACCAAAATTATGCTCGTTTATGTATCTAAGCAGTGACGCCCTGTCTCCGTCGAAAAGATATAGAGGCGCGCTCGGTGCATAATGTCGATATTTCATTCCAGGAGAAAGGGCAATCTCTCCCTCACGAAGTCTATCGGTAACTGCATCGGCGATTTTTACCGTAATATCTGCATCTGCTATATCCTCGACCGTTATTTGTCCTGGGCGAAGAAGGGTTACTTCCCCTTCTCTATCCACCTTTACAATGGTGGATTCAAGCCCAAAATCGCAACTGCCACCGTCAATAATCATATCTACACGCCCGAACATATCATCAATACAATGCTTTGCCGTAGTGGGCGATGGACTGCCCGAAAGGTTGGCAGAGGGGGCAGCAATCGGTACACCGCACAGTTCGATAAGTCGATGTGCAACAGTGTTCTCCGGACATCTTACCGCCACTGTGGAAAGCCCACCACGAGTTTCAGGTGGTACGGTTTCACGGGACGGCAGGATAACCGTCAATGGACCGGGCATAAAATGCTCGGCGAGTTTATAATAAGTCTGGGAGGTGTAGGCGTAGTCCTCCGCCTCTTTAGGTTCGCTTATGTGAATTATCAAAGGGTTGTCCGACGGTCTTCCCTTCGCCTCAAAAATTTTCTTTGCTGCCTTGGGATTTGTCGCATCAGCGCCGATGCCGTAAACCGTCTCGGTAGGAAAAATTACAAGGCCTCCCGACTTGATAATTTCGCTCGCTCTAATCAAAGTTTCTTCTTCTTTTGTTTCAAAAGGGGCAAGCACCTTTACAATCTCGGTATTATGCTTCATTGTCGCGCAACCTCTCGGCAGTATCTCTTGCTATAAGATCGTCTATAATACCATCCAAATCGCCGTCTAAGAAGGCATCAAGATTAAATAGCGTTTTATTTATCCTATGGTCGGTGACACGGGATTGGGGGAAGTTATAAGTTCTTATCTTTTCGCTTCTCTCACCTGTTCCAACCTGACTTTTTCTCGTTGATGCAATAAGTTCATCCTGTTCCCTTTGCTTTATATCATAAAGTTTGGTATAAAGAACACGCAGCGCCTTTTCTTTGTTTTGCAATTGGCTACGCTCCTGGTCACATTCAATAACTATACCTGTGGGTATATGCGTCAGTCTAACTGCTGATTCGGTCTTGTTAATATGCTGACCACCTGCACCACTCGACTTGCAGGACTCTATTTTTATATCCTGAGGGTTTATCTGCACCTCGACCTCGTCTGCCTCAGGCAATACTGCCACGGTAACGGTAGAGGTCTGAATTCGACCGTTGGACTCGGTAACGGGTATTCTCTGTACCCTGTGTACTCCGCTTTCAAACTTAAACCGAGAGTATGCTCCCTCACCTATAACTGTAAAACTTATCGCCTTTATTCCGCCAAGTTCGGTTTCGTTAAGCGAAATTATCTCGATACGGAAACCACGAGAGACGGCATACATAGAGTACATTCTATAAAGATCGGCAGCAAACAGAGCCGCCTCCTCGCCGCCCGCCCCTTGCCTTAACTCAACTATGACGTTTTTGTCATCATTGGGGTCTTTGGGCATAAGAAGTAACTTTAACTCTTCGGTAAGGCTCTCGCAAAGGGCGCGCCTATCCTTAAACTCCATCTCGGCAAGTTCGCGAAATTCAGAGTCCAAAGACGAGTCTCGCATCATTTCATCCGACTCTTTCATTTCTCGTTCTGCCCTTAGGTATTCACGGTATTTCAATACAACCTCGGAGAGTTTATTAAACTCCTTGATAAGCCTTTGATATTCCTTTGTATTTGAAATGACTTCGGGGAGAATGAGCATATGCTCAATCTCCCTGTATCTGTCATCTGCGCTTGCTAATTTTGAAAAAAACATTTCTCCTCCTCAAATAAACCGTATTTGTTTAATTGAGAATAGACTATTTGATAAATGCAACGAAAGCCTTATAAGTAGAATATACGTCCGCCTTTGATACAACCTCGTAAGGAGCATGCATTGAGATAACAGGCACGCCAATATCTACGGTTTCTATGTTGTGATTTGCTATATATTGTGCGACGGTTCCTCCTCCGCCCGCATCTACCTTTCCAAGTTCTGCACTCTGCCAGATAACACCATTTTCTCTAAAGAGTTTTCTTACAAAGCCAACAAACTCGGCAGAAGCATCACTTGTGCCCGACTTACCTCGTGCACCTGTGTACTTGCTAAGACAGGTTCCTGCGGACAGTATAGCGCTGTTACGCTTCTCATATACATCGGGAAAATTGGGGTCAAAGGCGGCGTTAACGTCTGCACTAAGGCATTTAGACATATGTCTTACGGCGATGTCGTCTGCACCCTTTGCCTCGGAAATCTTTATCATCAGGTCTATGAGAATATCCGACTGCATACCTGTAATACCAACCGAGCCTATTTCTTCCTTGTCGGCAAGAACAACTATTACAGTTCTATCCGTGGGGGTGTTAATAAGTGCGGTTACAGCGGGGTAAGAGCAAACTCTGTCATCGTGACCGTAAGCACCGATAAGCGCACGGTCAAAGCCGATATCTCTTGCCTTAAATGCGGGAACAAGAGAAAGTTCAGCACTAAGGAAGTCCTCCTCTGTTACACCATACTTGTCAAAGAGAATGGAGAGAACGGTCATCTTGATCTTGTCCGAAATATCACTATCAGCATAAGGAAGACCGCCGACGAGAATATTAAGAGTTTCGCCAGAAATAGCAGTGCCAAGAGGCTCCTGTGACTGACGCTGTGCAAGGTGAGGAAGAAGGTCGTTGATATAGAAAACAGGATCTGTATCATCTTCACCTATCCTGACATTTACAACCTCTCCGTCTGCCTTAACCATTACACCGTGAAGTGCAAGGGGAATAGCCGTCCACTGATATTTTTTAACACCACCATAATAGTGGGTTTTGAAGAATGCCATGTTGGAATCCTCGTAAAGAGGTACTTGTTTAAGATCAAGTCTTGGGGAATCGATATGAGATGCGAGGATTCTTATACCCTCTTTTTCAATATCATCGCTACCTACGGTGAATACAATGATGCTCTTGCCCTTGTTGTTCAAGTACTTTTTATCACCGACTGAGAGTTTATCGCCGATTTTATACTCAGTATAACCCTGCTCTTTTACCATTTTTATAGTGGTTTCGGTTGCCTCGCGCTCGGTCTTTGCCTCGTCAAGATAACGCATATATCCACGAGAATACTCATAGATTGCCTCTATCTCTTCTGCATTTGCCTCGGCGAAAGCATTTTTCTTTGTATAAGAGAGCCTCTCATACATTTCCTTTGCATTCATTTGTTCCATTTTTATCTCCTAAAATTTATTATTTACAAAAATTTGATTGAAAAGCGAGGCAACCTGTTCATAAAGCAAATCAAAATCACTCTCGTTACATATATGATAGTCGGTGTTGGAAATGAGCCAAGAATCGCTTTTTTGCCTTTTTATTCGATTATATGCCGTTTCAAAATCTATCGAATCCCTAATCATAATACGGGCTATACGAAGATTGGTATCAGCAGTTACCGAAATTGTCAGGTCACATTCGCTGTTAAAACCTGATTCAAAGAGCATCGGGGCATCTACAATCACACCGCGAAATCCTAAAACCCTGTATCTGTTTATACGTTCACGAATTTCGCTAAGAACATATTTATGCGTAATAGTGTTTAAGCGTTCCTGCTTTTGGGGTGCGTCCTCACCGACAAAAACTATCTGTCGAAGCGCTTTCCTGTCAAGTGCGCCGCCCGAAACAATACCCGAACCAAATTCTCTTACAAGTTCTCTCAGACACGCCCCATCCTTTGAGGTTATTTCATGATAAACCTCGTCTGCGTCTATTGAAGGAATACTAAACGAAGAGAAGATTTGAGCAACAGTACCCTTACCGCTGCCGCTTCCGCCACACAAACCAATGACTTTCATAATCCCCTCCCATAGTTTATCTATTATATTATATATTTTATTTATGTAAATGTCAAGTTTATTTAACGTTTATTTTTACAAAAACAGGCAATTATATTAGCGAATACACATCACAAGAATATACTAAAATAGAAATGGAGGACATATATGTATAACTTTAACGGTTTTTCACCTGAAATATCATTTTTTGGTGCTTGCAATAGTTTTGAGGGCTTTAAAAGTATGTTTCCTACAATCTTTGAGCCAAAAAAGTATTCAAGAATCTTCATATTGAAGGGCGGCCCGGGCACGGGAAAAAGCAGTCTTATGCGCTCTGTTGGGGCATATTATTCGCGACTTGGTTTTTGTATTGACGCTATTTACTGCTCGTCCGACCCCTCCTCGCTCGACGGAGTTATTATAAAAAAGGGAGAATACAAAATAGCAATTATCGACGGAACTTCTCCTCACGCAACAGAGGCAAAGTTTCCCGGGCTGATTGAAAGGACCACAAATCTTGAAGAGTCAATAAATTCATCGGTATTAGAATTATCAAGAGAGTTGATTTTAGACCTTAACAAAAGAAAGGCAAAAGGATATACAAACGCTTATCTCGCCCTTGCCAGTTGCGGACATCTATTTAGCATTATTAAAGATGAAATATCAGAATTAAGTAGAAATATTACGGCAGATATTTCAAAAACCTATCATTTGGATAGTGTAAATAGAGATAAATCTAACAATGGAGCAAGTTTAAGACTTGAATCATCCTTCTCAAAATTTGGTCTTACCTCACTTAAAGAAAATGAGGAAAACAAGAAGGTTGTTTCGCTTGGCCATAATCCAATTCTATGCGGAATTGTTCTTAAAATGCTATGTGCCGATTACCTTTCTTCTGATGATATTATCACAATATGCCCATCTCCATTATCAAGCGAGATGATAGACCGTGTATATACTAAGGATTATGTTTTTGAGTGTTGTGACGACAATGATAGTCCTACAATCGATTTAGATAGCCTATGCTCTCCTTCGCCCTTTGCACTTGAGGTTATGGCGTGTTACAATAAATGCCTTGATATTGCAAGGTCATGGATGGTTTATGCATCCGAGCAACACTTCGCACTTGAGGATATTTACAAACGAAGTATGGATTTTGAAAACAATGAGAGAATATATGAAAAAATAATATGCGAAATGAATACTATTCTCGGCATTTAACCTAAAAAAGTTTTATTTTATATCTAATATTGACATAAGTAAATATTTTTGTTAAAATATAAAAGAACTCTCGCGGGAGCGAGAGTTCTTATTGTGATTACATCGCACTGACTATTTGTTCGGTATCCTTTGCTATTACTAGTTCCTCGTTGGTGGGTATCATATATACAGCAACTCTTGAATCATCAGTCGAGAGTTTTACAGGTGTATTACTGTGACCAAAGGTGTTTCTATCAATATCAAGTTTTACACCGAGATATTCCAGACCTTTTAGGGCATTCTCGCGGATATAGGGTGCGTGTTCGCCTATTCCTGCAGTAAATACAATTGCATCAAGACCACCCATAGAAGCAGAATATGCACCAATATACTTCTTTATCTGGTAACATAGCATATCATATACGAGTTTTGCACGTTCGTTGCCCTCATTCTTCGCCTTTTCGATATCACGAGAGTCGGAGCCTACGCCACTAATACCTGCAAACCCGCACTTCTTGTTCATATAGTTATCAACTTCGGCAGCAGTCATTCCCTCTTTTTCCATAATGTAGGTGACGATAGCGGGGTCAATAGCACCGCATCTTGTACCCATCAAAACACCGTCAAGAGGTGTGAAGCCCATAGAGG
>JAZUPL010000076.1:0-3971 GCA_045605175.1 Eubacteriales bacterium | reverse complement strand
ATAGGGTCTTTACGTTCTCTGCGGCGAGGATTGTGGGGCCGGGGAGGGTTGCGAAGGTATAAAGCAATTCAATGGACGTTGCATTGTCCGTTGTGGTCGGAAGGTAAACACGGGCAACACTTGACGTTGAAAAGTCCGTATGCGGAACAGGGTTTGAGGTCTGCCCTTGCATAAACGGAGCGATATTTGATGTAATGCCGTTTGGAGTTGATGCGGGGGAAGTTAAAGCGAAGTTCTTTCTTGTGTAATCACTAACAACTGTTGCACTTGTTCCGTCAGCCCAAGTGAAGGTGTCCTTTTTCTTTGTCGCTTGCAGACTATACTTTCCACCGCCGATATAAGTTAATGTACCGCCATGTACTGTACCCGCTTCGTCTGTCCAATCAACATTGATGGTTGAGCCGTTGTAGGCGTGATATGTGGTAGCCGAGCCGACCTCTAACTGATAATTCGTACCTCCTGCGGGAATGGTTGTTATTCGCCAATATTTCGCATTGGTCGGCGTAGTGAATGTATAAGTTCTTGTTCCGCTTGTTCCGTCCGAGCCGTGAACCACGGCATCTTCAAGCCAAGTTTTGTTTATGTCATAGAACGATATACGGCAAGTGAGCGTTGACGCATCGGGTTTATTGTAGGAAAAAGTCAAAGTTCCGTTCGGTATCGGATAATAAGTCGGGTTGTATTTGTATGATGCGTTTGATGCAGGGCTTCCGTTTCCTGCGGGAATGTAACCGCTTGTCCAATTTGCGACGCTATCATCATATAGGTTTACGCCATCAACATTTATCTTCGCCCCCGTCCAACCGCTTATAGGACATTCGTTGGAATAGGGTGAGAAGTCTGTTGCCGTTGAGCCTTGTTCGAGTTGAAATTTAAGGTTGTAACTACCTGTGAATCCGTCTGAATTGTAGAAATAACAAGCAAAATACATATCTGCGGAAGCAGTAAAAGTCCATACATATTTTTTAGTATTTCCGCTTGTGGTCTTTGTCCACGTTGCGCTTGTTCTGCTCCCTGTTGGGCCATAATGATATATCGTTGGAGAGGGGTCAATATCTGCACTTGTGAAAATAACTGTTGCCGTCCACGTTCCCGCCGTAATCGGACACACCTTGCCCCCATCATTAAGCGTTGAACCATGATTTATGTTTGGAGTTATGTTTAAGTATGAACTACCTGCTTCAGAACCATCAAATCCCGCTAAAGTCGCTCTTGGGTCGGTCGGGTCTAATATATTATGATATTGGTTCTTCCCTCCTCCTGCGGGATACGGCGCACTCTGTCCGTGTAAATCCTGTACGGGTGTAATCTGTGCAATTAAGGATTTAACGGGTACATTGTCTGCACCATCGGGGAATGTAGCGATTGCGCCCTGTGCGGTGTCGGTGACGAGTAAATCATAAGATGCCGCCGCCGCTGCGCTCTTGACAAAAGCCGTTGTTGCGACCTGTGTACTATCGTCACCCTCTGCCGGAGTGGGTGCGGTCGGCGTTCCCGTAAATGAGGGTGAGGATAAGGGTGCTTTGAGGGCTATACTTTGGTCTATCGCTCCTCCTGCGTCTGCCCTGTCGAGGATATTGTCTATCTGTGCGCCTGTTTTAGAAAGTGTGTATGACATCGTAGCCTCCTTAATAGAATACTATTACACAACCTTGATTTCCGTTAGAGCCGTTACCGCCCTTACCGCCTGTTCCCGCTGAACCGGGGTGTTGGATGTAGTATGTTGAGTAGGCGTTACCGCCACCGCCGCCGCCACCACCACCGCAACCGCCAAGTCCTCCACTTCCGTAAGTAAGGATGTTCTGTGTTGCGTTGATAGCGTCTGCGCCGTTTCCTCCGTTTCCGCCGTTTACGCTTTCTGATCCGTGACCGGGTGCAGTTCCGTCTGTTCCTGGATTTCCGTTGTTGCCGTATGCAGCACCGCCACCGCCACCGAATCCCGCTATGGAATAGGGATTACCTATAATCCATCCGTGACCGCTCAAACCGCCTTTATAGGTCGAAACATCTTCGCCCTTGCCCTCGCTATCTCCTCCGTCACCATAACCGCCGTTGTAAAGTCCGGCATCTCCGTTCTGTGCATAGAGGGTGTCGGGGTCTAACGGATTGGAATATCCGTAATCGGGGGATGTACCGCTTGAAGAGGAATAAGTACCGAACGTGGTGTCACCGCCTAATGCTCCGTCTGCTCCGTCTGCATCGGACGCACCGCCTGTTCCTCCCGTTCCTCCTGTGCCTATCGTGATTGCATAGGTAGCAGATGGGGTGTCTATGTCTGTGATGTAGACCTTGCCCGCCGTACCGCCAAGTCCGGCAATACCGCCCGCACCTCCTACCCCGCAATATGGTTCTTGGGATGTGGCTTGTCCGGCTTGTCCACTTCTACCGCCTTGTCCACCTTGTCCACCTTGTCCACCGCCGATTAAGACTACACGGATGTCACCGCCATCGTAATCGGGCATTGTAGAGAGGGAGAACGTGGGATTAGAGGTATCGACAATAAAGTATCTTGAGAAGTCATTTCCCAGGTATCGGGGCAGCCACCCTTCCGTGAGTTTTGCCCTTGCCTTGACGATACCCGATACAGTAAGGGTCATTTCCTTTATCATTCCCGCTACTGTCTGTGAAGTGAACGGGTCGGGATAAGATACCAAATCCCCGGAACGCTCCCTTGTATTCACGAAATCTATTTGATTTTCGGATGCCAACGAATAGTAAGCTGCTATCCTCTTTAGACAGTTTGTTGAATTTAGAGGATTGACTAACGTAGCGTCTTTGTAGACTATCTCCTTGCCCTCTATGTTTGAGGTATCGTTTATAACTTCGGTTAAGACCTTGTAAGAGTGGGAATACTCAACACCCGTTAATGTGCCTGTTCCCGATACAATGGCGTAGTTCGCACCCGCCTCTGAATATGTCAACGTGCCTGTGGTCTGTAAGGTAGAAACTATAATGGGGTTCTCAAATATTACCTTCTGATCTACCGCCGCTACACCGCCTACATTGTCGAATACTGTTTTCCTTACCGCCGTTGTAATGGGATAGTAGGAGTGTTCGTAGACAGTTACGGAAGATACAGGGGCGAGGTAGTTCTTCGTTGCCCCCATATAGATAATATCTTCCCCTATTGCTCTTGAGGGGGTGTCAGGGGCGTTATATTTAAACCTCAATATCCCTAACGGGGTTTTCAGTACCGATATGCCAAGTGCGAAACATAACTGTTGTAGGTTATCTCGGCACGAGGCAACGGGCAGCCACCCCGATACAGGTTCGTTCTCTATTTCGGGTTCGACAACGTAAGTACCCGTGTAATCAGAGAGGATTTCCTGAATGACGGATAAGACAGTATCGGTATCGCCCGAATATATCCCCCCGTTATGCTCCATATTGATAAGCACTCCTATTGGGGATTGTCCTGTTATAGTCCATATCCCCTTGCCTATCTGCTTGACTTCTTTAACAAGCCACGTTGTAGCGGTCAGAGCCGTTCCGTGGGAGTACCTAATCTTTGTTCCGTAAGGGAGAGAGTTAAGGTCTATGGGTATTCCGAAACTGTCAGAGGTCAGTAATGCCTCTCCGTCAGAATCTAACAGTTGTTCTAAATCGGAATCGAACAGAGCGTCCTCGTCACCCGAAATGACAGTAAACTCTGCCTCGTCTGCGGAGAGTTCGTCACCAATCATAGAATTGGCTAAAGTGAGTGACCCCGCCTTTATCTGCTCGTCAGTTATGGTTGCACTTGTGCCATCTTCAAAGAGGAAGTCTAATCTGTTCATATCTCAATAAAGTTTAAGGTAGCACCCGAATAATATTCCGTTCCGTCAGGTCTTTTGATACAGAACTGTACGGGGTTGTTGTTTGAGTAAACGTGATACACGCTCATAGACCCTGTGGGGAAGTCCGTTTTGATGTAGAACGATACAGGGAGGGTCAGATTGAAAAGTGCCTGTGCGTCTATCGAACGTATAGCA
>JAZUPL010000075.1:0-11838 GCA_045605175.1 Eubacteriales bacterium | reverse complement strand
GCTACGACTGGAAGTGCCGAGAAGTTCAACTCCGTTTTCTTTGAGAATACCTTTCTTCTCAAGGAGCATAGCCATATTAAGACCGGTCTGTCCACCGATACCGGGGACAATAGCATCAGGTCTTTCATAGCGGATAATCTTTGCCACATATTCGAGTGTAAGCGGCTCCATATACACCTTGTCAGCTATGGTGGTGTCGGTCATAATTGTTGCAGGGTTGGAGTTTACGAGAATAACCTCGTAGCCCTCCTCTTTGAGAGCGAGACAGGCCTGTGTACCGGCGTAGTCAAACTCTGCTGCCTGACCTATGACTATCGGACCTGAGCCGATTATCATAATTCTTTTCAAATCTCTTCTCTTTGCCATTTATATATTTCCTCCTACTAATTAACAATTGTATAAACGAGAGTCGATATAAACCGCTTTGCCGCCAAAGACGGTAGCGAGGCACCTGCCCCTGACTGTTGCGCCCTTGTAGGGTGTTGCCCGTCCCTTGGACAGAAACTCGTCGGGGTTTATGGTGTACTCATCACCAAGGTCGAATACGGTGAAGCCTACGTCGCTCTCTATGCCGAAGCGCTCTCTGGGATTTTTCGATAGAAGTTCCAAGAGCCTTTCCATAGTTATTATGCCCTTTTCCACGAGTTCGGTGTATAAAACAGGAAAAGCGGTTTCTATCCCGACAACACCCATAAGGCTCTTTTCAAGTCCGCGAGATTTCTCCTCGTGGCTGTGGGGTGCGTGGTCGGTGGCTATTATATCAATAGTGCCGTCCTTGATACCCTCGATAAGGGCGAGGCGGTCGCGCTCGGAGCGCAAGGGGGGATTCATCTTGAATCTTCCGTCCTCTTCGAGGCACATATCTGTGAGGGTGAGATAGTGGGGGGCTGTTTCGCAGGTGACGTTAACCCCTCTCTTTTTTGCCTCCCTGATTACCTCCACGCTTTCGGCCGAGGAGATGTGGCAGACGTGGTAGGCACAGCCTGTTTGTTCTGCAAGTTTCAGGTCCCTTGCTATCTGTCCCCACTCGCTCTCGGAGCATATACCTCTGTGACCGTGGGCCTTTGCATATTCGCCGTCGTGGATATATCCACCGCGAAGGAGCGAGTTGTCCTCGCAGTGAGCGACTATCATTTTGCCGAGACCCTTTGCCTTCTGCATAGCGGCGCGCATCATATCCTCGTCCTGCACGCCTCGACCGTCGTCGGAAAAGGCGATAACCCTGTCCGCAAGGGCCTCCATATCCGCAAGTTCCTCGCCCCTTTGCCCCACGGTGATACAGCCGTAGGGGAATACGGCAATAGAAGCGTCGCGCATTATGGCGGCTAACTGTTCTTCAAGGTTGGGAAGGGAGTCGGGGCAGGGATTGAGATTTGGCATAGTGCAAACCGCAGTGTAGCCACCGTGGGCAGAGGCGGAAGTGCCGCTCTCCATTGTCTCCTTATAAGAAAAACCCGGCTCTCTGAAATGTACGTGAACATCACAGAAACCGGGAAGAATAGCAGTATTATGAAAAACGGGATAAAGGGTGACGTCCATATCACCCATATAGGAAGAAAGGGTATTGCCATCAAATAACATATCGCCGACGACCATCTTACCGTCGGTATATATTCTTGCTGACTTAAACAGGACTTTCACTGTCGTACTCCTTTCACTCGGTATAATAGAGAACCCAAACCGACAAAAGAGCATACCAATAGCCCCCAACGAAAAAGTCGGGTGGCACGAGTATCTGAAACCTTGTCGGCATCACTGTACCGAATTAAAGATTTATTTTCTCATTATTATATCACGTGGTCAGGTAAATGTCAATACAAAAAGCGAAAAAACAAAATGTATAATGTCGAATTTTATGAAACTGATTTGTGCTTTGCAGAGTGTGTTTTATGATCGCCGAAAAACCTATAAAAGAATAGAATCTTTTGTTCAATTTTGCCAAAAATACGGGCGTAATTTCGTATAAAAAAAGAATTGATTTACATAAGGTAAAATGATAGAATTAGAGTATGAAATCGCAAAATTTCAAAATACAAAAAAAGGAGAATGTTTTATGAACAACCTTCGTAAAATCTTTTGTGCGGTTTTGGTGTTGGCGCTTTTGTGCAGTGCTCTTGCATTTGCAATAAGTGCAGAAACCTCAACCGACGAAACCTTTGTCCCTCTCAGGACATTAGGTGATGCTCACATACCTACCGCTACTAAATCTACCGAATCTACCGCAGTAGGTAACCTGTTTGGTGACTTCGCTGACCTTGGCGAGCGTGCGACCTATGGAAACACGATTCAGACCTATGTCGTTACCGAGCAGGGAGTGACCGATGACAATGGTTACTATCTTGCCAGAATAGAGAGCGATGGTAGACAGGTTTCTTACAATACCAATATGGACTCTCACAGCCATTTGAATATTTTCTTCTATGATAAGGCTGATAGCACTCTCTTTGGTCCTAAGTTAGACCACGGTGACGTTTTCGTTTACGAAACAGATATGTTCTTTGAGGACAACGCTTTCACCGGCTTGTATTTTAGCCTTAATGTTCGTGCCTCCGCAAGCAGCACTGACCCCAGCTCCGGTAGCGACTATTGGGTTGAACAGGACAGAACCATCGTTGATAAACTCCCCAAGGGTGAGTGGTTCCACCTTACGGTTCTTGGCGACGTTGACTCCGACTCTCTTTACTACTATGTAAACGGTGAATACGTTAGCACCTTTGCTAACGCGGTAGTTAATGCTAAACAAAATGGTGATCCAGATGAGACCGTTTATGCTTTGCATAGTATTAGATGGCAGTTCTATCAGGCTACCTTGAACCACGGTGATAGCCTTGCGTTCGATAACGTTTTCTGTAATGTGATTACTTCTGCCGACCTCGGTGATTACACTCTTGGCGCGCCCACACTTGACGATTTTGCACAGGCTCAGCGTTATTCTCTTCGCGAACTCGTTCCCGTGGCAAAGGTTGACGGCGAGACCGTTTATAGCGTAGCACAGCTTAATAACAGACTTGCTACCGCTCTTACCGACGTTGAGGTTGAGATGCTTCGCGACACCAACGCTGCTATTGCTGTTACTTGTGATGCGACTATTAAGACCAACGGTTTGCCCGTAGTTATCACCACTCCCGATGGTGCAAAGAAGAAAGAATCTGAGGACGGCATTATTGAAGTAGACGTTCCTTATACTCCCGCATACACCGCTGAGGATGGCGGTTTTGATGCTTCCTTCATCAATAGCAATGGTGATAAGAGTATCTCTATTCTCAATGGTTGCTATGGAAGCATAGACTATTTTGCTTCCGATTCCAAGATCTCCCCCTATGCAGGTGGCGACTCTTACCTTAAGGTTACTCCCGTCAAGAACACTCAAATAGGCAGCAACGTTGAGGAAGTTCGCATCTACTACACAGACAGATACTATTTGGAGATGAATGACTTCTACGTAATAGACTTTGATGTTGCTACCGAGAGCGAGTATGCTGATTTGGTTCTTATTCCTGTATTGGCACACGAGACATCCGACTCGAAGCCGAAGGTTCGTCTTGACGGTAAAACCATCAGATTTAAGGACTTCCTTGACCCCAGCAATGAGTGGGCTCACGTTACCGTTATCGGTGATATAGCAAACAACAAGATGTACATCTTTGTTAATGATGAGCTTAAATTCGACAACTATGGTATGGCATACAATGCAGATGTTGCGAAAGAAAACAACATGGACCTTACCGAAAAATTTGAAAATAAACACAGTACAGGTCCTCTTAACTTTGTTGAACTCCGTCTTGGCTTTACCGGCAAGGATGCTGAAAGCACTATCAGCACAACCGATACCACGCTCTTTAAGAATCTTGCTGTAAGAAGATTTGCAGGTACCGAGAACGAGGCTATCTCTACCGCTGTTGAGGGCGAGTCTCTTACCAATTGGGAAAACAACAAGAACACCACCAAGGGCGAAAAGCTTCCCAGCATCATCGTTGTTGACGGTGTTGGATATGGTAACATTGTTTTGGCAAACGAAGTTATCTCCAAGGATAACGGTACTACCAAGGAAATCTCCTTCAGAGCAGACTTCGAGTATCCCATTTATGTTGACTCCGCGGCTGTTATTGAAACCAATGGTCTTGGTGAATACATAATAGAAGGTAAGGACGAAGGTCCTATTTACTTCGAGGAATACGGTATTCCCGCTATGATAGTTTCTTCCACTTCTATCGTAGAGGATAATGGTACAATAACCATATCCAAGGTCAACGTGGCGAACCCCTCCGAGTCCTGTCATGCTGTTTATTGGGCAGCTGATGCAGAGTGGAGCGATTACTATACCGTGTACTATCCTGCAGGCACCGAAATTACCTATGTTGAATATCCCGGCGTTTCCTTCGTTCCCAAGAACTACATCAAGGACGGTATGCTTAACGGCTTTGGCTGGGCTAACCTGGAGGACGGTAAAATTGTTGATTCTTTCGGATCCGCAGTAGCAGGCGCTGATGACTCCTACAGCTTGACAACTGTACAAGAGCCGACCGACATAACTCTTCCCGGTGCTATGTATAACCTCTCGCTTTACACCGACTATGCAATTAACCTCTTTGTTCCCGCTAACATTTACAGAGGCGAGGAAGCAGAAACCGTTACCGCAAGAGGCGTTGAGTACGTAGTTCTTACCAAGGACGTAGCAGCAACCGAGATTGATAAGGCGGTTGAATTCGAGGTAACTTATGATTATGAAGGTGTAGAGTACACCGAGTACATTGAGGTTTCGGTTATAGAGTATGCAGAGGCAGTTATGGCTTCCGGATATTCTAAAATGCTTAAGAAGACCATTATGGCGGCTCTTAACTACTCCGAGACCGCAATTGAAGAACTTGTAAATGCAGAAGGCAGCGCAGAAATTAAGGCTATCCTTAATGCAGAGGCTAACGCAGAGTACAGACCCGCAGGCATGACCGAATCTGCTTCTTCTGATGCTCCTGCAGGACTTGACTTCTTCAAGAGCGCATTCCTTCACATTGACGCAACCCCTGACTTCGTATTCGAAGCAAAAGATACCTTTGTTGGTAAAATAACCTTCACCTACCAGGGTGTTGAAGGCGAAGTAACCGTAACCAAGGAAGTTGATGCTACCCAAAATGCATATATTGTTCTTGACAATGTTAAGGTTTATGATATGACCGCAACCATTAAGATTGCCGCTGAAGGCACAATCAATGGTAGTGGAGAGTACAGCCTTGAAACCTACATTGGCAGCGAGGAATGCAAGACCGCAGAAGCGCTCTATGTATATGCAACTGTTGCAAAGGCCTATAAGTTGGCTTGCATCAAGGTAGCAGATAATCCGATAGACGAGTAAGTCTAAACAGTCACTTTGAATGGTGAGGGTGCAACCCCGCCAAGTGAACACCCCTATGTGTGCCGTGGGAAGCCGCATAGGTAACAACAAATTATATAGAAAGTATTGATTGATTTTTCTCCCTCGCCCTGTGGCGAGGGAGAAGGTTTTTAAAATGTAAAGTGGAAAATTGAAAGTGGAAAATGGAAAATTGAAAATGGCAATTGAAGAGATGAGAAGAGTGTAAAGTGAAGAGAGGGGGAAGGAAAAGGGGCTGCTTCATTTAGGCATAACCGAATAAAAACACCGAGGTGTTGTATAACGCAGCACCTCGGTTGTGTTTTTTACAAGTTTTAAGAAAATTAAGGTTGAAAACCACCGGTTTTCTTCATTTTATGGTGTTTTTATTCTATCGCCCTGTCTATTGGCGGGAGAGAGATTCTCGTACCGTTTATCGCCGCTTCGATAAGGGCGCGTGCGTTGTCCTTATCCTGCTTAAAATTATCCACGGTGACAAATCCCATTTCCTCAAGAGTTTTGCCCTCGTCGTCTATGTAGATAGGCACAATTCTTAGGCTCTTGCCTGTTTTGCGCTTATAGACCTCGCCAAGATAGAGGAAGCCGTCGTATATACCGCTTGATTCGGTTGAATCCGAGGTGTAGGCTATGTCGGGATAGACTATTACGCTCTCGTTTTTGAGGAAGCACTCCATAGCCCTGCGGAAGGTTTTCATCGAGTCGATTCCGCCACGGTAAACAGGTATCGATCGAAGCGATTTTACAGGCAGGGGTACAAACAGACTCGCAAGAAAAGCGCCAAGATGGAACTTGGGTTTTTCCTTACCTGCCCTGACGGTAAAGGTGTAGTCACGGTATTGCTTGTAGCACTCGCTCTGCGTGTGGAAGGGCGAGAAAATCATCGGATGCACGTCAAAGGGCAACCATTTGAGAGTTGCGTAAGGGCCGTGCATATTCAAGTGCCTTGCTATGTATAAAACAGGCTCGTCATAGGGGAGGACGTTGCATCTGTACTGTTTTGAAAACGAGCAGGCAAAGAACTTGAGAAATCTTGCCAAAGGTCCCCAGAATTTGCGTGGGCTTGGCTTTTTGAACACCCAGTTTTTCTGTATCTGGAAACTGATAAGTGCCAAAAACAGGCTCACACAAGCCTTGACCACCCAGAGCCAACTCTCGTTTCGGATGATAATGTTGCCAAAGAGAAAGGTAAGTCCATAGTCCGCACCAAGTTGGAAGAACCATAGGATATAGTATTTAATGATAGACCACCGAGATTCGCCGTGGAATACCACCTTAAAGTTTAGGATAAAGTTAAGGATTGACGAGGATATACGTGCCACAACCGTGGCTATTAGTGTGTTTACGGCACTCAACTCGCCGAGGACAAACTGCGTAAGTAGGAAGAATATTAACACATCAACTATCGCAGAAATACCACTGGACAGAAAGTAGAGTCCGAGATTTTTCGCCGCAACTCCTACAATGCGAGCCGAGTCGGTAAAGGTCTTGAAATGGGATACGTGCTCGGCGGGGTTTTCGGCATATACCGTGTCTATTGGTGTTTCGAGAATTTCTATGTTGTGCCTTTGGGCATATATGAGCATCTCCATTTCAAACTCGAAGCGGTTACCCTTAATTGAGAGAAAGCCCTCGGACATTCCAACGGTAAAGCCTCGGAGGCCTGTTTGCGTGTCGTACACCCTTATACCGTAAAGCCAGCGAAAAATACGTCGCATCATAAGGTTGCCCGACAGACTTCTTTTTGGCACGTTTGGCTTGGTGAAGTCGCGCGAGCCGAGCATCAGGGCGTTCTTGTGTGTCGAAGCATCACGGTACACATTCTTTATATCGTGGGTACGGTGTTGACCGTCGCAATCAGCAGTTACCAATATATCGCTTGCCGAAAAGTGTTCGAGGCAATAGCCAAAGGCGGTCTTGAGGGCATAGCCCTTACCGTGGTTACCCACATAGGTCAGATAGGTTACGTTATCGTTTTTTGATATTTCTTCGAATATAGGGTTGTACTCTTCACTACTACCGTCGTTAATAACCACCAGAGCCTTAGCAAATGAGGCGACCTCTTTTGCGTAATTTATAAACTCTTTGGGTGGCTCGTAGGCGGGGATGATCACAATGAGATTTTCTTTAGGATTATTCATAGGTGACCTCGCGTATAAAGATTTATAATTAAACAAATAAATATTAAAGGTAATTTATTATATCATTTAAATATAGTCAAATCAAGTAAGATTTGTAAATTTTTGGGACACTCTTTGTCGGTTGGTAAAAAAACCGCCCTGTTTAGGGCGGTTTTTGTAGGTCTTATTTTGTGAGTGAATCAATGTAATTCCACAGGTCATCAAAGCCACCACGGGGGTATATCGATATATCTTTGCCCTTTTTGTTATACAGGCAATCGGTCAGGAGAAAGACCTTAATACCGAGGGTTTCGGCTATCATATCGTCGGTGGTATCGTTGCCTACCATCAGGCATTCCTCGGGGACGAGTCCGCACTCGTCAAGTATATCTTGGTAATAATTCGGGTTAGGCTTGGAGTACCTTGAGTTTTCGTAGGTGGTAAAGAGGAGAAAGTCATCTTTATCGAGCCCTGCCCAGCGAATGCGTTTCTCGGTAGCAATTTTAGGAAATACAGGGTTGGTGGCGAGAATTGTTTTTATACCTTTTTCTTTAAGGCGACGGATAATTTCTACGCTTTTGGGGTTAAATCCGCAATCCTTTGCTATTTCGTCAAAGTGTAGGTTGTAGAATTCCTCGAATTTTTCACCGTGTTCTTTCTCCACGTCATAGCCGAAAATCTCATTTACACAAGCCCAGAATTTATGCTCGTTTGAGTCGGTGCCGTCATTTTTTATCATCTGTGCCGTACCTGCCCAAACAGCCTTTATAAGCAGGTCGGTGTCTATTCCGTAACCGCCGAGGTGTCTTGCAAGTTTGCCGAAATAACTTGAGATAAAGACGTCCATATCCATAGGCAACAGCGTGCCGTCGAGGTCGAACAGTACGGTTGTAATCATGTCCTCTCCTTACTCTGCGACGAAAATGTAGGGGTAAATTTCCTGTCCGCCATCGATAATGTATATCTCTATATCGGGGTGCTTTTCGCTTATCTCTTTACCAAGGGATTTTCTCTCTTCTTCGGTGGATTCTGCTCCTGCGAGAATAGTGAGCATAAAACGGTCCTCGTCAAGCATAGCATCAACCGTCCTGAGTGCGGCGTTTCTCTTTTCCTTATCCGAAACCACAATCTCTTTGTTGATAATGCCGATGGTGTCACCTGTTTCGATATGCACTCCGCCAATATCTGCATCTCTTATTGAGGGTGAGATGTATCCGGTCTTGACGTTTGTCATAATTTCTGTAAGGCTTTCCACCATTCCGTCGGCGTCCTCGCACTCCTGGTCAATGTAGGAAAGTGCTACGTATCCCGTGCCCATATATTTGCTGGGAACAACAAGGACGCGAGCGTCGGTGTACATTTCTGCCGCTTGTGTTGCTGCCATAAATATGTTACTGTTGTTGGGGAATACGAGTATATTTTCCGCATTGATACGTGCAAACGCATCGAGGAAATCGTTGGTAGAGGGGTTGTGTGTTTGTCCCCCCTCAACTATAATGTCTGCACCAAGTTGAGTAAATACCTCAATAAGTCCCTGACCGTTACATACTGCAACCACGCCGTATCTCTTTTTCTCGGAGCATTCTTTGTCTTGTGCAACAGTGATAGCGGGAGTTTCGGGTTTCGCCGCTTCTTCCTTTGCCATCTCGTTTTCGGTGTGTTGGAGCGACATATTTTCTATTTTGACGGTCAAAAACTCGCCAAATTCACGGCACTTTGCCAGAACCTTTTCGGGAGTTAGTGTGTGGACGTGTATTTTCACTATACTCTCGGTCTTAAAGGCAACAATAGAGTCACCAATCTCACCGAGGTACTTCTTCAAAGGCTCAATATCAAAGCCTTCTATATCTACCTTCTTGTTCTGTAACTGTATAAGCAGTTCGGTGCAATAGCCATAGGTCATCTCGCTGTCAGGGCCAAAAACGCCGGTGGGTATAATGGGGGCAGAGGTTTTTTTACTTGCGCTATCCTCCGCGGTGGGAATCGTTTTCCCATTCAGGACACTGTTAAATCCGTCGAAGATGTAAAGAAGTCCTGCTCCGCCGCTATCAACCACATTTGCCTCTTTAAGCACCGAGAGAATCTCGGGTGTACGGTCAAGAGATGCGTGCATCTCGTTTACGAGGTCCTGGAAGAATGTCTTGATAGTACTTTGTGGGTGCAGGTTTTTAACTGCGTATTCCACAGACTCACGAGCAACCGTGAGAATTGTACCCTCGGTAGGTGTCATAACCGAAGTGTAAGCCTGTTCAACACCCTGTTCGAGCGCTTTTCCAAGTTCCTTGGGGCTTGCCTGTTCAACCCCCTCAAAGCCCTTTGCAATTCCTGCAAAGAATTGGGAGAGTATAACGCCGGAGTTTCCTCTTGCGCCGAGGAGCATTCCGTGTGAAAGAACGTGCATTACCTCGGCAAGGTTGTCGGTATCAAGACTGCTTATGGTTTCGACACCGCTCTCAATAGTCATCATCATATTGTCGCCGGTGTCGCCATCTGGGACAGGGAACACGTTGAGTTTATTTACCTCGTCGGCGTTGTTGCGAAGCGCGGCAGCACCTCCTTGTGCCATTTTCACAAGAAGTTGTCCGCCCAAATATCTTATACCCCTTTTTGTCGGGGCGGTTTGTTTTTTTGATAGGCTCTTTTTTGCCTGTTTCTTTTCAGCCATATTAGGATTCCTTTCTCGGCTCTCGCCACAATTAAAGGTCGTATTATCTTTCTTTACCAATGAAGAATAGTGCGAGTGTGCCGGGACCAGAGTGCGCACCGATTACCGTACCAACGTCGGTGATAAGTTTAACCTCGACGCCGTGTCTTTCCTTAATTATAGATGCAAGCGTATCAGCGTCCCCTATGCAATCTGCGTGGGAAATGAAGACCGTTCCCTCGTCGGGAGTCATTGCTAGTTTGTCATACATATCAGCAAGGGCTATAACCGCTTTCTTTCTTCCCCTTACGGTATCCCTTTTTATAAGATGTCCCTCGTTATCCATATGAAGTACTGGTTTTATTCCAAGTAGGTTACCAACGAAGGCGGTAACACCGCTGACACGGCCACCACGTTTGAGATATTCGAGGTCATCTACGGTAAACCAATGGCACATATGGGGTACAAGCGAGGTGATATACTCTGCAACCTCGTCAAGCGACGCACCTTGGTTCTTTTTCTCTTTTGCCAGATATACAAGAAGGCCAAAGCCCGCTGAGGCAGAGAGCGTATCAATAACCGTAACCCTCTTTTCGCCCTCATTGTTTATCTGTTGTGCGGCAATTCTTGCCGAGTTGAAGGTGGTAGAAAGTCCGGAGGAAAATCCAAGATAGAGAATGTCGTTGCCGCTTTCAACCTCTTTGAGGAAGGCGAGGCGAAAGGCCTCGGAATTTACTGCCGCGGTCTTGGCAATAGCACCCTTTCTCATTCTGTCATAAAATTCGCCAATGGGCATTTCGTCATTGTTGTATTCTTTGTCGTCAGTGTTAAATCTAAATGTAAGGGGAAGGCTCTTAACACCCCACTCTGCGAGCAATTCGGGCTTGATATCGCAGGCGGAGTCGGTATAAATTATATATTTATTCATTATAAACTCCTTTTATATTTTTATGCGTGTGTGCGAATGATTTCTAAACTTTGTACCTCCTTGTGCTTTTATCTTGTGTAGTAAACATATTTGCGTACGAAAACAGTCCGTACACAGTAATTATAGCACAAACTTGTTGAGATGTCAACATCTTCTTTTAATGTCATAATATGTAAACAAAAGATTACATTTGTCAAAAAATGCAAAATTAAGCAAATAAAATGTGTCTTACCCTCTTTTTAATGAAATATAATTCTATAATAGAATTTTATATATAAAAATGTGGTGTATAATTCTAAATAAGAAAGAAAACACAGGGGGCAAATATGAAGATAAGAAAAAAATCCTACGGACAGAGCAATATGATAGGTCGAAACGTGGAATATTTGCGCAAATCTCGGGGTATTAAGCAAAAGGATTTCATAGCCAGAATGCAGGCAGAGGGCTGTGACATAAATCCTACCAGTTACTCGAAACTTGAGGGACAACTTCGTATGGCTACCGACAGGGAAATATTTGTAATAGCACGCATTCTCGAAGTTCCTATGGAGAAGTTGTTTGAGTAAGGACAGTAATAAATGCTAATAATTAACAAGACCGGGGCTGCTTCATTTAGGCATAACCGAATAAAAACACCGAGGTGTTGTATTACGCAGCACCTCGGTTGTGTTTTTTACAAGTTTGAAGAAAATTAAGGTTGAAAACCACCGGTTTCCTTCATTTTATGGTGTTATTATTCTATCGCCGTTTCCTCGCTCGCCGTACTTTTGTACGGCTATCG
>JAZUPL010000074.1:0-33720 GCA_045605175.1 Eubacteriales bacterium | reverse complement strand
AATAAAAAATATAATATAATACAAATAAGGTTATTTTAGTATAATGTTTCACGTGAAACATTACAATATTACAAATATCATAGATAAAATGCTAAAATCCAAATTAATTGATGCTCAATCTTGTAAAAGATATATGTTTTTAAGCTAAAACTATGAAAAAACTAAAAATTCATGATTTTTTGTTCAGAGCGATGCCGGAATGGATAGTGTAAATAGTATCAATTTTTTACCGTGTAAAGATAATCTAAAGTGGCTTAATAGATATAATTTATATCGTATTTTCCTGTTATAACGGTAAATTAACTTAGAAAAGACATTTTTACTTAATTTTTGATAAATAAGTGGCTTATCCCACTGTTTTTATAACTCTTAATAAATTATATATTGTTGTTAAGGTATATAGATAAATTATCATTTTGGCTCGAATTTTACATTATTTGCGTGATTTTGTCGTATTATACATAAAAATGGTAAAATATGGAAGGATGTTTTCTCTCTTATGTTATTTATTCATTTTTTTATGCATTTTTGGATATTTGTATCGTAAATGATACGAATAAAATGGTTTTACATAGATATTTCCCTTATATAGTTGTATTTTTTGTCTTTTATTCTGGGATAAAATTAGGCAAGTTCGTAAATTATACGATAAATCACACGACGTTGTATTATGCATACTTATGCTCTATTTTATCCTTGATAAGATAATTAAATTTATTTTGGCCTCTTCTAACTACGTTTTATTCATGAATGTGACTTGGTTCAATTTCGTCTATTCTATATTAATATTTCATTTGGTTTCGTTCTTGATTTTTTGCTAATATAATGCTATAATATATATGTATTTTATGTTTTGTAACGTGGTAATCAACAGTTCCAAGTATATAACAATAGAGTTAACTAATGATAGTAAGCAAAAGGTTATGCAAGCGTTGAGGGGTTAAATTTGCTTTTTCGGTTTTATTTAATTGTTCTTCAACATTGTATAAATAGTCAATAATAGTGTTTATATATTCTATTAGGTTTACCGTTTTTTAATTTATCGAGGAGTAGACAAAAATTCAATGAATAACTTATATATTGAAAACAAGTGCCTCAGAGTAGAGTTCGAGTGCTTGATTTATGTTGTCAGACACGGCGAGAGTGTTGGAAATCTTAATAAGGTCGTCTTGGGGCATACCAATCTCCCTCTTACTGAAAAGGGAAAGGAACAGGCTCTTTTGACGGCACAATATCTTAAAGATGTTAAAATTGATGCTATTTATTCCTCTGACCTTTTAAGGGCTTACGAAACTGCATTGCCTCATTCTCGGTACCACGGTTTGGGAATATCCACCGACGAGGCGCTTCGTGAACTCTATTTTGGCGACTGGGAAAACCGCGCAGTCAGCGACCTTGTCAAGGATTACGGCGATATGTTCTGGAATGATTGGCGAGGCGGATTTGGCACGTTTACTCCCCCCGCAGGCGAGTCGGTTGTTGATGGTGCTGCGAGGCTTGAGGGTGCTATTTTAAGTCTTGCTAAAAAGCATATAGGCGGCGCTATTCTTGTAACAACCCATGCGGCGGTAATTCGTGGCGCTTGGGCGAGAATTTCTGGCTTTGAGCCCCCTCTTTGGGTAGAGAAGGTAGATTTTCCTACCAACGCATCCTTTTCTATTATGGGTTACCGCGGTGGCAGGCTTTATCCTATATCCTACTCTATTGATGAGCATATCGGTGACATTCGTACCGGCGTGCCAAAGAGTATAAACTAATTTTTTCTAAAAAATATTGACATAACAGACAAAACAGAATATAATATTATTACGGAGTCGATCTCGTCCTTGCGACACTTGGTGCCCTTATGGGTTGCCCCATCGACTCTTTTTTTATTTTGGCTATGTAGTAGTAATGGGTTAGTTGTTTTTTGACACGCCGCGACGACATTCCACTCGTATTCGCCTCGTGATTTTTTGTTTCGCTCAAAAGTTTGAAGGACTCAGGATGACACCGTCGGGGGACACTACGGTTAAGCTGCCGACGAGATCCCACTCGTCTTCGCCTCGTGCTTTTTCGCTTCTCTCAATAGTTCGAAGGACTCAGGGGGACACCTTGCGGCGCCCGTAGTGACGGAGTTGAAATCCAACCATCGGGAGAAGAACGCATTTCTTGTGCAAAAACTCTCAAAACAATCGTTTTTTATTTGATAGAGCCTAATAAAAAGTTAATAAGTCGGGGGATGTGCCTGTTTTTTTGCTAAAAACTTCACCTGTTAACCAAACTGTTATAAGAAAAAAGACAAGTATTTAATTTTCTTATGCTTAATAAAACATAGATTTACTATAAAAATCTGCAGATATGTAAATAAGAGTTTACATATATAAACTATAAGTTGTTATTTTAACCGAGCTTTTAACTGCTCGCAACATAGAGATAATATTGCAAGGAGCTTTTCAAAACCGTCTTGCTTATAATGAAATTTATTTGCGACAAAACGGCAAGAAAAAAGACTTGACTTTACTAATCTAATAAGTTATAATATGATTGTATAATTAGTGATATAATTAAACTTGGGTTATTGATACTTTTTATGCATAAATTTGTGTTTTATATAGATTACAAAAGTAATCAGAAGGAGGTGTAAATGGATCTTTGGCTTGCATTGGTTCTCATCGGTGCCGCACTTGTAGTCGGTGCTGTTGTGGGAATTATGGTTCACAAGGTAAATTCCGAGAAGAAGATTGGCTCTGCTACCGAGCAGGCTCGTCGCATTCTCGAAGAGGCAATAAAGAATGCCGAAAGTGCCAAGAAAGAATCAATTATTGCAGCAAAGGATGAGATCTTCCAGCTCAGACGTGACGCAGATCAGGAAATCAAAGAGCGTCGCAAAGAGGTCTCTCGTCAGGAGAGAAGACTCACCCAAAAGGAAGAAACGCTCGATGCAAAACTCGAGGCTTTGGAAAAGAGAGAACAGTTGCTCCAGGACAAGCACGCCGCAGTAGATAGGCTGCGTGAGGAGGTACAGAAAACTCTTGACGGGCAGATAGCAATGCTCGAAAAAATAGCAGGTATGACCAGCGAGGAGGCTGTTGCCGAACTCGTTTCGAGACTTGAGAGCGAAATTGCTCACGAAACTGCCGTAAAACTCGCAGAATATGAGGAGAGATTCAGAGAGGATGCAGAGGTAAAGGCGAGGGATATTCTCTCTCTTGCTATTCAGCGTTGTGCCGCTGACCACGTTAGCGAAATCTCTATTTCTACCGTTCAAATTCCCGGCGACGAGATGAAGGGCAGAATCATCGGTAGAGAGGGTAGAAATATCCGTACTATCGAGCAACTTACCGGCGTTGATCTTATCATAGACGATACGCCCGACGTTATCACCATCTCCGGATTTGATCCGGTTCGCCGTGAAAAGGCACGTATCGCTCTTGAAAAACTTGTTAGCGACGGTCGTATTCACCCTGCTCGTATCGAGGAAATGGTCGAGAAAGCGGGTAGAGAGGTCGAAAACGCTATCAAGCACGCAGGCGAAAAGGCTGTGTTTGAAACAGGTGTTCACGGTCTGCATCCCGAAATTATCAAACTTCTTGGTAGAATGAAGTACCGTACCTCCTACGGTCAGAATGCTCTTCGTCACTCTATTGAGGTTTCGATGCTCGCTGGTGTAATTGCCGACGAGTTAGGCGTGGACGTCACTATGGCAAAGAGGGCAGGTCTTCTGCACGATATTGGTAAGGCTATCACTGCCGAGGTTGAGGGCTCGCACGTTCAACTTGGCGTAGAAATACTCACCAAGTACAAGGAGAACAAGGATATTATTCACGCGCTTGAGGCGCACCACAACGACGTAGAGTCGGTTACAGCCCTTGACTTTATCATTCAGGCAGCGGACGCTATTTCTGCGGCTCGTCCCGGCGCAAGAAGAGAGGACGTGGAGAATTACATCAAGCGTCTGCAAAAACTTGAAGAGGTGGCAGGAGATTTTGAGGGCGTAGAAAAGACCTTTGCTATCCAGGCGGGTAGAGAGGTCAGAATTATGGTTAAGCCCGAGGTTGTTGACGACGACAGAATGCGTCTGCTCGCTCGCGAAATCGCCAAGAAGATTGAGGGCGAACTCGACTATCCCGGACAAATCAAGATTAGCGTAATCCGTGAGTCAAGAACGGTGGACTACGCCAAGTAATTGTCCCTAATTAAAAGGGAAAAATATTTACTTATAGATAATTCTAATATATAATAGTATCTGTATAGCATAACTGTATAATAGTAGAATTTTATAGTATAGTTATATAACAGTAAAACCGTAGTGTGGTAGTTATCTGATACTAAAACAGTATAGAGTTGTTATCTAATAATAAATATGAAGGAAAGCGCTTGACGCTTTCTATATAGAGGCACTTAAGCGTGATGCTCGACCGAGCATCACGCTTTTTGTTTTTTGCAAATGGAATTATCTTTAGAGATTAAACATAATAATGCAAAATTCAAAAAGCAGAATGAAAATGAAAGCCTAATAGAGCGTGATTTTTCTTTGTGAGATTATTTCTTTAATTTGGTAAGTTTTGTCGAAGGGGCGAATTTTTTAGCACTCGACTTGCAAAAGGGTTAAATGTTAACAAAATGTTCACACAATTTTTAGTAAAAACTCTTGACACGGTGGGGAAAATCATATATATTATTAGTGCAAAGGTTAGCACTCACCCGAATTGAGTGCTAAAACTTAAAGAGTGGACTGTTTCGATCTGTGGATATTTGAAAGAGAGTACCTGTCCTGTTTTGCTATGGGGTGGGGGAAAGCGAGGTAAAATGAGAGAAGAACGTTTGACACCGAGAAAATTGCAAATACTCAAGGCTATTGTAGATGCTCATATTGAAAATGGCGACCCTGTCGGCTCAAGATATCTCTCCGAGATGACCGAACTTACCTGTTCGCCTGCTACTATCCGTAACGAGATGGCAGAACTCGAACAGATGGGTTATCTTATTCAGCCACACACCTCGGCAGGTCGAATTCCCTCTGAGATGGGATACAGGCTCTACGTTGATGCTCTTATTAGACAATACAGTGACACGAGGAGCGAGATTGACTCTATCCGTGAGCAACTTCGTTGTAAGCTCACCGAGATGGATGAAATTCTTGCCGAGGCATCGAGAATTGCCTCCACCTGCTCGGACTACACAGGTATAGCCTTTAAGTCGGGGGCATCAAGTGCGAGGGTTAGTAGGTTTGCAGGCGTTTATCTTGGACCGAGGGAGTTCCTTTTGGTGCTTACCTTTGAGGGGGATATAGTAAAAACAAAGACCGTCCACGTGGATATAACTATTGACGAGGACACGGTGCGCCGCTTCACCGAGGCGTTAAACCTCTATCTTGTAAACCTCACGGGAAGCGAAATAAATATGCCCCTGCAAATGCGTATTGAGGCGCTTATGGGCGGAAAGGGCGGCATAGTCCACCCGTCATTAAAGGTTATCTGCGAGGCGATGAACGAACTTGACTCAAGCGACCTTCGTCTTGAGGGTATCACAAAACTTCTACAATATCCCGAATATTCGGATATGGCGAGATTCCGCGGGCTTCTCGGTGTTCTCGAGGAGAAGGAAAAACTTATGGACGTTATTTCGAGCCACGCGACCGAGGACGATGGTATTCACGTCTATATAGGAACAGAGAGCGACTCGGATGTTATGCAGGGTACGACCTTGATATTCAAAAACGTGCGAGTGGGTAACAGTAGGGTTGCCGTTGGAGTAATAGGGCCGAAGAGAATGAATTATTCCAAGGTTATAGGAATGATAAACAGTCTTGCATCAAGTATAGACAGTATGTACACAGAAACAGGACCGCATTTGCTATCGGGCTTTGATGACGACATATAAGAAAGGATATATTTATAATGGAAGAAATTAAGAATCCCGAGGTGGCAGAGGCGGAAGAGACTCCCGAAACCTCATCTCCCAAGAAAAAGAGCAAAAAGCAGGACGAAATAGACTCGCTTAAAGCAAAGGTGGAAGAACTCATCAAAGAGAGGGATACACTCCTTGCATCGAATAAGGAGCAGGGCGAAAAATATCTTAGAATGGCGGCAGAGTATGACAACTTCAGACGTCGCTCAAGAGAGGAAAAAGAGGCTACCTACGGCTCGGCAATGGGCGACACGGTTGCAGAACTTCTTCCCATAATCGACAACCTTGAGAGGGCGGCTGCATTCGAGGACGGCGAAAAGATAAAAGAAGGACTTCGAATGGTTTACTCCTCGGTAAAGACCGTGCTTGACAAACTCGGTATAGAGGTCTTCGGTGCGGTTGGCGACACTTTCGACCCAAATATCCACAATGCTATTATGCATGAAGAGGACGACTCGGGAAGAGAAAACGAAATTACAGAAGTGTTCCAAAAAGGATATCGTAAGGGAAACAGAATTATCAGATTTGCTATGGTTAAGACTGTAAACTAATCGTTAATAAGTGTTTACATTTTAATATTTTTACGGCTGACACCCGTTACCGTGTCAAATAAATGATTATAATACCCACGGAGGATAATAAAATGGGAAAGATTATTGGAATTGACCTTGGAACTACAAACTCCTGCGTTGCTGTTTTTGAGGGTGGCGAGAGCGTAGTTATCACAAACCCCGAAGGAGCGAGAACTACTCCTTCTGTTGTAGCATTTACCAAGACCGGCGAAAGACTTGTCGGCCAGGTTGCAAAGCGTCAGGCTGTTACTAACCCTGACAAAACCATTATGTCTATTAAGAGAGATATGGGCTCGGATAAAAAGGTTACTATCGACGGCAAGACCTATACCCCCCAGGAAATCTCGGCTATGATTCTTCAAAAGATGAAGGCGGACGCAGAGGCTTACCTCGGCACAACCATTACCGAGGCGGTTATTACCGTCCCCGCATACTTCACCGACGCACAGCGTCAGGCAACCAAGGACGCAGGTAAAATTGCAGGCCTTGAGGTAAAGAGAATTATCAACGAGCCTACTGCCGCTGCTCTTGCTTACGGTATGGATAAGGAAGATGCACAGAAGATTATGGTATTCGACCTTGGTGGCGGTACTTTCGACGTATCTCTTCTTGACATTTGCGACGGCGTGTTTGAAGTTCTTGCTACTGCCGGAAACAACAGGCTTGGCGGTGACGATTTTGACGCCGCAATAGTAAACTGGATGGCAGACACCTTCGCAAAAGAGAACGGCGGAATTGACCTTCGTAAGGATAAAATGGCTCTTCAAAGACTCCGCGATGCGGCAGAAAAGGCAAAGATAGAACTCTCCGGCGTTATGTCCACCGAGATTTCTCTGCCCTTCATCACTGCAGACGCTACCGGACCCAAGCACTTTGAGGCAACCCTCACCCGTGCTAAATTTGACGAACTTACCCACCACCTCGTAGAGGCTTCAATGGGCCCGACAAAGAAGGTGCTTTCTGATGCAGGTATTAAGGTTTCTGACATCTCCAAGGTGCTCCTGGTCGGTGGTTCTACCAGAATTCCCGCAGTACAGGAAGCGGTTAAGAAGTTTATTGGCAAAGAGCCCTTCAAGGGCATTAACCCCGACGAGTGCGTAGCAATTGGTGCGGCTATTCAGGGTGGCGTTCTTGGCGGTGACGTAAAGGACGTTCTTCTTCTTGACGTAACTCCCCTCTCTCTCGGTATCGAAACCATGGGTGGCGTGTTCAACAAAATTATCGAGCGTAACACCACTATCCCCACCAAGAAGAGCCAGGTTTACTCCACCGCAGCAGACGGTCAGACCTCTGTTGAAATTCACGTTCTTCAGGGAGAGACAGAAATGGCGGCAGGCAACAATACCCTCGGTAGATTTATTCTTGATGGTATTGCTCCCGCACCCCGTGGCGTGCCCCAGATTGAGGTAACCTTTGACATTGACGCAAACGGAATAGTAAACGTAACCGCAAAGGATAAGGGTACAGGCAAGGAACAGCACATCACTATTACTTCCAGCACTAATATGTCCAAGGAAGATATAGATAAGGCGGTTCGCGAGGCAGAGCAGTTTGCCGAGGAAGACAAGAAGCAGAAGGAAGCGGTAGAGGCAAAGAATAACGCCGAGAATACCATATTCCAGATAGAAAAGACGCTTACCGAACTTGGCGACAAGGCAACCGATGCCGATAAAGCCCCCGTTACTGCTGCAATCGAGAAACTTCGTGCAACTATTGCAAACGGAAGCACCGAGGCTATCAAGGAGGACACCGACGCACTTCAAAAGGCGTTCTATCCCATCGCAGAAAAACTCTATGCACAGAGTGGTGCACAGGGCGAGGGTGCAACCCAGGGTGATGACGGTGTTTACTACGGCACAGACTACGAGGATAAAACCGAATAAGTAAAGTCTTATTTACACCACTCCCGTGTGCGTTGTCAGACGGGAGTGGTGTCGGGTATTCAACACGAGTGGGGGCGTGTAGCGTTTTCCCACAGAAAAGGATTAGACAATGGCAGATAAACGAGATTATTACGAAGTCCTGGGGGTTGACAAATCTGCCAGCCAGGACGACATAAAGAGAGCATACAGGACTCTTGCTAAAAAATATCACCCGGACTTAAATCCCGGTGACGCCGCTGCCGAGGCAGTGTTCAAGGAAGTGGGAGAGGCTTACGAGGTGCTTTCCGACGAGGAAAAGCGTGCCAAATATGATCAGTTTGGTCACGCCGCCTTTGATCCTGCCTCGGGTGGTTTTGGTGGCTTTGGCGGGGGCTTTGACTTCTCGGACATCTTTTCATTCTTTGGTGGAGGAGGCACTTCTCAACAGAGGCGCAACACACCGCAAAAGGGTGAAAACATATCCCTGCGTGTAAACCTTACCTTTGAGGAGGCTGTCTTTGGATGCAAAAAAGAGGTGTCCTTCCAGAGAGTCGAGCAGTGTCCCGAATGCGGTGGCACGGGTGCTGAAAAAGGCTCTCGCCCCGACACCTGTCCCGACTGTCGAGGAAAGGGATATACCGTGGTTCAGCAACAGACTTTGTTTGGCTACACTCAATCGCAGAGAACCTGTTCGAAATGTCGCGGTACCGGTAAGATAGTAAAGAATCCTTGCAAGAACTGTAACGGTAAGGCGTATGTAAAACTCACTAAAAAACTCGTTGTTAGCGTGCCTATGGGTATAGACAATGGTGAGAGTTTTGGTGTGCGTGGACAGGGTAGCGCGGGTAGAAACGGTGGCCCTGCGGGCGATCTTATTATTCAGGTGCTTGTAAAGAGCCACAAGACTCTTGTACGTGACGGCTTTGATTTAAGAACCGAGATCCCTCTTACATTCGCACAGGCGGCTCTCGGCACCGAGGTGGAGATTTCCCTCTTGCAGGGGAAGACCGAAAGGCTCACTATCCCCGAGGGAACACAGACGGGTAGCGAGTTTGTAATCCGCGGTAAGGGTGTTCCTCATATCAACAACACCAAGCGTGTAGGCGACGTCCGTGTAACCGTCAGGGTGGAAACACCGAGAGCGCTTACCCCCGAGCAGAAAAAGATGCTAAAAGAGTTTGAGGCAAGTTTTGGCGAGGAAAGCATGTCGGGAGCAGGTAAAGAAGGCGGCTTCTTCAAGAAGATTTTCGGTGGCAAGGGCGATGAATAAGAGTAGTTGACAATTGAAAATGAAAGTTCGAAATTGACAATCTAATTTATTTGTGGGGAGGATTTTATATCCTCCCTTTTTTCGCCATTGGTGACCGACCGAAAGCGAGGAAGTGTTTGTGGTATCGGATTTATATACGAAGGATATTTAAATCCTCCAAATAACTCTCAATGTTACATTTTTTATTTTCAATTTTCTATTACCTTTTTTGGTGACAGATTGTGCGAAGGGACGCTGACAATACTGAAACGGTTTTTGGCAAAACGCAAACAAATGAACTCTAAATACCTTGACAACGTAAATGTTAACAAAAAAATCACAACTTTTTTGTATATTTCGCAAACTTTTTTTCAAAAAACTATTGAAATTTGTCCAAAAATAAAGTAGAATATAGTACAGTATAGACAAATTGACCTTACTGCGTTGTCGTGGTAGGATTTTTGTTCTCTGCGGACTTGTGTCAGCAGAGCAGGGGCAACTCCCCCCACCCGCCTCGGCAGTGACAGTGCGCTTCGGGTATGAGAGAACTGAAAGGAAACATAGATATGTCAAACCGTTTATTCCAGACCCTCATTCATCAGATGAAGGATATTGTAGGACATACGCTGGGTGTCATAGACGAAAACGGAATCGTTGTCGCTTGTAGCGAACTTGGCCGCATTGGCGAGTCCAAGCAGAGAATCCGAGAGGAACTCTCCTATTCGGGTGGCAGTATCGCAGAGGGTGGCTTCACCTATCGTTTTGTTGCCGATGGTGACAAGACCGACCCTATTGTCTTTGTAGAAGGGGTAGATAGAGAAGCGGACAAAACTGCACAGATGCTGGCGGTTACCCTCGGAAATATCAAGGGCTTGTATGACGAGAAATACGACAAAGGCTCTTTCATCAAGAATATCATTCTTGACAACATTCTCCCCAACGATATTTACGTTAAATCCAATGAACTGCACTTTAACAATGACGAATCCCGCGCTGTTATAGTTATAAAGTTCCAGGGTGTTACCGAACTTCCTCCCTATGAGATTATTCAAAAGATTATGGGCGAGGACAACAAGGACTACATAATCAATATAAGCGAGCAGGATATAGTTATTGTCAAGGAAGTAGCGGACGGGATTTCTCCTGATGCACTTGAGGAAGAGGCCCAGGTTATACTCAAGACCGCTCACAGCGAATATGCCGCAAAACTTCTTATCGGTATATCCTCGGTGGTAGAGAAACTTAAGGATCTCGCTCGTGCGTATAAAGAGGCGAGAATCGCTCTTGAAGTCGGAAAGGTCTTTGATATTGAAAAGCCGGTTATGTCCTACGAAAATTTGGGTATTGGCCGTTTGATTTATCAACTTCCCACCACTCTTTGCGAGATATTCCTCGGCGAGGTGTTCAAGAAGGGCTCGCTTGAGAGTCTTGACAGGGAGACCTTGATGACCGTTCAGGCATTCTTTGAAAACAACCTCAACGTGTCCGAGACATCGAGAAAACTCTTTGTACACAGAAACACACTGGTTTACCGTCTTGAAAAAATCAGAAAGTTGACAGGACTTGATTTGCGCGAGTTTGACCACGCGGTTACATTCAAGGTTGCTCTTATGGTTAAGAAGTACCTGACGAGCAAACCTACTAAGTTCTAATTATTTACTTACCCTGCTTTTTTGCAGGGTAAGTTATTGTTTTATTATAAAAAAGGTTATTTTTCATATAATAGTATAGAACTATTATAAAAAAGAAAAGAAATTTATGGATACAAGAATCAATACCTCGATCAAAACCACACGAATTGCGGTGATCGTGGGCTGTGTAGCACTTGTCATTGCCATTGGAATCTTTGCCCTGTTTGCCTTTTCGGGTGGTGAAACTCTCCCAAAAGAACAAATCCTTGAAAACATCAAGGTTTTAGAGAGGGAAGACCCCGGCTATGACCTGGTTTCCTCCTATTTGAGTGCCTATGGAATAGGCAACTTCGACCGAACAAAGTTCAAGACGGTCGAGCAGTATTTTAACTATACCTACTACAAGCCTTTGCCCAAGACGAGCGAAATGGCTCCCACGGTGGCAAGGAGTTTTCTTGACGAATATTATGACAAAATTGACCTTTCGGACAGGGCGGCAACCACCGACGCATTGCTTAACTGCTACGTGGCGGCGACGGGGGACAGATACGCCTTTTACCGCACCGAAGAGGAGTACGCCGAGTTCGAGGCTGAACTTAGCGGAGAGGGCGAAACCGTCGGCATCGGTGTAATGGTCGAGGCGAATTATCAGGATATTAGCCTGAAGGTCATGACGGTGTTGCCCGACTCTCCCGCAGAGGCGGCAGGGGTAAAAAGCGGCGACTACATTATTGCAGTTGGCGACAAGGTTGCCGCAAGGGACGGCATTGACGAAATGCTTAACGCTATGCGTGGCGAAGTTGGCACATCGGTCGCGATAACACTGCTACGAGGCGACGAAGAAATAGTCATACAGGCCACCCGTGCTAAAATAAACGAGCGCTCGGTGTATTATAGCATCGACGAAAATAAGATAGCAACTATTGGAATAGTCGAATTTGGAGCCAAGACCTCCCAGCAGTTCAAGGAGGCGGTAGATAAGGCTGTTTCGGCAGGTGCTATGGGTATCATTTTTGATTTAAGGAACAACCCCGGCGGTTATCTTGAATCGGTAATTGACGCTATTGACTACCTCGCCCCCGACGGGCTTGAGATATGCTCCTACACGGTAGGGCAAAGTGACACGACAATTTACAAGAGCGACGACGGTCACTATGTAAACCTGCCTATGGTGGTGCTTTGCAACGAAGGAACTGCCTCGGCGGGAGAACTCTTTACCGCGGCCCTTCGCGACTATGCCAAAGCAAGCCCGCCTATGAGAGTAAAAGTGGTTGGCAGGACCACCTATGGTAAGGGTATAATGCAGGGCAGTGTGCCTCTTTACGACGGCTCGGTTATTACCTTTACTATGGCATATTACAATCCTCCATCGGGAGTTAACTATAACGGTGTTGGAGTTGTCCCGGACGTCTTGCTTGAAAACATGAGCAGTGAAGAGCAGATGGCAAGGGCTAAGAGTGAAATAAACAAACTGATTTTTGGCAACACAACGGGCGGCTCTGCCGACCTATAATGTAAATAATAATATACAAACAATATACAGGAGACAGATTAAATGGAACAGAAATTTTACACGCCTGCGGGTTTCCGTGCTTTGCAGGAGGAACTCGATTTCCTTATCAATGTAAGGGTTGAGGAAAATAAGAAGGAGATATCCAAGGCGAGAGCCTACGGCGATTTGTCCGAGAACAGCGAGTACGATGCGGCAAAGCAGGAGCAGGCTATTATTCACGCAAGAATAGCAGAACTGCAGGAGATGATCTCAAACGCTAAGGTTATCGACGAGAGCCAGATAGATGAAAGTAAGGTAAGCGTTGGCTCGATAGTGGTATTCTTCAATGTAGAGAGAAACAAGGAATTTAAGTATCATATAGTAGGCTCTTACGAAACCGATCCCGAAAACGGAAAAATTTCCGACTCCTCTCCCATAGGTATTGCTCTTCTTGGGGCAAAGGAGGGCGATGAGGTTGTCGTCGAGGGTGCAAACGTTCGCACTCAGCATCTTCGCGTAATATCTGTAACCAGAGCAAAGGAAGCATAAGACAGTCGAAAGGACGTTAAAATGGATAATCAGAAGAATCAAAATAGCACCAATGAACTTGTGGTAAGACGTGAGAAGCTTGCCACACTCGTTGCTGAGGGGAGAAACCCCTTCGAGATAACCAAGTACGAAACCACCCACACTGCCCCCTCGGCTGTTGCCGAATATGAGGAAAAGGAAGCGAGCCTTGGCGA
This sequence comes from Eubacteriales bacterium, assembly GCA_045605175.1. Lineage (GTDB taxonomy): Bacteria > Bacillota > Clostridia > Oscillospirales > CAG-272 > UBA1740. The sequence goes on along the minus strand of JAZUPL010000074.1, from coordinate 20,279 downwards.
GGGTGAGTTCATCACCGTTCGCGTAGCGGGCAGAATGATGAGCCGTCGCATTATGGGTAAGGCGTCCTTCGCTCACCTTCAGGACGGCGACGGAAAAATCCAACTCTATGTCGCAAGAGATGGCGTCGGTGAGGAGGTTTACGCAGGTTTTAAGAAATGGGACGTGGGTGATATTATCGGTGTTGAGGGACATCTTTTCCGCACTCGTACAGGCGAGGTGTCTATCCACGCAACCGCTATTACCCTGCTTGCAAAGTCGCTCCTTCCCCTGCCTGAGAAATTCCACGGCCTTACAAACGTAGAGCAGAGATACAGACAGAGATACGTTGACCTTATTGTAAACCCTGAGGTAAAAGACACCTTTATCAAGAGGTCGAAAATTATTAAACTTATCCGCGAATTCCTTGATAACCGCGGTTATCTTGAGGTTGACACACCTATCCTTGTTCCGCTTGAGATTGGTGCATCGGCTCGTCCATTTATCACCCACCACAACACGCTTGATATGGATATGTATCTCCGTATCGAGACCGAACTTTACTTAAAGCGCCTTATCGTCGGTGGAATAAACAAGGTTTACGAGGTTGGCCGTATCTTCAGAAATGAGGGCATGGACCCCAAGCATAACCCCGAGTTCACCACCATTGAACTTTATGAAGCATTCACCGATTACTACGGTATGATGGACCTTGTCGAGGAACTTTACAAGATGCTCGCCAAAGAGGTTTGCGGCAGCACCAAGATTACCTACCAGGGTATTGAGATTGACCTTGGCCATTGGGAAAGACTTACTATGGTCGAGGCGGTAAAGAAGTACGCAGGTGTGGATTACAGCGAGTGGCAGAGTGATGAGGATGCCCGTGCCTGTGCCAAGGCTCTGCACGTTGAAGTGCCCGAAAACGCAACACGGGGTACGGTATTGGTAGAGTTGTTTGACGCATTTGTCGAGGACAAACTTATCCAGCCTACCTTTATTTACGACTACCCTGTTGAAAACAGCCCCCTCGCAAAGAGAAAGCCCACAGATCCCCTCTTCACCGAGAGATTTGAGTATTTCATCAATTGTACCGAGTTTGGTAACGCATTCTCCGAACTTAACGACCCCATCGACCAGAAGGAGCGCTTCGAGCGTCAGGTAGAGGCAAAACTTAAGGACGAGCCCAACTGTAACGCAGAAGTGGACTACGACTACGTCACCGCCCTCGAATACGGTTTGCCCCCCACGGGAGGCCTCGGCTTTGGCGTGGATCGTCTGGTAATGCTCCTTACCGACTCGGCGTCAATTCGTGATGTTTTGTTGTTCCCCACTATGAAGCCCGAGGTATAAGCAATATGAACTGTTGGAAAAACATAGATAAATCTAATGCCGCTGCCGATCCAATCTTGCGCATCGGTGAGATGCTTTTCACTCCCGCCAGCGCCACCGAGGAGGAGATTCGGGAAGGCGAAGCCTGTATTGGAGAGTGGACTGTGGAGAGACAGTATCAGTCGCAAGTGTGTGGTGGCAGTGCAGGGCCGACACCATATTATGAAAGAAAAGGCGTAACCGAGGACATTACCTTTGACGAATTGATCTTCTTCGACGGTGAATGTGTCGGAATATACCACGAAGAACTTATTATGTTGTTCGGTGATGAAAATACGCATTTTCAGAAAAAATGGATAGGGGAATTTATCATAGGTCCCGACCGCACTCACGATGCGTACGACTACTATGTTTTGAAAAGACAAGAACAGAAATAAGATGCAAAGAGCTATGAACCAAGCGTTATTGTGCGCCGTTCATGGCTCTTTTTGTTTTCAAAATGCAAATTGCTTGGAGAATTAAATATATCGGTTGGCGATAGTAAAATAAAATTCAACATCGCGAAGTTTTATGCAAACAATGTTGATTTGTGGTACAAAGTGTGCTATACTTTTGATATATTATATCAAAATATTTGAGATGTAAAATGTCTGCAAGCTATAAGAAACTTTTCAAATTGATGATCGACCGCGAGATTAAGAGCAAGGACCTTGCTGCAAAAGTGGGCATAAGACCAAGAACACTTGCCAAAATGAAAAAAGACGGTGCAACCGTCTCAAGCGACGTGCTTGTAAAGATATGCACGGCACTTGGGTGCAAGTTGGATGATATTGTAGAGATTGTTGCAGATATTAAATGAGAAGATAACGCCGAGCGAAATTACAAACTACGAGTTCTGCCCGGTGGATGAAGAAGTATTAGAGAAAATTCTTTGCGAAAGGAGAAACCTTGAAAAAATATAATAGTTATAATTTTGCTAAAACTGGCGGAAAGTTTATTAGAGAGAATTTTGCACCCGATCCTACTGAATCGTTAGGTGCCCTTGGAATAATAGGAAAAGTAATAGGATATATAATTAACTATTTGATAGCAAAGCCGGTATACTGGCTTGCTTTTGGACTTGTAGGCATGATATATAATAAAGAAAAGCATCCTGCTTGGGTAGGTTCAATATTATATACTTTGATTTTTCTAGGAGTAATGGGTTTGTTGGGCAAAGGAATATCTTCGTTTTTAGATAATATTTTATAGTTGATAATTCGACTTAGTTTGAGGTGATTTTAGTGGAGAACTACGAAACAGAGGCTCGCGGGCGTTGGGGTAACACCGACGCCTACCGCGAGCACGAACAGAAAATAAATGGTTATACAAAGGAAAAGTGGCAAGAGGCGAATGATGGCTTGATGGCTATATTTGCCGAGTTTGCCGAGAGGCGGGCGAAAGGGTTAAGTTCTTCCTCTGTCGAGACACAGGAGTTGGTTGTCAAACTTCAGGGGCATATAACCGCCAACTACTACACCTGCACAGATGAGATCCTCGCAGGGCTTGGTCAGATGTATGTGGGCGACGAGCGATTCAAGAAGAATATCGACAAGTATGGCGAGGGAACTGCCATTTTTATAGCAGAGGCAATAGGGCTTTTTTGCAATAAAACAACCTAAACGAGAAGAGCGAGTAATGAATGTTTTGAAGAAACTATACGATAAAAGTAAAATATGGTTTGCCGTCGCGTGGATTGTTGCTTATTGTGTGCTGATGTCCGTGGGGGATTTGCTTTCTGCGTGGATTGGGATAGACAAATTGGTGACACTTGTCATTGGAATTTTTCTTTCGGTAATAATTCTCTTGTTTTTGAAGAAAAACCGACTTTTTTCGGACTACGGACTTTGCACACCCAAGACCTCTGCTGGGTCTATGCTATACTATGCGCCAATACTTATAATGCTGAGTGCAAATCTTTGGTATGGTGTAACCTTAAATTGCGACCCGCTTGAAACCGTGCTCTATATTCTGGCAATGTTTTGCGTTGGCTTTCTTGAGGAAGTAATTTTCCGCGGACTTCTCTTTGAAGCGATGCGAAAAGACAATGTAAAGGTCGCTATTATTGTATCCAGTGTGACTTTTGGCATCGGGCATATCATCAATTTGATAAACGGATCGGGTGCACAGTTGCTTCCAAATCTGCTCCAGGTGGTATATGCCACGGCGGCGGGATTTATGTTTGTGATGATGTATTATAAATCAAAAAGTCTGCTGGTTTGTATCGCTGCTCATAGTGTGTTTAACGCGCTCAGTGTCTTTGCAAATGAAGCGAGTGCAACAAACGAAATGCGGATACTCAGTGCACTTTTGCTTACCGTGATTACGGGATCTTATGCTCTTTATCTTGCGCTTTCGATGAGAGGGAAAGGGAATGGTTAAAGAACTTATGCACGATCCGATGTTTCTCGCAGGGAAGTCGGAGGTAGCAACGAAAGAGGATTTAGAGGTTGCAAAGGATCTTTTGAAAACGCTTATAGCACTCAGAGAGGGCTGCGTCGGTATGGCGGCAAATATGATAGGCGTCAGGAAGCGAATCATTGCATTTTTTGACGAAAGCGGACGAGAGCCTACCTTCGCGGTGATGCTTAATCCTGAAATTGTTGCAAAATCAGGCATATATGAAACCGAGGAAGGGTGTCTATCGCTTCTCGGTGGCCCTCGCAAATGCAAGCGTTACAGGACTATCAAGGTTAAATATCAAACCACAGAAATGCAAACACGAACTAAAACCTACACCGGATGGACTGCACAAATAATCCAGCACGAAGTGGACCATTGTAATGGTGTGTTGATTTAATAGAAAACAGGAGAATCAAAATGATGATTACTCTTGGCATAGCAGGGAAGAAAATCACTAAATAATTAAATCCGATTAGGGAATTAATAACCTAATCGGATTTTTTGTAGCCTTTAGTGAGCAAATTACAACTTGGACGGGTGGCTTTGATTATAAGACCATAGCAAAAGTCGCATCAAGGCATTTGTGCTGAGGTGGAATCGCATATTTTCGATAGGAGTGTAGGATTATATCGAAGATGCGTTTTTAGGTAATGAATAACCCTAATTTGTTAGAAGTCGGTGTTGTCGGTGGGGCAGGTGGGTGTGGGCTTTTTGTTGAAAATTGATGACATTTTGTTCATGGCGCAACTTACCTTGTCGCGACAGCAACTCACTATGGATATAGCACCAACGGCGGCGAGGGCGCAGATTGCGAGTTTCAAGCCGAGGTGACTGCTCTTTTTCTCTTCTCTTTTTAGGAACATTTGCGTTTACCTCCTTTTTTGAGTAGTTTATCCGTTTTTTTACGGGATATGTATAAAGGAGGGCGAAAGAAAAAATGCGCGAGAATTATTAGAAAAGTCATTTTCAGAGTGAGGTTTGTTGAAAGGGCATTTTTGCCAAAGGTACAAAAGAAAAACCAAGGCCTAAAAAAATTGACCTTGGTTATTGTTATTTTTATATGGAAAAGAAAAATCCTCAATTTGACTCGCCCCTGCCTTCTCTTACTTCTGAGAACGCAAAATTCTTTTGGTTGTCTTGACCATTTCGACAACGGCGGCAAGTTCTTCGTCTGACATATCTGCAGTGAGTTCGGCAAGCATTTTGTTGTAAACATGTTCGCTCTTTCTTAAACTTGAATACACCAACTCGTCAAGCGAAACATTAAGCGAATTTGCAATTGCGACAAGGGTAGGGAGGCTCGGTTTGGTTGCCCCACGCTCTATGTGAGAAATGTTGGACGGCTCAATACCCGACATCTCGGCGAGTCTTTCCTGTGTTAGGCCTTTGCCCTTGCGAAATTCCTTTATTCTTTTACCAATTGAAATATAGTCTATCATAAATTCACCTCTTTTTATAATATTATTGTATATCCTTTTCGGATATGTTATAATAACGTATATATCCTTTTAGGATATATAATAACATTTAGGAGATGTTTTTTATGTATATTGCTTTCTTTGGGCATCGAGAATGTCCTGATTCAATCTATCCTAAACTTAGGGATATAATATTATCCTTATATTTTATTTTCAAAACCGATTAACTTATATAACACAATTTAACGATGTGACAAACTTTTTTATTCCGGGAATCTTTACATAGTGACATTCCGTTTTACTTTTAAAACCTTCGTTTTTATGAGTTTGATATTGCACTCTTCACAGAATAGATAAGTGTTTTTTAGCAATTATGTATAATTGACATTGGGGGTGCGGTGATGTATAATAATAATGGAGAAAAAGGGAATATAAGGGGAATGGTAGCGCCTATTTTGGGCGATTGGCCTCTGATATTCCTCGCTTCTTTGAGGGTTAAAAAATTACAAAACTTAACACGCCTATGGGGTAAAGCCCCTGTTTAATGCGATTTTATAACTAAAATTTACATATTTTGCCGAAAGGCGAGGAGGATTTATGAAGCAAAAGATTTTGGATGCCGCAAAGGCGTTCTCCGGTGGCAGACACCCCAGAATTATGATGACAAGAGAGGACTTTGATCGTATTCCTAAGAGCAAAGACCCATTGGATATTTACGCTTATGAGAAAGTGATTGCCGATGCAACCAAACTTTTATCTAAGGATTTGTTGACCTATTATATTCCCGACGGCATTCGTCTTTTGGAAGTGTCACGCACTATGCTCAGAAGGACTCTTATTCTCGGTATGGCGTACAATATCAGCGGTGACGTTCGATTTGCCGACAGACTTTGGAAAGAGATGGAAACGGTTGCCGCCTTCAAGGACTGGAATCCCTATCACTTCCTCGACGTCGGCGAGATGACCAACGCTATGGGTATTGCTTTTGACTGGCTTTATGACTACCTGAACGAGGAGCAGAAGAAAATTGTCGTTGATGCTATCATCACCAAGGGTGTCAACGCCGCTATGGACGACTTCCTTGACCGTCCCAGAAAGCGTAGTTATCGTTGGTATCAGGACGTCCCCGGTGACAACTGGAAGTATGTTTGTAACGGCGGTATCTCGGTCGGTATTCTCTCGATATTCGACGAGGAGGGCGTAGATGAGGAACTTCTTCGCGAGGCTCTCAACTTCGCTTATCAAGGCACCTATCCCGCCGTTCGTAGAATGTACTTCCCTGACGGAAGTTACGAGGAGGGCTTCGGCTACTGGACCTACGCTACTAGTTATCTTGGTTTCTATATTATGACCTTGCTCTCTGCGTGTGGCACCGATTTTGGTCTTTGTGACTACGAGCCTGTGCATAAATCTCCCTATTATGTAAAGACACTTTGCTCCAACAACTTCTATTGCTTCAACTTCGGCGATGCAAAGGAGGACTTCCAGTGTTCGGATATTTATCTCTGGCTTGGCAGATACTTCAATGACCCTGTCGTTTCGAGTATGCGTATTGAGGTTTTGCGTCAGAATCCTGAGCACCTCGATATAAGGGATGTGCTTCACTACCGTCCTACCGAGGAAAAGAGTATGGACAGCGTTCCTCTTGATGCAGGCTCGGTGGGTGGCACTAATGCCTCCTTCCGTTCGGGGTGGACAGACCAAGACTTGTATGGCGGTATTCATTTCGGCGACAATAACGCTTACCACCGTCACGAGGATATGGGTACTTTCTGCGTAGAGTATAAGCACCGTCGTTTCTTCCGTGAACTTGCTGCGGATAACTATAATGTAGATGAGTACATAAAGTGCTACCGTTACCGTGCCGAGGGACACAACACTATTTGTATCAACCTCTCGCCCGAGCCTATTCAGGAGCGCTTCTCCGAGTGCTACATTAACCGCTTCCGTGCCGGAACAGACACCGAGGATGCTATTGCGGTTTGCGATATGACCGCCGCTTATTTTGGCAAGAGCATAGTGCGCGGTATGCGTATGCCTGCCGACCGTTCGGCTCTTATAATTCAGGACGAGATGGTGCTTGAGCCTACCGACACAGGCTACTGGTTTGGCCACACCCAGGCAGATATAGAAGTTGCCGAGGACAAGAAGAGCGCAATTCTCACCCTTGACGGAGAGCGTCTGTGGGTTGGTATTTTGGCGGGTGGTGAGTTTGAGGTTATGCCTGCCGAACTCCTCTTCCCCGAAATCAAGCAAGAGGGTGCTCGCGACAACTCTGATACACAGAAACTTGCTATACACTTCGGTGGTGACACAAAGGTGGTATCTGTGGCAATTATGCCTATTGAGGACGGCGAGAATATGCCGAAGAATATCCCTGCGCTTAAGCCTATCGCAGAGTGGTAATACGTATTTGATTGAATTTTCTATGGGGCGAGCCTGTGGCTCGCCCTTTTTGTGTGGAGCAGGGTTTGAAAAAAGGGTGGGTCAAAGAGAGCCTGTTTTTTGGCTATGACCTATTGCAAAAAGTGTGGATATATGATATTATTATTGTATATAAATATTTAGGTATAATAATACGCGGGATAACGATTGTAGGTTATCCGTTATACCGTGATAAAATAAAAAAGTCCAAAGTGCGAGAGTGCTCTGGCATAGAAGGGTATAATATGAGAATTTTGGCTATTGGAGATGTGACAGGCCCTGGTGGCGTAGAACTTCTTAGGAGAAAACTTTGGTCTTTTAGAGAGAAAAATAAAATAGATTTTTGCGTAGTGAATGCCGAGAATGCGGGCTTTATCACGGGGGCATCTGCCGAGGTGGCAGAGGCGTTGCTTGCTGCGGGGGCAGACTTGCTCACAGGTGGAAATCACACGCTCAGAAACAAGGCGGTTTACACATATCTTGACGACAGCGAAAGAATGTTAAGACCAATAAACTTTGACACAGCCCCCGGCGCAGGCTACACCATTCTTGACTGCAAGGGTTATAGACTTCTTTGCATAAATGCTATGGGTAGTGCATTTATTGATCCTGTGCTTGACTCACCCTATGGTTACATTGACAGGCTTCTTGCAAGAGAGGCGGGCAGGTATGATTTTGCTCTCTTGGATTTTCACGCCGAGGCGAGCGGCGAAAAGGTGGCGCTTGGCTATGCTTACGACGGAAGAATAAATATAATTTTTGGAACGCACACCCATGTGCCTACCGCAGATATGCAGATTTTACCTAAGGGGACGGGCTATGTCAGCGACCTCGGTATGTGTGGAGAAAGTGGCGGTGTGCTTGGAATGGATAGCGAAACCGTGATAAAGAAGATGCGTACCCGCCTGCCGATAAAGTTTTCTCCGGCACAGGGCCCCGCCTATGCCGACGGAGTTGTTTTCGACCTCGATGAGTCTTCTGGAAGGGTGACAAAGGTTGAGCGAGTCAAAATAATTTAACACGGGTGTGGGCGTCCTGTTAGTTTTGCTTGTGACTTGCCGGAAAAGTAAATAATAGTTGACAAAGGATGAAGAATGAATAGAGTAATAGTAGTCGGAGCAGGGCACGCAGGAATAGAGGCGGCACTTGCTGTGGCGAGAATGGGAATAGATACGGTGCTGTTTACCACCAACCTTGATGCGGTGGGCAATATGCCTTGCAACCCCTCAATAGGTGGAAGTGCCAAGGGGCACTTGGTTTTTGAGGTGGATGCACTTGGTGGTGAGATGGGATACTGTGCCGACAGAGCAACCCTGCAATCGAGAACTCTTAACCTCGGCAAAGGTGCGGCGGTACATTCCAAAAGGGTGCAAGCCGACAGAAACGAATACAAAAGGCTTATGAAACGTACTCTTGAGTCGGAGGAAAGGCTTCGCCTCGTGCAGAGCGAGGTTGTCGAAGTTTTAACCACCGACGAAGGAGGAACCGTACGGGTAACAGGTGTAAAAACCCACCTTGACGAAATATGGGAAGCGGATGCTGTCGTTATCTGTGCCGGCACCTTCCTTGATAGCCAAATCTTCGTCGGGGATAAGGTCTATTCGGCGGGGCCTGACGGTATGATGCCTGCTCTGGGGCTTTCTTCCTCTCTATCCTCTCTTGGAATTCGAACAAGGCGTTTTAAGACAGGCACGCCTGCCAGGGTGCATAGACGCTCGCTTGACTTCTCGGTTATGGAGGAGCAAAAGGGCGAGGATACTGTCACTCCGTTTTCTTCATTGAGCGAGGAAATGAGTGCCGAGGATTGCAACAAGGTTAGTTGCCATATTGTCTATACCAACCCCACAACACACAAAATAATTCTTGATAATCTCGACAGATGTGCTATGTATAGCGGAAATATTGTCGGCACAGGGCCAAGGTATTGTCCCTCTATCGAAACGAAAATTGTAAGGTTTAAGGGCAAGGATAGGCATCAACTTTTCGTCGAGCCCCTTGGTCTTGATACCGAGGAAATGTATATTCAGGGTTTTTCCACCTCTATGCCTGTGGACGTGCAGTATGCTATGCTTCGTAGTCTTCCCGGCTTTGAGAGAGCCGAGGTTATGCGCTACGCCTACGCGATAGAGTATGACTGTATAGATCCAACAGAACTTCTGCCTACACTCGAATTTAAGAGGATAAAGGGGCTTTACGGAGCAGGACAGTTCAACGGCACTTCGGGCTACGAGGAGGCGGCAGCACAGGGTATTGTTGCAGGAATAAATGCCGCCCTAAAAATAAAAGGAGAAGAGCCGATGGTGCTTACCCGCGACTCTTCTTATATAGGAACACTTATTGACGATTTAGTAACCAAGGGGACAGAGGAGCCATACCGAATGATGACCTCAAGGAGCGAGTACAGGCTTATTCTCAGACAGGATAATGCAGACCGCCGTCTTACCCCCATAGGCTACCGTGTCGGTCTTATTTCGGAAAACAGGTATGCGAAATTCCTAAACAAAATGGCAGAGATAGACGCCGAGGTGGATAGGATTTTGCACACTAATATTTCACCGAGCGAGAGGGTAAACGAACTTCTTACATCTCTCGGCTCGACACCTATCTCGACAGGTGTAAAACTTTCCGAACTTTTAAGAAGACCTGAACTTGACTACCTCTCGCTCGCTCCTATTGACGAGCATAGATCTCCATTGCCAAAGGCGGTGTGCGTCAGTGCCGAGATACAAATAAAATACGAGGGGTATATTAAGCGGGAGCAAAGAGAGGTCGAGCGCCAACGCAGGCTGGAGGAAAAACTTTTGCCTGAGGATGTGGACTACTCTACCATTCTCGGTTTAAGGCTTGAGGCGGCGGAGAAACTCAACATGGTTCGCCCATTAAATATCGGACAGGCTTCTCGAATAAGTGGGGTAAACCCTGCAGATATAAGCGTTTTGCTTATCTATCTTGGGCTTAGTTAATTCTTCTTGATACCAAAAAGACGGGATAATATGCTCGCCAAGAATTTGGGCGAGCGAACAACGACAATTTTCATATATGTTTTCCTTTCTTCGGGATGCTCCCAAAGGCAGTATATTCTTTTGCTTCTATTTTGGTTAATGGTAGAAATATTAACATTTGTCTGGTACAATAGAATAAAATTGCGGGGAAAAATGGCGAAAAGGGGCTACCCGTGTCAAAAAAGCCGCTTTTTGATAGGAGAAAAGGTTTATGGAAGAATATGGCGAGGTAAAAATGCGTTCGCCGGTGATAGCCTGGTTTGAGAACTTTTGGTATCATTATAAATGGCAAACTATAATAGCCTTGTTTTTGGTACTTGTAATATTCGTTTGCTCGGTACAGATGTGCTCGAAAGAGAGTTACGACACCTATATTATGTATGCCGGACACAAAAACATTTTGCACACCTCAAAGGACGGGGACATTCCTGAATATAACGTTATTCTCTCCTCGCTTAAAAAGATTTCTTTGGACTATAACGAGGACGGTAAGGTGACACCTGCTTTTTCCGACCTGTTTGTAATGAGCGAAGAGATGAAGCAAAAGATAGAGGCAGAACTGGAGGACGGTGAGCGTGTCAACGAGTCCCTGCTTAGCACCGACAAAAAGACCTTAACCGACCGAATGATGTATAGCGAATACTACGTTTGCCTGCTTTCATTGGAGGTTTACGAGGAATACCGAGTTATCTCGGATTTACCGATGTTTGTTCCACTTTTGCCATATACTTCGGAGGGCGGAGTGTATGAATGGGCAGGTGATGACGCCATATACTTAAAATCCACCGCTTTTTACGAGTCGGCAGGGATATGCGACCTGCCTGATGACACGGTTATATGCCTGCGTATGAAGTCTGAGATGAGTGCGGTTTTTGGCGGCGATAAGAACGACGAGATGTTCGCAAGAGCCGAAGAAGTGGTAAGAAAAATCCTCGCAGAGTAGGCTTGGATAAAGCAAACGCGAACAAACCGTAAAGAAAAAGAAAACAAAGAAAATACCAAACCTTAAAAGCAACATAATAAAACAAAAAGGATACTCACCGTGATTTAGTGAGTATCCTTTTGCTATAAGAAATCCACCTAAAAGAGAAGATTTTAATTGGGTGGAAAACTGAGGGTTCCGTGATTTGTCTTGGGGGATAAGAAAAAACCAAACCAAAATCATTTTCCACTTTCACTCTCAATTGCCAACTGCTCTTTCTGCGTACACTTCGGCGAGGCGGTGGGGGTAGTCGGTCATTATTCCGTCTGCACCTATGTCTATTAAGCGACGCATTTCGTCCTTGTCGTTGATAGTCCAATAGTGAACTGCAAGGTTGTGGGCGTGGGCATTATTCACGAGGCCCTCGGTAGAGAGCGAAAATCCGTACTCCTCGGTGGGAAGTTGGAAAACGCACATCTCGTCGGCAAAGAAACGGTCAAGACCGAGTAGGAAGAGAATATAATAGCGAATAACTCCGTCGGTGCCCGGTGAGAACATAAATCCCTCGGGGACTTTGCCCTCGGATTTTAGCCTTTTCATTTGGTCGTATATCTCACCGTGGAAACTCGCACAAACCACACGGTCGAAGGCATCGTGCTCTTCGAGTAGGTCTATTACTGCCATAAGACAGGTAAGTCCTGTTTCGCCACTTTGCTTTATCTCCACGTTTATTCGGTTTTCGGGAAAAGAAGTGATAAGTTCCTCAAGAGTTGTGGCGAGGAACACCTCGTCATCTCTCGGCGTTATTCCCTCGGGATATTCTACGTCGGTGGGGTATTTATTAACTCCGTCAACATTGAAATGTACACGCTCGCTACCCTCGACGAGAACTCCGTTTTTAGTTTGGTTAGTGTAGCCAAAGTCCACACGCTCGGATATCAGATCGGAGTAGTTCCAGTCGATGATATTTCCCGTTACATTGGTTTTGCGGTCAAGGGTGGTATCATGGGAGAGAATAACCACACCGTCCTTGGTGATGCTTACGTCGGTTTCCATCATAACACGGTTATCCACCGAGTAGGCATTGTAAAATGCTTCAAGAGTATTGTCGGGGAATTCCTTGTTTCCGCCACCGTGGGCGATAAGTATGGGCAGTTCGCCCTCTTTCATCATTTTGTTTTCGCCCTCGTAGTTGTGCCCTCTCGGTAGCAGGGCTATAAGAAGATAGGCGACGATTACCGCAAGAAGTATTGATGCAATAACTACAAGCTTTTTCTTGGTTTTAACTTCCATATTTCCTCCGTCAATTTTTGAGCGAGTGAATGGGGGCGGGAATTCTACCACCACGGTTAATAAAGTCCTCGCAGGAGTCGGATTTCAGTGGCATTATTGGAGCATATCCCAAAAGACCACCAAACTCTGCACTCTCGCCAACGCCCTTGCCCCACACGGGAATAACCCTTACTGCGGTGGTCTTGGTGTTGACAACGCCTATGGAAATCTCGTCGGCTATAATGCCGGAAATGGTGGAAGCGGGGGTGTCACCGGGAATGGCTATCATATCAAGGCCTACCGAGCAAACCGCCGTCATTGCTTCGAGTTTTTCGAGGGTGAGAGTGCCGAGCCTTGCCGCCTCTATCATACCTCTGTCCTCGCTGACGGGGATAAAAGCACCGGAGAGTCCGCCCACGTGGTTGGACGCCATAACTCCACCCTTCTTTACCGCATCGTTAAGAAGTGCTAAGGCGGCGGTCGTGCCGTGAGTTCCACAGCGGGCAAGTCCCATGTTTTCGAGAATTTCTGCCACCGAGTCGCCCTTTGCAGGGGTGGGGGCAAGCGATAGATCCACTATGCCGTAGGGTACACCGAGGCGAGATGCCGCCTCCGCCGCTATAAGTTGACCAACTCTTGTTATCTTAAAGGCCACCTTCTTGACGGTTTCTGCCAAGGTGGAGAAGTCGCAATCTCCCGCCTCTTTTATAGCGGTGGCGACCACGCCGGGGCCGCTTACACCCACGTTTATCACCGTGTCGGGCTCGCCTATGCCGTGCAGAGCGCCCGCCATAAAGGGGTTGTCCTCGGGAATGTTGGCAAATACCACCAGTTTCGCACAGCCTATGGAGTCGTTTTCACGAGTGAGGTAGGCGGTTTCCTTTATAATCTCGCCCATTCTCTTTACCGCGTCCATATTGATGCCCGCTTTGGTGGTGGCAACGTTTATGGACGAGCATATACTTCTCGTTTCGCTAAGTGCCTGGGGTATGGATTCGATAAGAGCCCGTGCCCCCGGAATATATCCCTTTTGCACGTGGGCGGAATAACCACCGATAAAGTTCACACCAAGGGTGTCTGCCGCCTTTTGAAGCATATGGGCAAGGCGGACAAAGCCGTCACTGTCAAGCCCTGAGCCGACGTAGGACAGGGGGGTTATAGAAATTCGCTTGTTTACAATTGGAATACCGTAGGTGCGTTCGAGGTCCTCGCAAACACGCACAAGGTCGCGAGCAGAGCGGGTGATTTTGTCGTAAATCTTTTGCTCAAGACGCTCTCTGTCGTCCGATATGCAGTCGAAAAGAGAAATGCCCATTGTGACGGTGCGAATGTCCAGGTTTTCCTCTCTTATCATTCTTATAGTTTGTAAAATATCCTGGGTATTAAGCATCTTAGATACGGTGCATGCTGTTGAAAATGTCCTCGTGCATTACACGAATGTCAACTCCGCACTCTCCTCCCGCTTTTTCAAATCCTTCAACAAAGCCCTTAAAATCGATGTTAAGTCTGTCGATATCAACGAGCATAATCATAGCAAAATAGTCCTTCATAACTGTCTGGCTAATATCAACTATGTTAGCGCCATACTTTGCACATTCGGCACTTGCCATAGCGATAATGCCCACCTTGTCTTTTCCAATAACGGTTACAACTGCTCTCATAACCTATCCTTTCCGCCATCGGCTAAAATATTTGTATCTATTTTACTATATTTATTTATCTTATGCAAGAGGAAAGGAGAAAAAAGTGTGAAAAGAGTAAACGTCGGTCGCAAAGGGGAAAAAACGGACGGTTTACAGTTGAAATTTTGCTATCGTTATGATAAAATAGGTATAAAAAAAGGTCAAGGACTAAAAGTGGAATTTGTCGGAGGAAGAATGGCGGAACTTTCGGGTATAGTTATTGTTAATAAAGAGGCGGGAATGTCCTCGCAGGCGGTGGTAAACCGCGTCAAAAAAATATTTGGCGTCAAAAAGGCAGGGCATACAGGCACTCTTGACCCTATGGCGACAGGGGTTTTGCCTGTGCTTATCGGCAGGGCGGTAAAGGCAAGCGAGTTCATGCTCACCTCCGACAAGCACTATGGCGCGACTCTTCATCTTGGCGTCACCACCGACACCGAGGACATAACGGGAGAGGTGCTTACAAGGTCGGAGGATATACCCGCCGAGGAGGCGGTTATGACAGCCGTTTCTGCTCACATAGGCAGAATTATGCAGACTCCGCCGATGTACTCGGCACTAAAGGTCGGCGGTAAAAAACTCTATGAACTGGCAAGAGAGGGAAAGGTTATAGACCGACAGGCACGCGAGATAACCGTCTATTCGATAGAGGCGAAAAGACTTTCTGACACAGACTACTATTTGGATATAAAATGCTCAAAAGGCACTTATATACGCACCCTGTGTTCGGATATTGGCAAAATGCTTGGATGCGGGGGCGCTATGGCAACGCTTGAAAGATTATCTGCTTCGGGATATTTGATAAAAGATTCTCATACTCTTGGCGAACTTGAAAATATGAATGACTACGAGAGGGAGAATGTGGTAAGAGGGGTTGAGGAAATATTTTCGGGGCTTGATATAGTACGACTGCCTGCATTTTACTCTCGACTTGCTCACTCGGGGCTTGAAATATACCAAAAAAAGATAGAAACTAATTATCCTATGGGCAGTCTTGTCAGAATGTATGACGAGGGAGGCTTCTTTGCTTTGGGCGAGGTTAGAGAATACGAGGATGGACTTGCAATAAAGCCTATCCGTCGATTTGATTTGTAATATCGATAAGAATATTGTAATACCTCGACCAGAGGGCGCGTGTGAGCGCGTAATCGGTTATTAGAATGTCATAAGTGCCACCCTGTGTCGGTTGAAATGCTTTTTGGTGTTTTATCGGAGAGTGTTTTATACGTCTTTGGTAAATAGAGAAGGTTTTGAAAAAATGTGCTATAAAACCGATTATGGCATACCCGTGTTAAAAAAACGGATAAAATCGGCAGCAATTTTAGAAAATATGTAAATTATAGTTTGCATTTGGAGATAGTATGGCAAAGAATTGGACAAAAACACAGTTGAAAGCGATAGAAACTACCGATCGAACACTCCTTATTTCTGCGGGAGCCGGCTCAGGAAAGACTACCGTGCTTATAGAGAGAATACTTCGTTCTATTCTCAGAGAAGATCCTGTTGGGGTTGACGAGATGCTCGTTGTTACCTACACCCGTGCTGCAGCACAGGAACTTCGTGACAGGCTTGGCGAGGAAATAAAAAACGCCCTTAAGAATAATCCTGAAAATGAATTTTTGCAAAGGCAGTTGTATCTTTTGCCCGGCGCGAGAATTTGCACTATCGACTCTTACTGTGCCGATTTAGTAAAGAGAAATGCCGAGCGTGTAGGTGTTTCTCCTGTTTTTCGTGTTCCGGACGAAGCAGAGGTGGAGTTGCTTGCCGAAAACCTGCTTGACGGTATGTTTGCCGATATGTACGAGGGCAGGCTCACTGAGGTTGCCACCCCGGAGCAAATTTCCGACCTGTGTGATGCTCTTACCGACAATGGTAGGCAAAAGGATCTATCTGTGATTCTCAGACACATCTACTCTTCGACTAAAAATGCCGATCTTGGCGTGGAAATGATAACCCCCTTGGTAGAGGAATACAATCCCGAAAGGTTTACCTCGGTGGAAGACACTCGACTTGGTGGGTATGTTCTTAGGCAACTTCGGGAATTTTGCACTCACTATCAAAGAGTTTTTTCCTCGGTAAACGCCGAACTTGAAAGCAAGGAAAAGAAGAAGGTTGCAAAGATACAGAATATGATCCTTGCCGACTTGGAATTTGTCAACTCGGTTTTGCTCGCTATTGATAGCGGGTATGATGCTACACGTGCCTTGGTTTATGGATATAAAGTGCCTAATTCGGTTTCTAACACCGATGAAACTCTGCCTCCTACTACTGTCTTGCGTTCTAACTACAAGGATAGGTTTAATTATTTAGCGAACAAGTTCTTCTTTGCCACGTCAGAGCATTGGAAAAGAGTCTACGCCGATATATATCCCTTGCTATCTACGCTTTTGCGTGTGCTTAAGAAATTTGACGAACTTTATAGGAGAGAAAAGGCGAGGCTCTCTGTCTGCGAGTATTCCGATCTTGAAAGATATGCCTACGAGTGCCTTTATGACGGAGAAAAATTATCCGACGTGGCAATTGCCGAGCGAGAGGGCCTATCTCGGGTGTTTATCGACGAGTATCAGGACGTCAATCTTTTGCAGGACAAGATATTTCGTGCCATAACCCCCGATGGGTGTGGTTTTATGGTTGGCGATATAAAGCAGTCTATATACAGATTTAGAAGTGCTGCGGCAGATATTTTTGCAAATATGAAGCGAACCTATCCCGAGATAGACAGTGCCAAATCGGGGGAGAACGCTGCTATATATATGTCGCAGAATTTCCGCTGTGACAGGGGCGTAATAGACTATGTCAACGAGATATTTGACAGGGTATTCTATCACTTGCGAGATTCGATAGGATATATTACAGAGGATAGGCTGATTTGCTCAAAATATGATAGTTCTCCCGAGAGCGAGCCGCCCTATAAAAAGCCCGAGATGTGCCTTATTAATATGACCGCCTTAAATGCCCATTACAAAGAGATGGGGTGGGGACGTGTTAAAAATGAGGAGGCAGAAGCACTGCTTGTCGCCCAAAAAATAAACGAGATGATAGAGAGTGGCAAGGAAGGAGGAGAGGTATATTCTCCCGGCGATTTTGCTATAATCATGAGAAAGGCAAAAAACAGGGCAGAGGTGTATAAAAAGGCGCTCGATGCCTATGGTATTCCTTCTGCATTGGTGGAGCAGACCGCATTCTTCAACGAGCCTGTTGTCATGCTTGCTATATGTCTTTTGAATGTGGTTGACAACCCAAGTAAGGATATTTACCTGACGGGAGTTATGCTCTCGCCTCTTTACGAGTTTACCCCCGATGAACTCTCCTTTATAAAAGCCGAGGGAGGGGACACCCTCTATACCTCGCTGATCCGTTATGTAAAGAAAAACCCTGATTTTACAAAGGGTGTTGAATTTGTAAAAAGCATTGCTAAATACCGCCTTCTTGCCGAGGGGACTGCTGCTGACAGGCTGCTTATGCGGCTTTATCACGAAACAGGACTCCTGTCACTGGGTGCAAGGGAGGGGACAAAAGAGCATTTGCTTCGCCTATATGAATGCGCTCGCACCTATGAGCATTCCTCTTTCAAAGGTCTTTTTAATTTTATAAACTATCTTAACAGCATTTCTTCGCGCAACAATTCTCTTGACAAACGAGAGGCACCAAAGGGTGAAAACGAGGTTAAAATCGTCACCGTCCACGCCTCCAAGGGCTTGCAGTACAGGGTGGTGTTCTTCGTTGGAATTGAGGATTCTATCAGCGCTACCTCTTACGGCTCGTCGCAAAGATTCCGATATGCCGAGAATTTTGGGATAGGTATGCTTACTCGCACCGAGGGGGGGCTTGCCCTTGTGAAAAATTCTACCCGTGAGATTATAGATGACTATACAAAAAGGTGCGAACTTGAGGAACTTTCAAGAATTGTATATGTGGCTCTTACCAGGGCGAAGGAAAGTCTTTATCTTGTTGGTGCAAAAGCCAACCTTGAAAAGGAATTGAAGTCTTTGGAAGTGGAGAGAGAATACCTGTCAGATTACTCTATCTATGAGCAAGTATCTCCTCTTTATATGCTATTATGCTCTCGCGTGTGGCGGGTGTATTCGCCCTCGGAATTTCTCAATACCCTCCCTCCTGCCCTGGCTTATGAGGGTGAAGAAGAAATTGAGAAAACCGTCGAAAAAAGCGAAAAAATCGACACGGGTGTCACTGCGGTCGACGAAATTGACCTTGATATGGTCGAATTATGCAAAGAAAGGTTTACATTCGAATATCCGTTTAGCCATCTTACCGTAATGCCTGAAAAAACCGCGGTGTCGGTGCTCTCTCCAAGAATGCTTGATGAACTTGAAGAGGGGGATTCGGGAGTGTTATCGGGTGGATTTTCTATGCCGCCTCTTGGCGTTTTGCCTGAATTTATGGGTGGCACGGAAAGTGATGCCAGTGCAAAACGAGGTATAGCAACCCACTGGTTCATGCAGTTCTTTGATATTGAAAAACTCAAAACAAATGGGTTGGAATCAGAACTGGAACGGCTCCTCCAAATGGGATATATCACTGCAACCGATATTGAGAGAATAAGAATGGAGGAACTGGAAAGGTTTATCTGTTCGGACTTGTTCCTTCTTATGCAGGGTAATGTTAAACTTTACCGTGAGATGCGCTTTAATGTTAATCTGCCTTGTGAACTTTTTGCTAATGAAGAGGAATACAAGGAAAAATACAGAGGTAGGGAAATTCTCGTCCAGGGTGTTATCGACTGTATTATCGAGGACGAGGACGGCACCCTTCATCTGATTGACTACAAGACCGACAGACTCTCCGAGTCGCAAATCCGTGATATAGAGAAGGCGAGGGATAAACTTACGAAGGCCCACCGTACACAACTTAGGTTTTACAGCGAGGCAATTTTGCGTATTTTCGGTGTTCGTCCTTCCACGGTGCAGGTTTATTCCACAGTGCTTGGCAGACTTGTCGATATTGATATAAACGATACGGATTTGTAAATTGTTTTTGAAGTGCTTTTTGGTGTTAGGATCAAAGGTGACTTTTGGATGTGATTATACTACTTTGTGAGCATTTATTTCAATTATAACAAGAATATATAATAAATTTTTACTTCGGATTTTATATCTATGAGGCAAAGCGATTGCGGTCGTTTTGCCTTTTCTTTTTACATGGAGTAAATGTCGTTTTTATGATTTTTGTGGCAAAAAAATATTTTTATATTTGTAATATTATGCACTTTTTGCCAAGGTAAGCAGGGAAGTATCAAAAAAATTAAGAAAAGAGGGAAAACTTGCTAAAAAAATTAAGGAAAGGAAATGGAAATTGATGTATAATTAAATCAAAGCATATAAAATTCTGTTATTATAAGAGCACGCGTAAAAACTCACGATGTGTAAAGGCTTCGACTGGACGAGCGAACTTTTATAATAATGCGTTTTTAGGTGCAAAAAAGGCTTTGTTCAATTAAAAGCAGTATGGAGGATAATTTATGAAAGATGGACTTTCGAGAATACTTTCTCTGATTCTCGCCCTGTCGATTATTCTGTCGATGTTCACCGTGTTTGCGTATGCGGCTGACACCACGACAGATGGAGAGACCGAAGGCGAGGTAGATGAAGGTGCGGCTCTTCTGGAAGAGGTGAAGAAGAAGTATCCTAGCTTCGAGCTTCTTTATCAGCGCGACTATGCTGAAGGCTGGGATGTTGGAAACGGTGTGACCGTTACCGACAATGGAAGTAAGCTGACAATCGACAAAGAGGTTGGCGCAGACTTCCGTAACAACTACTTTATGAGATATGAGGTGTTCTCGACCCAGAACTC
>JAZUPL010000073.1:0-11000 GCA_045605175.1 Eubacteriales bacterium | reverse complement strand
TTTATCGAATCAAATGTTTTTCTTTCCATTTATTTCTAACCATTCTCCTGTATGGGAGAAATGTTCCCTTCTGTAAAATTAAAACTCGTCGTAGGAGTCGTCTGCGTCCTCGTCGCTGTAATCGTAATCCTCTTCTTCTTCGAATTCGCTGTCGAAATCGTCGATTTCGGAATCGTCCACGTCCTCATCCTCATAATCGGTATCCTCTTCTATATCCTCGTTAGAATCACTAACCACAGTTGTTGGTGAAACAGGCTCGGTATATACGGGAGTATCATCTTCGTAAAGACCGGAGATGTCGATTTCCTCGCCATTCTTATCAAGAACACGAACGTCAAGGCAAAGGCCCTGAAGTTCCTTAACAAGAACCTTGAAGGATTCGGGAATACCGGGAGTAGGAATGTTCTGTCCCTTTACGATAGCCTCGTAGGTCTTGGTACGTCCGGTGATATCATCCGACTTGACGGTGAGTATCTCCTGGAGGGTGTAAGCCGCGCCGTAAGCCTCAAGCGCCCAAACCTCCATCTCTCCAAATCTCTGACCACCAAACTGAGCCTTACCGCCCAGAGGCTGCTGAGTAACGAGAGAGTAAGAACCGATAGAACGAGCGTGAATCTTATCATCTACAAGGTGGTGGAGTTTGAGGTAGTACATTATACCGACGGTTACGGGGTTGTCGAAGGGATCACCCGTACGTCCGTCGTAGAGTGTAACCTTACCGTCGATAACCTTAAGGGTTTGTGTCTTCATAAGGTTGCGAATCTTCTCTTCATCATCTACCACTTCCTGATCTACTCTCTGCAAATCAGGCTTGCCGTCCTCGCGGATAACCTCCATAAAGACAGCCTTACCGCGAACGCTCTCATCAGGACGAATATCACGGGTGTAATTTGCCTGACGAAGAAGTTCGAGTATGTCGGTCTCCTTTGCACCGTCGAATACGGGAGTCATAATCTTGATACCGAGCCTACGGCAAGCAATACCAAGGTGTACCTCAAGCACCTGTCCTATATTCATACGAGAGGGAACGCCCAGAGGGTTAAGAACTATATCAAGGGGTGTACCGTCTGCCAAGAAAGGCATATCCTCAGGGGGAAGAATTCTGGAAACGACACCCTTGTTACCGTGACGACCTGCCATCTTGTCACCGACAGAGATCTTTCTCTTCTGCGCGACATAGACGTGAACTACCTTGTTTACACCGGGAGCGAGGTCGTCAGAGTTGGATCTGTCATAAACCTTTACGTCCACAACAACGCCGTACTCTCCGTGACGCATCTTGAGCGAGGAGTCTTTTACCTCTCTTGCCTTCTCGCCGAAAATAGCGCGAAGAAGTCTTTCCTCGGGGGTAAGTTCGGTTTCTCCCTTAGGAGTTACCATACCTACGAGGATATCACCGGGACGAACCTCGGTACCGATACGAATGATACCGTTTGCGTCAAGGTTTTTGAGAGCCTCCTCGGATACGTTGGGAACCTCACGGGTTATTTCCTGAGCGCCGAGTTTTGTATCGCGCGCTTCTTTTACAAACTTTTCAATATGGATAGAGGTGTACATATCCTCGCGAACGAGTTTCTCGTTAAGAAGAACCGCGTCCTCGTAGTTGTAACCCTCCCAAGTCATAAAGCCGATAAGAGCATTCTTACCAAGAGAAATTTCTCCATTGGAGGTAGCAGGACCGTCGGCAATAACCTGTCCCGCCTTAACAACATCTCCAACGGCAACGATAGGCTTCTGGTTTACACAGGTGCCCTGGTTGGATCTCTTGAACTTGATGAGGTGATATACTTCCTTCTGTCCGTCGTCGGTGCGAATTACAATCTCGTCACCACCGACACGCTCAACGATACCGTTATTCTTTGCAACAACAACGACACCGGAGTCAACCGCTGCCTTGTACTCCATACCGGTTGCGACGATAGGAGAGTCGGTTATCATAAGAGGCACTGCCTGCTTCTGCATGTTCGAACCCATGAGCGCACGGGTGTTGTCATCGTTCTCAAGGAAGGGTATGCAGCCCGCAGCAACCGAAACAGCCATCTGGGGGCAAGCGTCCATAAGGTCAACCTGCTCGGGAGAAACCTCAATGAACTCGGTCTTGTATCTTGCGATAACCTTTCTATTTACGAAGTTGCCGCCCTCGTCAAGCATTTCGTTAGCCTGGGCAACAATGTTGTTATCCTCTTCATCTGCGGTGAGATAAACTACCTCGTCGGTAACTCTACCGTCCTTAACAATTCGGTAAGGTGCTTTCAGGAAGCCGTACTCGCTTATCTTTGCATAGGACGCAAGATAGGAGATAAGACCGATGTTAGGACCTTCGGGAGTTTCTACGGGACAGATACGGCCGTAGTGAGTATAGTGTACGTCACGAACCTCGAAGGACGCCCTGTCACGGGAAAGACCACCGGGACCAAGAGCAGAAAGTCTTCTCTTGTGAGTAAGTTCGGCCAAGGGGTTGTTCTGGTCCATGAACTGGGACAAGGGAGAAGAGCCAAAGAACTCACGGATAGCGGTAGCAACGGGGCGAGTGTTTATAAGCGCCTCGATGCGAAGATCCTCGCTGTCCTGGGTGGACATTCTCTCGCGAATGTTCTTGTCCATTCTGAGCATACCGATTCTCATCTGGTTCTGGAGAAGTTCACCAACACAGCGAAGCCTACGGTTGCCAAGATGGTCGATATCATCTGCCACACCAACACCGTGGGAAAGAGCAATCAGGTAGTTGATAGAGGCGAAGATATCCTCCTTGGTGATGTGCTTGGGAGAGAGTTCTGCAATTCTCTCGGTTGTGCACCTCTTGATGAAGTTCTCTTTGTCAGCACCTTCAAGCCCCTCATCATCGGCAGCATCGATAATCTCCTTGAGAACCGAGAATCTTACCTTCTCGCCGGCACGAATGCCACATTCTGCAAGGTCATAGCCGAGGACGAGTTCAGGACGAACGGTATCGTTACCGATAACCTTTACAACTCTGCCGGACTCTATCTTAATAAGCACCTCGTTGATAAGGGTATCCTCGATAGCCTGAGCCAGTTCCTTATTGATAATGGTGTCTTCCTCGGCGATAATCTCACCGGTCAGGGGATTTACCACACATTGCGCAAGGGTAAAGCCCTGGATTCTCGAAGCGAGGGACACCTTCTTGTTGAATTTGTATCTACCGACCGCACCAAGGTCGTACTTCTTAGGATCGAAGAACAGGTTGTTCATAAGAGTCTCGGCACTCTCTACGAGCGGCGGCTCACCAGGCCTTATCTTCTTGTATATTTCTTTAAGAGCCTCGTCACGCTGGCTGGAGTTATTCTCCTCGGCAAGGGTACGGCACTCGTCCTTTGCCATAGTGATACGGAGAACCTCCTCATCGCCGTACATTTCAAGCAGAGCCTCGTCGGTGTCCTTGCCACTCTCACAAAGCGCTCTGATAAGTACGGTAACGGGGATCTTGCGGTTTTTATCTATCTTCACATAAAAGACGCCTGCGGCATCGGTTTCATACTCGAGCCAAGCACCTCTGTACGGAATAATCTGTGCATCAAAATTGTGCTTACCGGTCTTGTCAACGCTCTCGACATAGTACATACCGGGAGAACGAACAAGTTGAGATACAATAACACGCTCTGCACCGTTGATAACGAAAGTACCATTGTCGGTCATAAGCGGGAAATCGCCAAGGAAAATCTGCGCGGTCTTTATCTCGCCTGTTTCCTTGTTGACCAGTCTGACACCCACTTTCATATGAGCATCGTAGGTTGCCGATCTATCCTTGCACTCCTCTACCGAATATCTCGGAGTAGGATCAAGGGTGTAGTCGGTGAACTCGATAGAAAGATTTCCGGTAAAATCAACTATCGGAGATACGTCCTTAAGCACCTCTGCCAAGCCCTCACGCAGAAACCACTCGTAAGAGTCCTTCTGTACCTCGATAAGGTTGGGCATCTCGGTTGCCGCTTCAATCTTCGAGAAACTCAAGCGGACATTGTTGCCAAGAGTCTGGGGTCTAAGTTTCATAAATAGAATCACTCCATTTCCTGAATTTTTGCAAGGTCACTCAAAAAAGCGCCTCACTTCTTGCGACAAAAGAAATATTTTTTTATAAAATTAGTGAAAACAAAAAACAAGAAAAAAATTTTTGTCCCACCCCAAAAATACCTCGTTTTGATGCGGAATTATGTAATATTTTGTTACTTTTCGCGGTTGCGCCCGTAAAAAAAGACAAAATATCCCCATAATAATGCGATTATAATGCAATTTTATATTATAACAGTAAAAAAATCAAATGTCAATAGGGATGGAAAAATTTTTTTGCTCTATTTTCACGAAAATTTTAGTCACTTTGCACGAAAATATTTTTTCTGCCCTAAAATAAGCACCGTTTGGTTTTTATTACAAAATTATTCCATATTTATCCATATTTATGCTTTTTATCCTTACCAAAACCCGCCTCTTACACCCCCAATTATGTTAATATAGGCGTAGTGAAAACCGTCAATTTTTACTCCTCTCAATACCGAATAATATACGCAAACACTCACCAATTGCAAAAAACACCTTTACAAAAACGCACTTTTACCCCCCTGTAAAAACAATTGCAAATAATAAATTTTCTTAAAAGTGTTATAGAATTATTTGGAGTTTTTATTGGTTCATATTCCCTTTGTACCCATATTTATATTTGGCTATTATTTACAGTTGTAGAAGTTTTGCAATATATAAAATACCTTTTTATGGCTGGATTTCTATTCCACGATTGGCAAATTTACATTTCGTTTGCTCAAAGCCTTGTCCACACAGAATAATTCGGATGCAAATTCGCTGCACTAAAAAGAACAAGGAAGCAGATTTTTCCGCTCCCTTTAATTTAAGTGTTATTATTTCTTTTTAATGTATATTTAATCTATATATTTTATTTTATCCTATATATAACAATATAACATTTGTTCAAATCAAAACCATGCTGAAATTGGATTGATATCGCTTGCAATTATACACCACAGTTTTCTTTATATAAGGCTATTCCCTTTTCGAGTCTTCTAATTCCCTCAAGCACCAACTCCCGCCTTGTAGCAAGGTTAATTCTTAAGAAGGCGCGGCCGCACTCGCCATATTCTGCGCCCTCACAGACATATAATCCCACACTCTCTGTGAGGAAATCTGCCAACCTCGACGAGTCATCGCACACACCTTTTACATCAACCCAAAGAAGATATGTCGCCTCTTGTACTGTGGGAATTACGCCCGGAATATTATCCTTTATATATTGGGTGGCAATACGGCGATTTTCTGCAAGATATTCACGTAACTCGTCCACCCACTCGTCACAGTCGTTAAAGGCCGCAATATTAGCCACCATAGAAAAGGCGTTGGGCTCACCCACCTCGTCAGTGTTTATTCCTCTATATACACGGTGACGGAGTATGCCGTCCTTGACCGCAATTACCGCCGACTGCAAGCCTGCGATATTAAAGGTCTTTGAGCCTGCTATTGCGGTTATGGCTATATTGGCGCATTCCTCGTTTACCGAGGCAAAGGGTGTGTATTCCTTTCCCGGCAAAGTCAGGTCACAATGTATCTCGTCGGACAGCACTATAACGCCATATTTTGATGCAAGAGAACCTATTTTTTCAAGTTCTTCGCGCGTCCATATTCTGCCTACGGGGTTATGAGGGTTACAGAGAATCATAAGCGAGGTCTGGGGGTCTTTCAACTTGCTTTCAAGGTCGGAAAAATCTATACTGTACTCTCCGTCCTTATATACCAGGTCGCTGCTTAATACCCGCCTACCGTTATTTATAATAGAATTGTAGAAAATGTTATATACCGGTGCTTGTATCAATATGTTTTCATTCGGTCTTGTAAGCCACCTTACAATAGAGGAAATAGCGGCGACTATTCCATTTGAATATATCATCCACTCGGTGGGAAAGGCAAAGCCGTGTCTTCGACCGTAGTATCTGCTCACCGACTCAAAAAACTCATCGGGGGTATAGGAATAGCCGTAAACACCGTGTTCGGCACGCTTTACAAGGGCATCAACAACCGCCTCAGGAGCTTCAAAGTCCATATCGGCAACCCACATAGGCAAAACGCCCTCTTTTACGTCCCACTTGTAGGATAGACTTCCACGCCTGTCAATAGGCTTATCAAATCGGCTCATTTTCACTTCGCAGATGTATCTCGGTTGCCGAGATGTCCACCCGTTCCTCCTCCATTATAAGTTCGCAACCGCCGTTTACAAAAATTTTTCCGGCTTTTGGATTTTTTATACTGACATTGCCACGGGGCGTAAAACTCGCATTTACCGAGGAATACTCAAAGGAAAGAGGCGAATCCTTAACCTCGCAGTCCTCAAGCACCAAGTCGTCGATATAACACATTCCCTGGTCAGACTCGATAAAGCAGTTTATTAATCGAAGATTTCTACTATTCCAACCTAAATACTCGCCAACTATCACCGAATCTATAACAGTGACATTCTCCGTGTTCCAGAATGCGTCCTTGGAAATAAGTCGGCTATTACGAATTATTATATCTTTACCGCCATCAAAGATATAGTTACCCTCCACTACAAGCCCGTCCGCCTCGACACAACTTGAGCCCATACCAAAGTAGTCACCGCATACATATACGTCATTAAGCGAAACGGTAGTACAATTCCAAAGCGTTTCCTGTGCTGAATTTATCTTAACTCCAAAAAGTCCAACTTCCTCGCATCTACGGAAGGTTTTGGGCGCGTCGATAACGCAATCCTTCATGACGAGTCGGTTGGTGTACCAAATTCCCGAGCGTGCAGTAGGCGATAGATAGCATCCACTAACAAACACGTCCCTACAATACCAGAGGGGATATTTCCACTCAAATCGACAGGAGTGAAGTTTGATATTAGAACTTTCCTTAAGCGGTGACTCTCCGTCGCAAAAGACCGAATCCGACACCTCTAAACCAAGCGAAGAAAACAAAGCGCGTTCGCCAGTAAGAGTTTGATTATCTATCTTTTTCATTCTTATCCTTTCTGCAAATGCAAACAACTGTTTACATAGAGTCGTCTTATTCTCGACACGCCCCCGCTATTCACCCGGAAGCGGGGCTGTGGAATAATCCTCGGTGGGATTTATCCTATACAGAGAATAGTCGCATACTACACAGTGGCAAAGAAGTGTAATTCCACCACTTGCCAATATATCGTAAAGCCTACGGGTAGAAACAATATCCTGCTCCGACGGAAGAACACTGCTTCTTGGGTGATTGTGCGCGAGAATAACCTTTTTCGCACCTCTTTTTACAGAGATGGCGAGCAGTTTCCTTGGATAGGTGTCAGATGACACCTCGGTTCCCTCGCCGAGCATATCAGCACCTATAAACCTATCGTTTTCGTCAAAGGATAACATATAAATGCTCTCAAGTGTGAACCCAATATACGCACCTATTAACCATTTATCAATCTCATAATCGCTATACTTTTTGCCCGGAGTCAATTTTTCTGTAATGCTGCGCGAATAGAGCGCGCCAACCAACTTAAGCATTGCGGCAGTGTTTTTATTTACACCTTTAACCGACTCAAGTTCGTCAAGTGAAGAACATCTGAATATCGCGCCCAGTCCAAGACTGTCGGTCAGATTGTCAAGGCATATCTGTGCCTTTTCCTCGCTCATCGTATAGGAAAGAAGATTTAAGAGGCTCTTTTCAAATCTTGCAAATCCGTTGCTTTTCATCTCATGTCACCGCCCCTCTGTTTTTGCCGGCGATGAAGGCGTTGTATTCGTCACTGGACGAAGAATATACCACACCTGAAGAACCAAGCAATTTTTCGACGCCGTATGCCCTTTTGCCACTTACAATAAGCACCTCAGGCATACTTATACCCATTTCCAAAAGGCGAGATCGTAATAGCCTCAAACCGAAAAATTCATCCTCGGTAAGATGAGCTGCGCCATATTTATGCGAAAGAAGAATTATCATATGATGCGCCGAATTACATAGGGCAATATCGACAAAGTTTTCGATGCGTACCGCCCCCGAATGAAATCCGCCGCCCTCTATCTCGGCAGTCTTAATCAACCTCATTCTTCCGTCTAACAGAAGCACGGATACACAAACGTTTTCGTTTTCCTCAAAGTATTTGACAGCATATTGAAGGGTGTCTTCATAGTTTGAAAAGCAAATAACTTCAGGAAAAAGCGGAACCGTGGCACAAAGATCTATAACCTCACCGACCGAACGCAAAAATCCCGCACATTTTTCACCAACGCCCTCTACCTCAACAAGTTCCTCCCTGTCTGCATGTAAAATCTCATCAAGCGAGCCAAACTTCTTAAGCAGCCTTTTGGCAATAGGGTTGGTATCCATATACGGTATTACCGAATAGAGCAACATTTCAAGAAGTTCGTAGGTGTCAAAGATATGCTCGCCGTGAGCGAACAACTTCTCCCTCATTCTGAAACGGTGACCTGTATGTATGTTTTCTACTTCTTGCCGTGGACTCATTTTTCTCTCCCGAAAAATCTCAAAGGCTCACGAATCCCCTCCGGGGTAAGTTCGTAGGGGATAAGCTCGGTAAAATCACGCCCTGTGGGACGCTGTATCTGAAGCATATTTATTTTAACTCCTTGAGAGGAGAAGTTCGCCTCGTATTCGGTGACCACGTTTCCCTCGTTCCACTCGGATGCGTGGAGGTCACGGGTTAGGGCAACAGGTGATAGCCCAATCCCCGCTATCTCTTCAAGCGAGAAGTCAAAGAGTCCGTCGTTGTCGGTCTTGAAGGTCAGTGTTCCACCCTCTTTCAAAAGAGTAAGATAGACCGCCAAATATCTCCTATGAGTTAGGCGACGCTTGGCATAGCCTTTTTTGCTCCACGGGTCGGAGAAGTTAAGGAAAATCTTATCAACGCTTCCAGGGGCAAAAATCGCCATAAGCCTGTCCGCCGAATCTATCATAAAGCGAAGGTTATTATTAAGGCCCGCCTCGCTTGCACGCTCGGCGGCAAGCACTACACAGTCGGTAACTCTCTCCATAGCAAAATAGCACACGTCAGGGTGCTTTTGTACCATACCGCAGGCAAAGCCACCCTTACCTGCTCCGATTTCAAGATATACCTTACCTTCAGATTTGCCAAACACCGTGACAGGATTTTTAAGAGGCTCGTTATTCTTATGTTCGTATAGAAAGTCTTGACACTTGGCAAGACGCTCCTCACCGTGCTTCTTTTTTCTCATTCTCATAGTTTTACCCCTTATGAATCGCCTCGACTAAACTCGGAAAGGCGAAGGTTTGGATTATCCTCCATTACCCAACGAATAGCCCACTCGCTGGTAAATATAAGCAGGTCGCGACCACGGAAATCCTGCACCCACTTGGTATCGTGGGAAAGTTTAAGTGTTTTAGGATCTAAATCCTCGTTTTCTATCCAACGAATCTGCTGATAGGACAAATTTGTCCTTCTTAAATCGCAACCGTACTCGTTTTTAAGCCTGTATTCAAGCACCTCAAACTGAAGCACGCCGACAACGCCAACAATAACCCTCTCAAGACCCGAATTAGGCTCAAAGAATATCTGTATAGCACCCTCTTGTGCTATCTGGTTCATTCCCTTGGCAAACTGCTTGCGCTTCATTGAATCCACCTGCTCTACCATAGCAAAATGCTCAGGAGCAAAGGTGGGAATACCCTCAAACCTTACCCTTTGCCCTTTTTCGCAGATAGTATCACCAATTGCAAAAACACCCGGGTCGAATACACCGATAATATCCCCCGCATAGGCCTCGTCGATAACCTCACGCTCGGATGCCATCATCTGCTGGGGCTGGGAAAGGCGGAAAGCCTTATTTCCCTGTACGTGATAATAGTCCTTGCCTCGCTCAAATTTACCCGAACAAATGCGCATAAAGGCAATGCGGTCACGGTGAGCCTTGTTCATATTAGCCTGAATCTTAAAGACAAAGGCGGTGAAATTCTCGTCAAAGGGGTTTATTTCTTTACCCTCTGCAATTCTCGGCAGGGGAGAGGTTGTCATACTAAGGAAATGCTCAAGGAATGGCTCGATGCCGAAGTTGTTAAGAGCAGAACCAAAGAATACCGGAGAGAGTCTGCCATTTCTTACTGCATCAAGGTCAAATTCAAAACTC
The DNA here is from genome assembly GCA_045605175.1 of Eubacteriales bacterium. GTDB lineage: Bacteria > Bacillota > Clostridia > Oscillospirales > CAG-272 > UBA1740. Next base: position 879 of record JAZUPL010000073.1, on the reverse strand, counting down.
GCCACATCGAGAAGTTCGACCTGCTCAACGAGTTCGGTACGGAGGTTTTCGCCTATCAACTCGTCGAGTTTGTCGGTATCTGTAATGTCGCACTTTACACCGTGGATAAGTTCGCGGCCGCGATGAGCATCGCCAAAGGAAAGAATCTGCCTTTTATCTCTGTCAAACACGCCCTTGAACCTCTGACCGCAACCTATCGGCCAGTTCATAGGATAAGTGCCTATACCAAACTCATTTTCAAGTTGTCCAAGAAGTTCAAAGGGATCAAGCGCCTCACGGTCCATTTTATTTATAAAAGTAAATATGGGTATGTGGCGCATAGCACATACCTTAAAGAGCTTACGAGTCTGGGGCTCTATACCCTTTGCCGCATCTATTACCATAACTGCGCTATCCGCCGCCATGAGCGTACGATAGGTGTCCTCCGAGAAGTCCTGGTGTCCCGGGGTGTCAAGCAGGTTTATACAAAATCCGTTGTATTCAAACTGAAGCACAGACGAGGTGATAGATATACCTCTCTGTTTTTCAAGGTCCATCCAGTCAGAAACAGCGTGCTTGTCGGTCTGCTTGCCCTTTACCGAGCCCGCCGTCTGAATCGCGCCTCCGTAAAGGAGAAATTTCTCGGTAAGAGTGGTCTTACCTGCGTCAGGGTGCGAGATTATCGCAAAGGTTCTTCTTCTGTTTATCTCATGATTAAGATCTGCCACTTTTAACTCCAAATACAGTAATAATTTTAATTTTTGCCCAAACAGAAGTATTATACTATAATTTTAAGCTTTTTACAATAGCTTTTATTGATTTTTTACGAACACTCTCACCTTTTTACAGATCTATTGACAGTAATCTATCACGGTTTTTGTTCCTCGCGATGCTCCGTCC
>JAZUPL010000072.1:0-18232 GCA_045605175.1 Eubacteriales bacterium | reverse complement strand
GAGGCCTACGAGCTTACCGGAGCTGAGGTTTCCTTCACGGTTACGGGCGGAACTAAGGACGGAAGCCGTCTTACTGTTGCGGCAGGAGCAACCGCAAACGTTACCCTCACAATCAAGCTCACCGACGAGAACAAGAAATATCTTGACGAGTCCTTTGAGAACGGTATGTACGTTGAGGGATTTGTTCAACTCACGGCAAAAAGCGGAACAGATATAAACCTCAGTGTTCCCTATCTTGCATTCTACGGCGACTGGACTTTGGCTCCCATACTCGACCTTGATTACTACGTAACCAACGCGGACGAGATTGACGACTCCATCGACACCCTTGACAAGACTCTTCCCGATGCCTATGCTACCCGTCCTATCGGTAATGTAGAAAACGATTATATCAGTTACCTTGGCGGTTACTACTTCGTACAGAATCCCCAGGATAAACTTATCGGTGCCGACAGAAAATACATTGCTCTTTCCAATACAGAGGGTACTGTCCACGAGTTGTACGGTATCTGGGCAGGTATGCTGAGAAATGCAAGTTATGCTACTGTCACCATTACCGACGCCACCACAGGCGAAGTCGTATTTGAGACAACAGACGAGCAAATCCGTAAATCCTACGGTGACGGTGGCTCTTACATTTATCCCGGTCAGATAGATATTGAATTTGACATAGCAGAACACAATCTCAAGAACAACACTAAATATAACGTTTTGGTTGAAACCTTCCTTGACTATGGCGAGGACGGTGGAAAAAATACAAACCTTAACAACACCTTCGAGTTCCCGTTTGTAACCGACTTTGAGGCTCCCGTTCTTACCGACGTAGAATACTACACCGAATATGACAGAAACGATAAGAAAAATCGTCTGTTCATGAAGATGGCTGTTTATGACAACCACTATTCCATGGCGGCTCACGTTGGATATATCGGTATTGCTCCTGAGAGTAGCGAGTATGAGCATGCGCTCTTCGGCTTCTCACCCTATCTCACTCCTATCTATTCCGAGGTAGATTCTACCACCTATGTAACATTCGAACTTACCGATTATCTAAACGATATTAAGAACGGTTCGCTTGACGAGAAGGGTAATAATAGCCCCAACACCTTCACAGTTTCTCTCTATGACTATGCACTAAACTTCTCGCTTTATCAGATTCCTCTTCCTATGGAGTATATCGATCTTTACTTCGAAGAAACCGATATAACCCTTAACCCCAACGAAGTTTACTCGCTTAGCCCCCTTGTTTACCCCTCCACCGAGTGGCCGGAAATGCTGGAGTATGCCTCCGCTGACAGTTCTATTGCAAGCGTTGTAAACAACAAACTTATTGCAAAGAAGAGCGGTAGCACCACTATCACCGTGTATGACAAGGAAAATCCCTCTCTCGCTTCGGTCGTGCTTAATGTAACCGTACGAAAAGAGGGCGACGAGGGCTATCGCAAGATATCCAAGCCTGTCGCAGACGTCTTTGAACTTAAGGGATATGAAACTATCAAGGCGTTCTATCAACTGGCAAATGAGGACCGTGATATAGGCGAAACAGGACAAATACGCGAGTTTGCAGGCAACAACTATTCGCTCGCGCTCTACCCCTCGGAAAAAGTTAAGCTCCGTAACAGAGTAGAGCTATACTTCCCCGATGTAACTAAGATAGTTTACGAATCGAGTAACAGCAATATCGTTACGGTTGACGATAAGGGTAATATTACCGGTCAACAAAAAGGATATGCCTCCATCTATGTCAGACTTGAGATGGACGGAAAACGCACTCCTTACACCCTTACCGTAAGTATCGAGGTCAAGGACCCCTACGTAAGAAACGGTCCCTGGCTCACCCACTACTTCGGTCTTGGTGGCAAGGTTGAAATTCCTGAGAATATGCTCTTCACCGAGATTTCTCAATACGCCTTCTCCAACTATTGCTATGTTCTTAAGGATCTTGAGGCAGGCGATGTAATTAACGAGGATGATCCAAGCACCACGAAGATCCAATACATCGGTGATCATACAATTACCGAGGTGGTTATCCCTGAGGGCGTTGAAAAAATTGGTCCGTATGCCTTTGCAAACCTGACCGCTTTGACTAAAGTAACGCTTCCCTCTACTCTTAAATATATTGAGTACGGTGCATTCTATGGTTGTAGAAACCTGACCACCGTTGAGGGTATCGAGAACGTTGTTACAATTAACAAGTATGCCTTCCAGATGTGTAATCTTAAAGGAACTATCTCGCTTGACTCCGCACGTGCAATTTCCGACTATGCATTTGCCGAAAATAAGAACCTTAAAAATGTAGTTCTTTCCGAGACTCTTCAATCTATCGGTGCATACACATTTGAAGGAAACGAAAATCTCCAGTCGGTAACTTTTGGTGCAGAAAAGGTTAAACTTGGCGACTATGCCTTTATGAACTGTAAGGATCTTAGATCCATAGAAATCAATGCAAGCGTTATTCCTACCGGAGCATTCCTCGGATGTACCGACCTTGCTAACGTAACACTCGGTAAGGACGTGGCTGTTATCGCACAGTACGCCTTCTCCGACACTAAGGTTACATCCTTCCAGATTGCAGAGGGCAACAGCAGTTTCGTTGCCTCCACAGACGGAAGTTATCTACTTAACCCGGCGGGTGATACAATACTTCTCCTTGCTCCCGCATTCAGAGGTGATTTCGTATGCAACGACACTAACATCACCACTATCGCAACCGGCGCATTCTCCGCTGTCACCAATCTTAGGAGTGTAACCATTCCTTCTGTAACCGTTGTTGGTGATTATGCATTTGCAGATTCCACCAAACTCACCAACATTACTCTTGGAAAACTCGAGAGTATCGGTTCTTACTCCTTCTTCAACATTCCTATCACTACAACACCCGACATCAGCGAGGTTGAATATATCAGCCCCTATGCATTTGCATTTACTGATGTTAAGTCGCTTGTAGTTGGCGACAATATCACTATCGGCGAGGGTGCATTCACCGAGTGTCAGTCGCTTGCCTCTGTTGTTCTTGGTGACAACGTTACAGTTGAATTTGGTGCCTTTATGCTCTCCACCGACGCAGAGCACGATCGTACCGGAAAGAACAACTGGAGATTCACTCGTAGTGGTCAATACTACTACTTTGAGTATCTTTCTCCCCTAACCCAACTTACTATCGGTAAAAACGCAAAACTCGGCAATAACGCATTCTATGGTGCAAGCAAACTTGACAGTGTTACACTTGGTGAGGGTGCTAGCATCGGTGAGTGTGCATTCTACAATGCAGACAACCTTAAAACAATTGACCTTAGCAAGGTGACTTACATTGGAAACGGCGCGTTTACCGGTGACGTTAATTATTACTTTGCAAGCACCTCCACTGACAATCCGGTTGTTGTTGGCAACCAATATGTTCTTAAGTACTACTCTCCCGAATTGACAAGTGTTGATCTTTCCTCACTTGTAGATAGCGAGGAGGAGGGAGCACTTGGTGCCGGAGCGTTCCAGTATTGTCAGGCTCTTACCACCGTGGTGCTTGGCGATGGCATCAAGACTATACCCGACCTCGCATTCTTAGAGGCGAAGGCTCTTGCAAACATCAATCTTGACAAGATTACCAGAATTGGTGAGGGAGCATTCTCGCTCACTGCTCTTACAAGCATAGACCTGTCCTCGGCTACCGAAATTGATGTTTATGCCTTTGTTTACAGTGATAAGTTAGAGAGCGTTACCCTTAACAAGGAGGGCTGTACGATTGGTGAGGGAGCATTCTCCTACGCCACCGTGCTTAAAGATATCGACCTTAGCAAGGTTACAAGCATTGGCAGTTATGCTCTTGCATACACCGATATCAATTCTATCGACCTCTCGAGTGCAGTTACCGTGGGTGACCATGCTTTCATGAAGACGACAAAGGCTCCCGTAACTCTCACTCTTGGTGAGCAACTTGAGTCGCTTGGAGATAACCCCTTCGCTATGTGTGTTTTGGCTCCTATGTCTAAAGTAGTAACCGAAACCTTTGGTAACAACACATATGAAACCATAACCTACACCTTCGATGTCAATGACAATATTAAGGTTATTGATGGCTCTATCTACTCTAAAGTGCCAAACGGTCTTGAGTTGACGACCTATATCCCTCTTGACAATGCACTTGCAGTAGTTGACGAAAATACCGTTAGAATAACCGCTTATGCATTTGCAGGCAGCGATGTAGAAAAGGTTGCTCTTCCCCACGCTCTTCGTGCTATTGGTCACAAGGCGTTCTATGAGTGCGAATCTTTGATTCTCGTTGAGTTCAAGAGTTATGTGGCTCCTATCCTCGAGGAGGAATACGATCCCGAATACTACAACTCCTGCGACAACCTCCCCGGTACCGGATCATACGAACTTCAATACAATAACGGCAACAGAGTAACCAAGACTGGTCTTGGCATTGTTCCCTTCTACATTTATGACAGTTACGCATATCCGTCTAACGTATTCTACGGTGCTAACTTCGTAGATTATATTGGTCACTACGACGGCGGACTCGTTATGGTTAAGCCCTCTAATGGCGAAAACTACGAGACATTCATCTACGGACAGTACTTCTCTGTTGTTATGGATGGTGGCGTTGCCGCTGACCAGACCACATTAAACGCAATCGAAGCCATAAACAGAATGCCCAAGCCCGTACAACTTGCAGACGAGCATTTGGTAATTGCTGCAAGAGAGGCTTACAATATGATTGCTAAAACCGAGCAGAAGGCGTTGGTTTACAACTACTCCGACTTGCTTACCGCCGAGCAGAGAATTGCCGCTTTCAAGAATACCGGTTCTACCAACGAGCCCGACGATCCTATCGTTGATGAGCCTACTACCGACACCGATGTTGGCAAGGTGGTGCTTATCGTATTCGTGATAGTTGAGGCAGTAATAATTCTTGCAGGTGCGGCACTTGCTTGCTGGTACTTCTTCATCTACAACAAAAAGACCGACGGCGCCCCCGAGGACGAAACAACCGAAGATGTTGTAGAGGAACAACCCTTTGAAGAAATCTCCGACGAGGCTGCCCCTGAGGAGATAGCCCCTGTCGAGGATAACTCCGACGAGGTTGTTACTGAGGACGAAGCACCTGTCGAGGAAGTACAAACCGAAACAGAAACCGACTCCACCGAAAGAAAAGAGGACTAATCTACATGAAAAAAGGGTTAAAAGCATTAGTTATTGCGGCAATACTTCTATTGACCGTAGTGCTTGCAACCTCCTGCAGCGGTGCGACGACTCCATACGACGAGTATGACAAAGAGGGCTATACCGTTAGCGTTCAATATAACGCTAACGGTGGAGTCTTCTCCACGGACACCGATATCATAACCGACACTTATGATATTAATTCGCTCCCTGGAAACACAAACACAAAGAGTATTATGTTAATCGCACCAGAAAATCCCGTTAGAGGCAAGGGTAACTACTTTACCCCCTCTAAGAGTGGCTACTTCCTTGCAGGTTGGTATGAGAAGGACGAAAACGGTAACCTCTCCAAGTGGTATTTTGACACCGAGAAGTTGACTGTTGACACCTCCAAAGAATATTCGGCAAGCACCCCTGCCCTCGTGCTTTATGCAGCCTGGGTGCCGGAATTTTCCTTTAATTTCATTAACAAGGCCACCGGTGAGAGCATCGGTGAGTACAAATTCAACCCGCTGCGTACCAGCGGCACAATCGAGATGCCTGTATGGAATACCATAACAGGTAGCATCGATAACCGTGATTTCCCTGATATAAACGGCTTTACCTTTGATGCTGCTTACCTTGACAGCGAGGGTTCTACCCCGGTCGGTGAAACTCTCACTCACACAGGTAGTTTCATTGAGGATAGTGCGGATTCTGAAAATCCCGTGCAAAATATTTACGTTGACCTCCGTGAGGGAAACTGGTACAAAATTACCACCGCAGAACAATTTGTTGACCACCTGAATATCAGAGGTTGTTACGAGATTCTTGACGACCTTGACTTCTCCGAGGTTAAGGAATGGCCCGCCGGCGTTATGCACGGTGAGTTCGTCGGTAAGATAATTGGAAACGGTCACAAGTTTACTAACATCAACGTCAAGCAGACAAACAATGGTAAAATCAACACCGGTCTGTTTGGAAAAATCGGCTCCGCCGCAGTTATTACCGACCTTAATATCGAGAACGCAACGCTCACTATCAAGGCAGGAACGAGAATGAACGGCGCAACCATAGGCCTCCTTGCAGGCACTATTTCCGAAGGCGCAACTCTTACAGGTCTATCCGTTAGCGGTAAGTTGCTTATTTCTGCCGCTTTGTCCTGTATGTTCCCCAACGATTACTCCATGGGACTTATCTGTGGATACGGCGACACGTCAGGCTTTGACCTCTCGCTCGTTACCTGCGAGGTAGCCCCTAAAGAGGGTAATGAAGTTCAACAGAATCTGACTATCACTATTGATGGCAACTCTGTTGAAATCATTGCAAACGGCCTTGCGGAAAATAACTGATTTATTAGTTAATAAAATAATATATAAAGGAGAAAAACAATGAAAAGAATTATCAGCATGATACTCGCTGTGGTTCTCTGCCTCGGTGTACTGTTCTCCGCAGTATCCTGTGGCGGTAACAACCAGACAACTCCCGAAGCGTTGGTTATCATGACCGAAAACCTTGACGGTTTATTCAACCCCTTCTTCTCGACATCTGCTGCTGACGGCACTATCGTCGGTATGACTCAAATAGGCATGCTCTCCTCTTCCTATGTAAATGGAAAGACCGAGGTTGCCTACGGTGACGGCGAGGCTGTTGTCACCAAAGACTTCTACATTGACAATTCGGTTGCAGGCGAGACCACCTACAACTTCGTTATCAAGAACGGCATCAAGTTCTCTGACGGTCACCCCCTGACTATCGAGGACGTACTCTTCAACCTCTATGTTTACCTTGATCCGGTTTACACAGGTTCATCCACTATCTACTCCACAGACATCAAGGGCCTTTCTGATTACAGAACTCAGCAACTCGGCTCTACCGATGACTCTATGGACGAGACTATGACTCAGGATGCTGTAAACAGAGCAAACTCCCGTATTATGGAACTTATCACTGTTTTTATGAGTCTTGGTACTACATCCAGTGGAAGCACCACCTATAACGTATCCTATGACAAAATGGTAGAGGCTATTAACGCTCATCAACTTTCTACCGGCTATCTCTCTGCAGTTACTACCCAGGACAAGTATGACACCATAACCTCTGCTAACCTTAAAGCAGACTATGACTACGCACTTTCTAAGTTCAAGGCAGAACTTACCCGTGACTATGATGCGGCACAGGGCGTATATACCGACGAGCCTTACAAGGGCCACCCCGAGTTTGAGGACGAAGTATTCTGCTTTATGTTCACCGAGGGCTATGTTTCTGTTGAATATGAAAGAGATCCTATAACCAACAAGTTTGACAAGTCCAAGATTAAGAAACTCACCAAGAACTACACCGCTTCCGATAAGGAGTCGGCTATCAACTACGTTTACCAGGATAAGATTTCCTCTCAACTTCACATTGTTCTTCAGGCTTGGGCAACCGCTCAGGAACTTGTGAACGAGTACACCTCCAAGGCTAAGGAAGTTATCCTCCACGAGCAACTTGCCGCAGAGGGTGGCGAACTTCTTATCGACCACATCAGCGGTGTTGTTTCTCTCGGTCACAACACCGATATACAGAGCATTACCATCAACGGCAACACCTACGCTATCGCTCACGAGCATAACGAAGACGGTACTCCCAAGAACGAGAATGAGTACGACGTACTCCAGATTACTATTAACGGCATAGACCCCAAGGCACATTGGAACTTTGCATTTACCGTTGCTCCACAGCACTACTACGGTGAGGGTGCAAAGACCGCCGTTGATATTGAGAAACACAAATTTGGCGTTGACTACGGTTCCTTCGACTTTATGAAGAACGTTGTTCAGTCCCCCAGAAATATTAAACTTCCTATGGGTGCAGGTGCATACAAGGCTACCGACCGTGCAAACAACGATAAACCCGCCGAGAGTGCTTTCTACTCCGACAACGTTGTTTACTTCAAGGCTAACTCCTACTTCGACACCGTTGGCGATGACACAATTTACGCTCCCAAGATTGAAAAGATTCGTTACCAGATAATCAGCGCTAACAACGCTATTCCCGCACTCGAGGCAGGAACTGTCCACTACATCACTCCTCAGCTCACCGACGAGAACTTCAGTGCTATTGAGGGCCTTGCAAACAAGGGCGTTAAGTACCTTCTTACCGACCAACTTGGTTACGGTTATATCGGTGTAAACGCAGGTAAGGTTAAGGATATCAACCTCCGCCGTGCAATTATGTGTGCGATGAACACCACTCTTGCTATCAGTTACTACCGTCCCGGTACTGCGAGCCAGATTTACTGGCCTATGTCCAAGGTTTCCTGGGCATATCCTCTTGGCGCAGACGGCGAGCCCAGTGTAGATAACACTCTCGACTATCCTCAGATGAACGGTACCTTCAGCGAGGAAATCGCAAGGGCCAACATTCAGAAGTATATGGACGAGGCAGGCGTTTCTGCCGGCGACCCCGACCTTAAGTACACCTTCACAATAGCAGGCTCTAACCTTCAGGATCACCCCACCTACCTCACATTCAGAGATGCTGCTGCACTTCTTAACGATATGGGTTGGGATATCACAGTTGAGCCGGATACTCAGGCTCTTACCAAGATTAACACCGGTGCTCTTGACGTTTGGGCTGCAGCCTGGGGCTCTTCAATAGACCCTGATATGTATCAGGTATATCACAAGAACTCTACCGCAACCTCTACAAACGCTTGGGGCTATCCCACTATCAAGACCAGTGGCTCTGATGAGGAAAAGAGACTTCTTGACGAACTTTCCGACCTTATCGACGATGCACGCGAGATACTTGACCAGAATGAGCGTACCAGAATTTACAAAGAGGCCATGCTCAAGGTTCTCAATCTCGCTGTCGAACTTCCCGTTTACCAGAGATCTACTCTCTACGTTTACAACTCCAAGGTTCTCAGTTCTGCTTCTATTCCCGCAGAGATCAACCCCTACACTTCTCCCCTTGACCGTATTTGGGAACTTGAATTTGCTAAATAAGACGGAGTGACAAATGCTTAAATATATACTTAAAAGACTTGGACAGTCGCTCATTATCTTGATAGGCGTGTCTCTTATAATCTATTTCCTTATAAGACTTATGCCGGTTGACTTCATTCAGGATAAGATAAACGCCATAAACCAAGGCGGTGCGACGGTTACAGAAGAGACGCAAAAGGCGATGTACGCAATGTACGGCCTTGGCGACAACTCGTTTTTAGGTATTCTCAAGGGCTATTTCACCTGGCTTGGTGCCCTTGCCCGCTTTGACCTGGGCACCAGCTTCGTCTACGGTGTTCCCGTAGCCGACAAAATCGCCAGCCACATGGGTGTCTCCTTTGCGGTTGCACTTATTGCTACCATTTTTGAATTTATGATAGCGATTCCCTTGGGAATCACTGCTGCTACACACCAGTATTCCATTCGTGATTACGTGGTTACCATTCTTGTTATGATAGGCATTTCGCTTCCCTCCTTCTTCTTCGGTCAGATTTTGAAGGACCTGTTTGCCAACAAACTCGGATGGTTCCCTCCGTCAGGACTGGTTGACCCCGGTGGCTCTGCCACAGGTCTTGCCCTGTTGCCTGACTACTTTATGCATATGTTCATACCCATACTTACCGTCGTAATTTTGAGTATAGGCGGAAGAATGAGAATGACAAGAACGAATATGCTCGAGGTCCTTAACTCCGACTACATACGCACCGCACGTGCAAAGGGCCTTTCCGAAACAAAAGTTATATACAAGCACGCATTCAGAAACACTCTTATCCCCATCGTTACTACCCTCGCGGGACTTCTTCCCGGTCTGTTTTCGGGTGCTATTATCACCGAGCAGGTGTTTGACCTTCCCGGTATCGGTAACATCGCCCTGGACGCTATGAACCGCGGAGATATCCCCTTCATCATGGGTTACAATATGTTCTTGGCACTGCTTAGTGTCATTGGCGTATTGCTTTCCGACCTGATGTATGCGGTAGTTGACCCGAGAGTAAAACTTAACTAAGGAGGTTATTATGGAAGAACGCAATATTGATAATGCAGAAGAAGCCATAGAATCCGTAACTACCTCTCAAGCAACACAGGACACAGACACCCCACTTGATAAAAATATCAGGTTGATGTCCCCGACACAGATGGTTCTTCGCCGTTTCTTCCGTTCCAAACTGAGTATTATCGGTTTGATAATGGTAATCGGACTGTTCCTGTTCAGTTTTCTCGGTCCTGTTTTCTACACCCAATGGGGAGAGACACAGCCTGATGCAACAGGAAAAATAAACTACACCCAGACAACCGTTACATACACAGATGCTGACGGTAATGAATACAGTATAAAGCAGACTATACAGACAAATCTCCGTTACAACACCCTCGCCTCTCCCTCGATGTCCCACCCCCTCGGCACGGATAACCAGGGCTACGATATTTTCGTAAGGCTTATGTACGGCGGTAGAATTTCTCTTACTGTTAGTTTTATCGCGGTATTTGTTATAACCATTTTAGGTGTTGTTCTTGGTGGTTTGGCAGGCTACTTCGGTGGCATTGTAGATACTATTATAATGAGAATAAGCGACGTTCTTATGTGTCTGCCCGGTGTACCGATTCTGCTTATTATTTCTACTCTGCTTGATGCGGCAGAGGTTGACGCACAGTATAAGATTTACTGGCTGATGATTTACCTGACCTTATTCTCCTGGACGGGTACTGCCCGACTTGTAAGAGGACAGATTTTGTTCCTTCGTGAACAGGAGTATATGGTAGCGGCAGAGGCTATGGGTTACTCCACTGCCAGAAAGATATTCAAGCATCTTGTACCCAATGTAATGCCCCAGTTGATAGTTCAGATGAGTTTGAGCCTTGGTAGTATGATTCTCTACGAGGCAACACTCTCCTACCTTAATCTGGGTGTTCCCGCTCCCTATGCGGCTTGGGGTACTATGATTAACATAATTTCTACTGATATGGATATTCTCCAGAACCACTTCCTTGTATGGGGCCCTGCGGGTATCTGTATCGTTATCGCGGTTTTGGGCTTCAACTTCGTAGGCGACGGTCTGCGTGACGCTCTTGACCCGAAGATGAGGAGGTAATATGAGTATTATAGACAGAATCAAAACCCTCTTCGCAAAAAAAGAGGACGGCGACGGTGCTCCAAAGTCCACCTCCTCCTATATGACTTCCGCCGAGATTCGTGCAATTGCAAAAGAAAATTCGCAAATTATGCGTAGGCTTGAGGCCTATAAATATCGCAAGGCCGAAGAATCCGAGTTCACCACCGAGATGAAAGACCCTGCAAACATTCTCGAAATCGAGGACCTGCACACCTACTTCTTCACCGATCAAGGTGTTGTTAAGGCGGTAAACGGTGTGTCCTTCGTTATTCCCAAGAATGCGACAGTTGGTATCGTTGGCGAGTCGGGTTGCGGTAAGTCGGTAACAAGCATGTCGGTTATGCGTCTGCTCCAAGGTCCTCAAGGACAGATTTACTCGGGAAGCATTCGCTTTAAGGCATACGACTATAAAAAGGACGCGGCAGGAAAACTTATTCCTGTTTACGAACTTGATGAAAACGGTAATCCCGTTATGGTGCCGAGCCTTGACAAAAACGGCAACCCCGTGTTAGACGCTTCAGGCAACCCTGTTATGCTTCCCAAGCAAAAGGTTGACCACAAGGGCGCACCCGTTTATGAAACCGAGGAAAAGGTCTTTGATATAGCAAAAATGCCTATCAAGGAAATTCACCGTATCCGCGGAAAGCAGATTGCGATGATATTCCAAGAGCCTATGACCTCGCTTAACCCCATCTTCACCATTGGCGAACAGTTGGATGAAGTAACCTTTATTCACACCCCCGGTGCAACCAAGGAGTCTGCACAGGCTCGCTCGATGGAGATGCTCAACCTGGTTGGTATCGCTGCACCCGAGAGAGTTTACAAGGCATTCCCCCACGAGTTGTCGGGAGGTATGCGTCAAAGAGTTATGATCGCTATGGCTCTTGCCTGCGACCCAAGACTTATCATTGCTGACGAACCTACTACCGCTCTTGATGTTACTATTCAGGCTCAGATTCTCGACCTTCTTCGTGATCTCAAGGACCGTATTGACGGCTCTATTATGCTTATCACTCACGACCTCGGCGTTATTGCAGAGATGGCAGACTACGTCGTGGTTATGTATGCAGGTAGAGTTATTGAGCAGGGCACTGTTAGCGAAATATTTCACAATCCGATGCACCCCTACACCATAGGTCTGCAAAAATCCAAGCCTACTATGGATTCGGATTCCGACACCCTCTTTAATATCCCCGGAAACGTGCCTAACCCTGTAAATATGCCGAACTACTGCTACTTCAAGGAAAGATGCTCGCAGTGTATCGGTGCTTGCAGCGGCGAATACCCCTGTATGGTACAGGTTAGTCCCACCCACTTTGTGGCTTGCCACTTATATAGCGAGGAGAACAAGTAATGGCAACTAATGAAAATATGAACAATGATAATATTGAAGTAGAGTCTGTGGTTGCCAACACCGAAGAGGTTGTCAGCGAGCAGGTCGAGCAGTACGATGATGCCGCTATTGCCGCAAGATACGCTGCAGCACGAGAGGCAGAAAAGAAGGCCGATTTTGAAATGCCCTTCGACCCTGAGGCACTGCTTGAGGTAAGACATCTTCGCAAAACCTTCCCAATAAAGAAGTCCATCACCGGTAAGGTTCTGCAAGAACTTATTGCGGTTGACGACGTTTCTTTCAAGTTAAAGCCCGGTGAGACTCTCGGTATCGTTGGTGAGTCGGGTTGTGGTAAGACCACTCTCGGTCGTGCTATACTTAAACTCCACCAGCCCACCGATGGCCGTATCATCTTTGAGGGTGAGGATATAACAGAGTTTGGAACAAAGCAGATGCGAGATATCCGCACCAAGATGCAGATAATCTTCCAGGATCCCTATTCTTCCCTCCCGCCAAGAAGCACGGTCGGTGATATTCTCTCCGAGCCTGTTGCAGTACACAATATCGTACCAAAGACAGAGATTAAGAACTACATTCTCGAACTTATGGACAAGTGCGGTCTTCGTGACTACTACTACGAGAGATATCCTCACGAATTTTCGGGCGGTCAGCGCCAGAGAATATGTATCGCAAGGGCTCTCTCTGTAAATCCGAAACTCGTCGTATGTGACGAGCCTGTTTCCGCCCTTGACGTTTCTATTCAGGCGCAGATTATAAATCTGCTTAAGAGCCTGCAGGAATCTATGAACCTCACCTACCTGTTTATTTCTCACGATTTGTCGGTAGTTAAGTTCATTTCGGATAAGATAGGCGTTATGTACCTCGGCTCTATGGTCGAGTTTGGTAACAAGAAGGATATATTCGCCAATCCCATACACCCCTACACTCAGGCACTCTTCTCTGCTATTCCTAATCCTAACCCCGATATAAAGATGCAGAGAATAGCGTTGGCAGGAGATATTCCCTCACCTGCAAATCCCCCTAAGGGCTGTAAATTCCACACAAGATGTCCCTATGCAACCGAGATATGCAAGCATATTCCTCCCGAGTACAAGGAGTACGAGGAAGGGCACTTTGCTGCGTGTCATATGCTGGATAAGTAATATGGGAAAGAAAAAGAAAAAGCCAAAGGTAACCTACATAGACGACGGCTCTACCATAGCAGATATGTCTGCTCTTGGAGGCAGGTCGGGGGGCAAGGACGGAATGAAAATTCCCTCATCCTTATCGGACAGGACAAAAACCTTTTTCGGGGCGATGAAGATGATGTTTGGGCCGATGATGGTGGCTATAACCATTATAGGCGTCACCTTCCTTATCGGTTGGTTGCTTCTGTTTCTCTTTGCATAAGCGAAACTTAAGGATTAACAAATAAAGAGCAAGCACAAAAATGCTTGCTCTTTTTATTTTATATATAGAAACAATAATATATACCTATACTATATTATAAATTATATGTTCATACAGTAGGGTTTGGGGTGTCTTATATATCCTTTTTACTAAAAAGTCAGTAATCTAATAGTTTCAGGTTGCGCTCGACGGTTTTTCGTCCTCGCCAAGCAAAGGCTCTCTCTTTGAATTCCTCTTTGCTCATAGAATAGAGCGTTTCACTGTCAAGGCATTCTATCCTGTCTTCAAGGAAAAATTTTATTGGGGAAAGCACAGGGCTTGCATTATATGGACAGGCGGTTTGACAGAGGTCGCACCCCCATACCGTGTTGTATTTTCGCATAAGTTCGACCTCTTCTTCGCTCAACTCGCCCTTTCGTTGAGTAATAGCACTTAAGCAGTCGCTCCCCTCATTTCTAAGTATTCCTGTCGGGCAGGCACGGGCGCACGCACCACAACTAAGACAACGCTTTATTTCACACTCCCCCCTGCCACCGAGCAATTCGGCAGGTATATCGGTCAGTACGTCAGCAATAAAGATATATGAGCCGTACTTCTCGTTTATAACAAGTCCGTTGTCCCCCAAAATACCAAGACCGCCTATCAAGGCGGCGTGACGCTCGTCAATAGGGCTATGATCACCGTAGCCGCGGCATATTGCATTAGGGAACATTTCTTTAAGAAGGGCGCAAAGTTCGTTGTTAAAAGAGCGAATAAACAGGTGGTAGTCCTTCGACGCGGCATAACGAGAGAGGTTTTGCGTTTTACCACCATAGTAAGGAATAACGAAAAGGATAACGCTACGAGGGGTAAAGTTCTCGCGTGCTATAAGCCCTGAGTTTATCTCGCGGCAGTCGGAATAGTCGAGAATAGTGTAAAATTCTATATTATGGCTACTAAAAAATTCTCTGAGTTTTTCCACAATCTCATCTCCCCTCTCTTGCTTTTTTGAATATCATTTTCTTGCTTTTTCGCTTTTATATTTTACCACAGAGTCCCTCCGTTGTCAAGGTTGGTTAAGCCTTAGTTCTGCTTTTACACGCTCTTTACAGTTCCCTCTTTCGCCCCGTCGGTCGCTCTCAACTTTATTTTTCTACTATTGACATCACCTAAAATATATAGTATAATATGTACGATATAATTAGGTGCGATATGTCCATCGCACAAACGGAGGCCCTATGATATTTAATATTGGTTTGCTTAATACTATTTTCCCACCGGATGCAGAGGGATTTCGCAGTGTTCCCACCCTCGTTTATTTCATCTCTTTGGGTGCGGTTTTGCTTATATCCTATTTCCTCGGTAGTGTAAACACTTCTATTATTATTTCTAAGGCTATCTATGGTAAGGATGTCCGTACACTCGGAAGTGGTAATGCCGGAATGACTAATATGCTCCGCAACTTCGGTATGAAGGCGGCAGTCCTTACGCTTGTCGGCGACCTGTTAAAGACGGTTATCGCGGTAACGCTTAGCGGTTTGGTGTTTGGATTTGCTTACAAGAATGGGCTTAGTTACAACGGCGAGGGTTATCTCGCAGGACTGATGACAGTTATAGGTCATATTTTCCCTGTTTACTACAAATTCAAGGGTGGCAAGGGCGTTCTTGCTACGGCAGTTATGGCCCTGTACCTCTGTCCCGGTGTTTTTCTCGCTTTGTTTATTCTTTTTGCGATAATTGTCGCTTGGACAAGATACGTTTCGCTCGGCTCGGTGGTTGTTGCCTGCCTTTTGCCCGTGGCTATACAGGGTTACTGCTCGGTATTTCTCCAAGTGCCTATGCACGGCTTGACCTCGCTTGCGAGCATTATTATAGCGATACTCATAGTTTGGTGTCACAGGGAAAACTTGGTAAGAATAGGTAATCGCACCGAGAACAAAATTTCTTTCGGTAAAAAGAAGCCTAAGACAGACGATGTGACAGAAGACGGTACAATCGATGAAGAATAAGAAATTTATCGAGGTTGTTTTGCTCGCCTTTGACAAGGAAATTATAAAGAAGTTGGTATTTTCCCGTCCGAGGTCGAGCGAAATAGCAAAAATAAGTTGCAGGCAGGTCGCTCACAGGGGCATACGGATATTAGCCCTTGAAAACTCGCTTCCGGGCAACACTGTGTCGCACAAAAACCTCTCTCGCCAAGAGATAGAGGGCGAACTTTCCCATCTGCTCGGCGAGTATAGACAGGCAAACCTGATAACAACCCTTGGCGAGGTCGAGTGGAAAATCTCCTCAAAGGGCAGCGAGGTTTTGCTCGGCTCGGACAAGCTTATTCGCAAAATGACGGGCGAGGAGCAGGATTTTGAGCGAGCAATCGCCTCTCTTGACAATGTAAAAAATCATATTCTCACTGGTAAAGAGGACTTCCTCATTAAACTTGGAGTAAGCGATGCCCGTGGCCGTGTTCACGATAAAAGACAGGGCAAATTCAGGCAGATAAATCGTTTTCTTGAGCATATTGAGGATGTGTATAAATACCTATCTCAAGAGGGGGATATTCTAATCTACGACCTGTGTTGTGGCAAGAGTTATTTGAGTTTTGCCGTTTACTACTATCTGACACAGGTAAAGGAAAGACGGGTGCATCTTTTCGGGATAGACCTCAAGCGTGACGTAATAGACTGGTGCGATAGAGTGGCGAAAGAACTTGGCTACGTAGGAATGACCTTTATCTATGACGACGTGAAAAACACGCCTAAGGACGTGTCGCCCGATATGGTTATTTCTTTACACGCCTGCGACATTGCCACCGATATTGTGCTTGATACAGCCATATCGCTTGGAGCAAAGGTGGTGCTTTCCACCCCATGTTGCCACAGGTACTTAAACGATAAAATCAAGGCAAATGAACTCGATTTTGTCACAAGATATCCCCAACTGAGAAACAAACTTGCCGAGGCACTGACCGATGCAATAAGGCTCGCAAGACTTGGGGCAAACGGATATTCGGTGACGGCTCTTGAACTGACCGACCCCGACGATACCCCGAAAAACACGCTCCTGCGTGCAATAAAGACGGATATGCCAAAGAATGCTATTGCAACAGCGAAAAAAGAATACGATAACATTCTCTCTTTCGTGCTTGGCAGCGGAAAAGACGAATATCTAAAGGAAATTTAAGATGACATATACAGTAAAAAGTGACGCCGAAACCGAGTCGGTAGGACGAGGGCTTGCAGAATTTCTCGACAAGGCTAACCGTAAAAGTGCCGTTATCGCCATGCGTGGCGAGATGGGTGTGGGTAAAACCGTTTTTACTCGTGGATTTGCCTCCTATTTCGGCATTCGCTCGGTAAAAAGTCCCACCTACACGGTAGTCAATGAATATTCTGCAAACGGTATTAGGATTTTTCACTTTGACCTGTACCGAATAAGCGACAGCGACGACCTGTACTCGGTAGGTTTTGACGACTATATCAACAGGCAGGGTTACTCTATCATAGAATGGAGCGAAAGAATACCCGAGGAAATTCCCGATGACGCTATAACGGTAGAAATATCAAGAGTGGCAGAAAACGAGGAAGAGAGAGTTATCATAATATCCAATCTTTAATAAAGTATAAAAAACAATCTCAAGAGGCGAAAATGATTGTAATGGCTTTTGACAGTACGGCAAGTATAGCCACTGTTGCGGTATGCAACGGCGAAAAAATGCTTGCTCAGTACACAATAAATAACGGAATGACGCACAGCGAACTGCTCCTGCCTATGGCAGAGGATATGCTTCGCTCTCTCGGAATGTCCTTTGACGATATTGAGTTGTACGCAGTTTCCTCCGGCCCCGGCTCGTTTACCGGTGTGCGAATAGGAGTATCGCTGGTCAAGGGACTTGCCTTCCTAAAGAATATTCCCTGTGTGGGTGTATCGAGCCTTGAGGCTCTGGCAATGGGGCTTGTCGGTGTGGACGGTCTTGTTGTCGCCTGTATGGACGCAAGACGTGGACAGGCTTATTCTGCCCTGTTTCGCTCGAAGGAGGAAAAACTCACAAGGCTCTCTCCCGACGAGCCGACAAGTTACATCGACCTTGCAGACAAAATTTCACTCTTAGGCGAGGACAAAATATATCTTGTGGGCGACGGACACGCCTCTATGAAAAAGGCTCTTTTGGATAAGGGAATTACCCCCGCCTCAACCCCCTCACTTCTACTTGGGCAAAACGCCTATTGTGTGGCGCAGTTGGCACTTATGAAATTTAATAGCGGTGAATACAC
>JAZUPL010000071.1:0-19781 GCA_045605175.1 Eubacteriales bacterium | reverse complement strand
GTCAAGTTTCTCAATTTCCTTTTGTAGGGCATACTCACGATACTTGTTTTGTTGCTCAATCGTAAGAATGTCAAGTTGCTCCTTAGACAAAAGTGCGTTGACCTCACGATATGCGATTTCGTGCGACAACTCTTGGAAGTTGGACTGCTCACCAATTTTCTGCAAGTCTGCTTGCCTTTGTTCTTCGATAACACTTTCGGCGGTCTTGCGCTCAACAACAGGCTTGTGCTCGCCAATTTTGTTTCTTGCGGCGTCCAATAGTGCTTGCAGGTCAAGTGCCACTTGCGGAGTTTCTTCGACTACACTTTCTGCCGTAGTTTCGGTAGGCTCTTTAATCTCTTTCTCGTTTTCCATATTATATACTCCTTATATTATCTAAACACTTCCCAAGTAGTGCCATTATATATATACTCAATGCTCTCTGTGCCCTCGCCAACGCACGCGTGGTTGTATGTTGCGCCATCAATACTGCTCAATTCCTCTTTCGTTGCTACCCAAGGCATTATCTGTGTCGCATAAGTAGCCCAGTTTGTAGAAATGCGGTAGTCAGCCACGAGTGAAAGAGGGACATATATGTAACCGTCTTTTAGTCCGTTAGGATTGTAGGTTGAGTTTACCGTGCCAAGTATGTGGTAGCAACGATTGAACGCGTTTGTGTTCTCAAGTGTTGCAAGCGTAGTTTTCTTCGTGCCAACTATTACCTTGACAAGAGAAAAATTGTCCGTAAATGCGTTCATTCTAACGCTTGTGACTGACGGAATGTTTGCGCTTATTAGTGCAGGGCAACCATAAAACACATATCTTGCAAGATTTGTAGCCAGCGGTAAATTGGCACTTGTTAACTTGGAGCAATAATAGAACGCAGAGTAATCAACGCTATTGACCAATGGCAAGTCTATGTTTTGGATTCCACATTCTTGAAATGAATATTGACCTATTGACTTTGCCAAAGGGAAAGTTGCACCTGTTAGTTTTGTGCGCCTATAAAACGCATAATCGCCAATAGTTGTAACATTACTTTCAATCTCCGTTATGCTACCGTCAATTAAACTATCCATCGAAGGTACATTTACCGTTACTTTGCTAAGTCCGTAGTACCCCTCGTCTGGGGTATAAACACCGCTTTCGGTAGCCGTTTTTTCTTGGAGAGGTAGTTTGGGTGGCGCATTATGTAGAGCAATGCCTTGAGATGGTGTATTTGTTACTTTGATTACATTTGACATTGACCGCACCCCTCGCGCAACTTAATTTTGTAGTTGTCGCCATCTTTGTAGCACTTATTGTCCCCCGTGACCCTAATAAAATCGCACTCGGCACCAACAGTTAGCAACTTGCTTTCGGCAGGTGTAATTATCACATTATGCACCGCCTTTCCTGTAAACTCGCGCGTAAACAAAGGCTCCGAAGATAGTGGGGTATTCTTGAAAGTCATAACTACCTTTTGAATGCCACTAAAATCGTAGTCTGTGAGGTCAACCTGCAAACTGGTATATACACCTCTATCAATAATAATAGTTCTTTGTTCGTACATTATTAACTCCTATCTTGCACTCCGCCCAAGCGGTCTGCCCATTTTTCCGTATATAATGAGTAATAACTCTTTCCTGTCTTTTTACGGTACTTCTTGAAACACCCTGCCCACACTATTGACGGCAAGCCAATCACGAGCAGGTACAACCACCCCAACCGATAAGATTGCAATGTGTGTCCGTACTCGTGTTTGAGCGTAATCTCGCTTGCGCCTTTCCCTAAAAAGATAAAGTTGCCAAGCGTAACACCGCCTATGTTGCGTGGCAGTTTACACACATACGCACGCTCGTACTTGCCCGTGTAGTGCTTGCGACAAAACAAGAAAAGGATTGCTCCTATTAGGTTTTGAGGTAGTGTCCAAAGCGCAACCATTATTCCTCAACTTCCTCCTCCACTTTCTCAATCGGCTTGTCAGTTTCGACATAAGTGTAACGGCAAGGAATAACATCCACCGCCTCGCCATACTCAATGCCTGTTTCTACTTGCAAGATTGTATAGCCGTTCTCGCTAAAATGCCTTATCTTGTCATAATGCTCGTTTCCGTTATCGTCAATGTACGGATACTGTTGTTTTGCAGGTTTCATAATTATCTAAATACCTCCCAAGTAGTTCCGTTGTACACATATTCCACACTATCTACACCCTCACCCACACAAGCGTGGTCGTAGGTAGTTCCGTCAATGTTTGCGAGTTCCTCAACAGTAGCCACCCACGGCATAAGTTGGCTTGCGTATGTTGCCCAATTTGTTGCCACACGATAGTCGGCTACGAGGCTCAACGGTACATAGATATAACCGTCTTTCAAGCCATCGGGGTTGTTGATTGAGTGTACTTTACCAAGTATGTGGTAGCAGTTGGTGAACGCGTTTGTGTTCTCAAGTGTTGCAAGCGTAGTTTTCTTCGTGCCAACTATTACCTTAATAAGGTCGCGGCAGGTGCTAAACGCCCCACTAGCCACACTCGTGATTGATGGGAAGTTGGCTGTTGTTAGACCGCAACCGCTAAACGCCTGTGTTCCTAAACTCGTGGCATTAGGGAAATTGGCACTTATTATGGTAGGGTTGTTTTGAAACGCATAGTACCCTATACTTGCAACCAAAGGGAAGTTTGCTGTTGTTAAAGCAGTCCATCGAAACGCAGAATTCCCCAAACTCGTGGCATTAGGGAAATTGGCGGTTGATAGGGCAGCGCAGCTGTCAAACGCACTATTCCCTATGCTTGTAACAAAAGGGAAGTTGGCTGTTGGTAATTTTTTACAATTACTAAACGCATTATCCCCTACGCTTGTAACCAAAGAAAAGTTTGTGCTTGTTAGTGCGAGGCAAGTTTGAAACGCATACTGCCCCACACTCGTAGCATTTGGAAAATTTGCGCTTGTTAGGCTTTTGCATTGGGAAAACGCATAAGTTCCAACAGTTGTAGCCAAAGGAAAGTCTGCGCCTGTTATGGCTGAGCATTTGTAAAGCGCATAATCTCTCACGCTCGTAGCGTTACTCGTGATTTCGCCCTCGATACTTCCGTCAATAATCCCATCAATATCGCCACCGCCACCGCCAGCCGATATGCTGTCAATCTCTGCCGCCATTTGCTCCGCCCCCATCGGGTCGGTCTTGCCGGTCTTGGCTCGGATACTGTCCGCAATACCGCGCAGGGTTTCCTCTTTAATCAAATACTCGCTCATTAGAAACTACCCCCCTCTGCGCTCGGTACGGTTTCCGCCACCCACTCGCCGTCCGCATTCACTCGTAGGAATTTGCCACTATCTGCACTTGTTACCGATGGAAGTTCGCCACCGCTCAACTTATTGATATATCGTACTGTTGCAATGCAATAAACTCTCTCATTAGAGGGGGGTCTGTTCGTGTTGATAGTAGTAATTTCGGCAACAACATTATACAAGTCCGTATCGTTCACAAGTAGCGTAAAAGTGGTAAAATCACCAACAGTAGGCGAGCGTGAAAAATTCGGTTGATAAAGTAATTTTGTGCCATCTACCCCCAAAACAGTATCGCTTGTTACTTGTCCGTTGTATACCAAAGCGGATAAACCGTCTGCACCGTTTTCGCCCTTCGTGCCCTCAGTAAAATACAAACTCTTGCTAATGCAAGTAATTGAAGTGTTACCAACGGAAATTACATTTGTAATAATACGCTCTACAACGCTTTGCCCCTTGCTATTAGGGGTAGAATATACGAACAATAGAGTATCGCCAACGGTAGGATTGCGTTGCCCATCGTAAAGTTTTTCGTATGAAAAGCCACTTGTGCTTTCGGTGGTAGTTATTGTTTCGGGGCAAATTCCGTTTTGATTGACAATGTATCTCTCACGAGTTTCGCCCTTTTTGCCGTCTACGAAATACAGTTCCTTTACACTACAAACCACAACGGATTCCGTAGCCGTGCCGTGAGTAGTTTTGATAGAGCCTGCAAGCACATAGTTGCCAGTTGCATTGGGTGTAGCATATACAAACAACAAAATGTCACCGCTTTGGGGATTGCGTTGGTTATCGTATAGTTTAGTATATGCAAAGTTGCTTGTTCTATCTGCGCCAATGGTATCGGGGCACGCACCGCTACGGCTCACATAGTAGGTTTCCGTGGTGCGACCTTCCTCGCCTTGTAGCCAACAAATAGGGGAAAGATATGCACCGCTTGTTTCGCTATATGAAGTAATAACACACAGTACCTTGCTTTGACCGTGTGCATTTTCACTACCCTCGTACTCATAGATACACAAGTCACCCTTTCTTGCACCGCGTTGGTTTGAGTATGTGCCAACAACTGCCTCAAATGGCAACCACAACGATTCGGGGAGCGTGTCGGGTGCAATATCGCCGCCAGAGTCTACCGCCGATACATAGAACAAAGAGCCATTGACATTGGCAAACGCAAACTTCTTATAACCATTCCCATCTGCAACCAAATATACCGCAGGATTGCCGTCTTGCGTTTCCGTTACAGTTATGGCATTCGAGCCAATAGCCTCTACATACTCTTGTGCGTATGCCGCCGCCTCAATGGTATTGTTTATCGCAGAAGAAGAAACACCATCTCCATCTTCGTATCTAACACCATTGTTAATATTGGATAAATCAATTCTTTGTGGATTAAAATCAGCCATTCGTTACCTCATTTTATTGTGCAACTAAGCACTCCGTAACTATTGTACCATTAAGTTGCGAATTTTGCAACACATATTTTTATATTCCAACAAGTGATAATTCTTGGAATGGCGCACCTTGTAGTACAAAGCGAGAGTTATACACATAGAACTTCTTAGGCGCATACCCAATATCTCTTGCAATAGGTGCCTCGCCCATTACAGTTTGCTTGTAAGGAATGACGATGGAGCCTACCGATATTAGCATTGGCTTTGTCGAGTCCTCGTGCGATACCACCAAATTGCCATTTTCGTCATAATATTCGTCCAAGCCACATAGCAACTTGACCGTTGGCTTTGGTAGTCTGCGGTCTGCCATAATTTCCGTGGCTAATGCTTCTTGCGAGGCGGTGCTTTCTACCTCACTCAAGTCAAAATATTCTTCGCCACGCCCACCCTCTATCGTCGTTTGTTGCTTTTTAACGCACCCAAAACTGATGATTAAACCATAAACGACATTCTGATAATATTTTTCACTTACTATATATGTTTTGACATAAATCGTACAAACACCATTATCATCTACCGAAAATGCAACATTTCCAAAAATATTTTCAACGGTTTCCCCTTCATCGCCAAAATTGTATTTGGGGAAATCACTGCCAACGGCATCGTAAAATATGTTATCGCCATTTTCTAATGCGCCAGAGTTAGTCACGGAAGAAACCGCCAAATGAAGTACGTTTGTTTGGAATGGCATTGTTACTGCGTTTGCCATAATTGACTTAACACGTGAATACTCACCAAAGTCTATGGTGTACTTAAATGTCAACCATCGATACCGATATGGAAATTCATACCCACCTTCTTCTTCTACTATAGTTTTGAAAGTTTCCACTTCAATACTATCAGGAATTGTGCGTATGCTATTTTGGTTTGCCTCGTTGTTTTTGACTAACAAACCCTCTCTATACTCTTCGTCACTAAGCTCGGCTGGATTGTCAATCGGATTTCCGTCCTTGTCATACGGGTTTGTGCCTATGGAAGTAGAAAATGTATATACTTCGTTTTCGGCACCTTCAAGTTTTGCATATTGCACGCCACGCAACGGAACCGTGTTTTTCGTGTAATTTATTTCATATATTTGTGATGGGTGAATTACAATCGCCATACTATACCTCTAAGGCTATCTTGCCAACTTCGTTTACATACATATAAAAGCCAAATGCTTTGCAAAAAGAGTCAAATGCGCCCCATTGCGAAGTAATGTTTCTTATACGGTCACTTAATACTCCATTCTCCATTGCCGCGTTTCTAAGTCTTACTTCAGCACCTACGGAAATAGCAAAGTCATCGGGAGTAAGACCGTACATAGTGCATAACCTTTCAAAAAACACAAGAGGAATGCCTTCCACAAGTGCGAACTCGCTTGCGCGAGCAGGAAGTTTTTGCCACAAAAGCAACTTGTCATTGAACTTTACCGAGGCAGAATTGTTTGCAATATCCAAAGACCATTCGGCACCACGATACTCGCCAATCTTTTCTCCGTCACCTTGGTTAGCCGCATTTTTTACAAAAATTTCCAACTTGTTGCTTGCACCAAGGAGTCCGTTGCGACTATATGCCTCAAAATCGTAGTTAGTAGTCAAAAACTCAATGATTGCCGTGGTAGACAAAATGCCATACTCTAACTGCGAAGTGCCCTTCTTGTTGCCAATGTTGCGCTCTATTGCCATCAAAGTGTCAAAGTCGATAGGAATTACAATCTCGCCTACAATGCCTTGAATAACAAGCGGTCTTTCGGCTTTATTCCAATTCTCTATGCCAACACTAAGAATTATACCGTCCTCATATTCATTCCCCAAATCAACAAGCACACTACTTGTGCTAACAGGTTGACGAAACTCCTCATAGGTGCCCGAATCAATGTAAAACACATTGACAATAACTTCGGTAGGGTGCCCATCGTTGAAATCGTCAAACACAATGTTTATTGCACGCAACCCAATTTGATTAGAAAAATGAATTACTTGCCTTTCTGGGAACGCATATACATCTTTGCCAACCTCGGACGAATAGGCACTACTAAAAACACCGCCAACAAAGTACGGGACTTTGCTCTCAAAGGTGTCGCCACTACCAAGCTTGGAAACCCCTAAATAAAAGGGTCTGCCACCAGAAACAAGGTTGTTGGTGACATTCCCAATGCCCGAAGAAATATTTGATTCGTCCAGTTTTTCTCCGTGGTGCGAGCCTGTCTTTACAAGTGCGGAACGCAAAATACCAGACTCCTTAGTGGTTGGCACTATTGTAATATTTGCCTTTATTAGAATCATACTATTCCCCCTGTGGCGTTTCCTTCCACTTTGCACGCAGTTTTAGATTGCCCATAACATAGTAGGCATCTCCGTCTACGCGAGTGGAAGTTGTGAGCAAACCTGCATCGTTTTCTACATACCAACCGTTAAAGGCATATCTACCGCCAAAGGTTTGATGGCTCAAAAGTCCGCTTTCGTCCGTAACTTCATCACTTTCTGCCTTTACATACTCGGTTGTTGCACCGCCAATAATCGTTGCAATGTTGCGTGCCGCCTCGGCAGTAACCTCGGTCGAATTTTCGCCAATTCCCTCGGCAATAACTTCGGCAGGGAGATTGTAGTCGTATGTAATAGTATAAGTCTTAACACCTGTATTAGTACCTACAAACTCAATAGAGTAGTCAATGATACCTGCGGCTTGCAATAGTCTTGTGTAGACCTTTGGCATAGACGGAGTGGTAACATACATATTGTGTTGCTCAATTTTTCCGCTTTCAAGGTTGTAGAATCGCACAACAAACTCGTTCTTTGACTTTATCTGCGACATAAAACGGCGGTACTCGTCAATATTCATCATTTTGTATGTCACCAAAAGACGAGGGGTCAAGAAAGTAACATGCTGATTCAAGTTCGGTATTGCACCCACAAGGTTTCGAGTCGGCTCCTGCATATACGATTTCTCGGAGATATACGAAAAGTCATAGAAACCACTATACTCTATGTCATCAACCCAAAATCGGTCAATCGGCGCGTTTTGGTAGGCTTGTCGTAGATACTCAGGAAGTTTGTTTGCATTTTCTGCAATAGTGTTTCTATACTTAATCATACTACTTAATCCTCACTAAATCATATCCTTGCCTATTGGCTTGCTCTCGGAATGCTTGAATGTCGCTACTGCCACCATTGTTGACAACCTTGACATAGAGGTTTACACCCTCGCCACCAGTTGCAGCATCGCGCCTTAGTAGCGCACGATAGAATGCGTCTTCCATTTGTTGCACATTCGCCACATTGGTGCCACTATTACTGCCTTTGTACACCATCTCCGTGCCTGCTTCGCCTGCCCAAAACAAAGTGCCTGTCTTGGCTACACCGCCATCGGCAAACTTGTTGACTTCAATCGCACCTTTAATGCCAGCAGCAAACATACCAATACCTGTGCCAAGACCAAGCAACGCGCGAGGGTTTTTTGTTATGAGGAACGAAATGCCAGCGCCAAGTGCAAGTACTGCTCCAGCAATAGACAATATTGTACTCGCCGTTTGTTTTCCCTGCTCGTCAAGTTCTCCGAGAAGTGCATTGAACAAGAAAAACATAGGTATGGCTGACGCCAATCCTAAACCACCCTTGAGAGCCGCTTCGAGTGGTATTATGCCGTGTCTTGCCTCTATTGCTGCCGCGTATGCCTTTGTTGAGCTTTTTGCGAAGTCCAACATTCCCTTCGTTGCTGCGGCAATCCCCTCTCGGTGCAAGGCAATAAAGGCCGCAGTTAGCGCAACAAGTGCAACCGAAGCCATTGCAATCATTACCTTGTCGCCCTCTTTTATTCCCTTTATAAGCATAAACAATGACATTATAAAGCCTGTTGCCAATATCTTGTCAGCATTCGCAATTCCTTTGCTTGTTTCGCCCAATGTATGCACGAAGGCAACCAACTTATCCGCAGCATTTACCGCAACAATGCTCAAAACCAAGGAAAGTGCCATTTCAAGACCGTCAACAATGTCACCAATAAGACTACCGACCCAAACAAATTGTTCGCCAGCTTCGTCAATGGGTTGCTTGACAAGATTCCACGAGGTTAGAAGTTTATCTACGTCCTCTTGCATTGTGAGTTTTTTGCCCGAATACATAGATTCGTAGGCTTCCATCATTTTTTTGACAATGCCGAAAATAGAGGTAGACTCACCAGCACCCCCTGCTTGTAGCACTTGGAACTTGTCGAAACCAAGCAGTTTGGACCGAGCCTCGTCAATTTCTTCATTTATCGCTTCCCAGTTTGCAAGCGGTTCTTTGCCAATCTCTTGTTCTTCATAGCCAAGACTGTACGCATATCCCTTTACCGCCTCGGCAAGTGCTGCCATAAAAACATTCAATTTGTACAAAATGCCGCTTTGTTGCAAAAGCATATCCGCTACAACGCCAACCCAAGTTGCGAGTTGGATTGCATTTTCTTTCATAATACGCAGTTGGTTTGCGGACTGGTAAAAAGTATCTTCCATATCGTGAAGTGCTTGGCTCTTTTCCATTTGCACAAACACGGCATAGATACGCAACAAGCGTTTTTCGGTTTCGGCTAATTGCGAGTACGGCTTATCACCGCCAATTTGCTTGTAAAGTTCGGAAAGTGTGTTCTTAGAAACATCATAACCCGAAATGCCACGAATAGGACGAATCTGACCTGCTAATACGGCTTGAAACTTTGACATAGCGTCCGAAACTGTAATATTATACAAAGAAGCATAGTCTGCGCCCAATTTCACCAAGAACTCGGATAGCATATAGGACTGGTTTTCTGTCAAACCACCAAGAGAAGCCACCATATTCTTGAATGTTGCTTGGTACTGCATTGTGGTGGTATCGGAGAAACCATATACCCTGTTCATTTCGTTCACAAACTTGCGAGCTTCCGTGACATTATCTCGCATAGAGTTTTTCCACAAGTTAAGGGTTTCGGTGTAGTCAATGCCCTTTTGTACAATGTCGGCAACAAAGTTACCTATGCGTTTAAGCGAATAGGCAACAATACGGAGTTTTGAAATTGTACCCAAAAAGTTAATGTTTCGGTTTGCTCTTGCGGTACTATCTGCAATCGAAGTAGAGTGCGAGTCAATCTCTGCAACTTCTCCACCAACGGCACCAACACCGTCAACCGTTCTATGAGAGCCAACGCGCTCCAAGGCAGTATCAAGTTTGCCGAGCGCACTTGTCAAACGCTCGACTCGCTTTATCTCGTCACCATTAGAAGTAACTCGTATATTAAGTTTTAGTGTATCAATAGTAGTATCCGCAGCCATAATAATACCGAATACGGAGTTGCACCGTAAATACTGTTTCGGCACGAACTGCCAGCGTTAGCCGACAGTTGTTAGTTACTTTTTGGTGTTCACAACCTTAGCAAGGGTGTCAAAGTATGCAACCGCACGATTGCGCTCGGCTTCCACGTCAACTGGCGTGCCAAGCGGTTTGTCGGGGTATTTTGGCATTTTCTGTGCCGTGCCTTTTTCGGCAAGAGTCGCAACCAATATCGTGCTACTAAGCGCAACCTTGGTCATAAGACCTGTTAGCCAAATTTCTTCCCTTCTAAGCCTTGCTTCGTTTTTGTACTTTTGCTCGTAGTTCCAAAACAGTCTTGGGTCATCGTTCCAATACTGCTGTGGAGTCATTCCATAGGTCAATGCAATATCAAGCATTTCGTTGTAAAAATACTCGACCGTGATTTCCTTTGACGGAGCGCGGCAACTTGCACTGACCTCGGTTTCGTCTAATTGAACTTGAACTTCGGCTTCTTCTTGGTTTTCTCCTCTCCTCGTTGAGTAAACACAACCGTAAAAAAACCTTGCATTGCCGCACAGAAACCGTCGTCCTCCGCAATCTCGTTCACATAACTCAAAATCTCGTCAATCTCGCCTTGTCTAATTTCGCCAAGTTGCAACATTTTGGGGAACAAGAATTTGACTACTTCGGGCAAAGTTTCGCTCATAATGTCGGTGTCGTTCAACAGTTCACTAATTTTTCCTGCTTCAACAATTGCGTTGACAAATTGTTCCTCGGTCATACCCTCGGTACGTTTAATACCGCTTGTCTTGGGGTTAAGGAAAAACTTTGCGTATTTGGGGTGTTTGTCGAGCGCACTAACAAGCAGTTTGCGATTCAACACAATATCAAAGTCGTACAAGATTTCGTCATTCTCAGTGTAAAATGTAATATTCTTTCTATAATCCATAATTTTTTCTCCTTTTACAAGGTTATTTTGTTTTCACACTATACTTAGGCAAGAGTGGTGGTTTCAATGTCACCAGCAATCGTATATTTGAGGTTAATAGAGGGGTTGTCATTCAAAGGAATAGAGGGCATACCAACCTTAATGGGGTCGATAGGAATAAGGTACTTGGTGGGCTTGCGAGCAATATCCACGCACAGCCAAGCACAGTTGTCATCTTCCAAAGAAGAAATGTCGGTGCCAGTCAAAGCATCGCACACAGCGTCCCACAGTTTCTCGGCAAGCTCGTCAGAGTAGCCACGAACGGAAATGGTTTGCACGCCAGAAGTGTCGGCAAGACCGTGGGTGTATGCCTTGTTCTTCAACTCGTCAAAAGAGGTAACCTCAATGTTGTCAGGCTCAAAGTCAAACTCGGACATTTCATAAGCCTTGGGGATATGATACCAAGAGCCAGCCGCTACCGTGGCTGCGAACTCAACAAGAGTGCCATCATAAGTGGGCGTCGTAACTGTAGAGCGAGGGAACACGCCCACAGAGATTTTTGCACCAATAGTGGTAAGAGGGATAGACATATTTTAATCTCCTTTATATTTTATAGTTTTTCATAGTCGGCATTAACACCGAATGTATATTGCAGGGCAACGGAGTAGGAAGTAGTGCCAGACTTAAACGGCGTACTCCCATCGTCACCACTACGTGATACTGTAATTATGTTTTTATTCCACACGGCAAGTCTTATTTTGTCGCACAATGTTTGTATTTTATCGGCAAGTATGATTGCGCTATCTTGGGCAGAGAATGTTACTCCGCCAATCGACATTTGGTTGGTATATACAAGGACTTCGCACTGTAAAGAAACTACGCAAGCACCCTCGTCAAAGGTATCGTAGGCACTATTAGTGCCACCGCCTACCACCGAGATTTCCACGCACGGAACTTCCATCTTTCCTCGCTTATAGGCATACCCGACTTTGACTTTGGCTTTTAGGTCATTGTCATTGTTAAGGTATCCTTGCAAGTATGCAATAAAGTCATCGGTAAACTGTTTCATAGCCTTGTCCTCATAATTTCTTCAACTGCTTGTCGCACAATCTTTTTGTGATTCCTTTCCAAATAACGAGCAGCGTAATACACAATGTTTGTTGCAGGCGCAGGACCTCCGTGCCAAGGTGGGAGGCTTGGGTCTGCGGCATGGGCATAGGAATACACCCAACCTTCGGTGGTATGCTCCCTATGAAGCGGAATACTATAAAAGGTAATCGGTTGCGTAGGTAGTTGTCCCTTGTAGGTATCTCTACCTTCTTCGCCACAACCAAACTCGAAAAAGGAAACTTGCTTGCCTTGAACAAAGATGGTCGCCTCAAAGCCGTGCATTTCGTATGAAACAACAACGTCGCCTAACAACAACTCCTTTTTTCTCTTATATTGCGTGCGAAGTCGTTGCGCAACGTGCTCACACACCTTTTGCAACACCTTGTCAATGGGGTCGATTGCCCAAAGAAGTTTGTTTGCCTTGTATTTCATTGTGCGAAGGCTACCAAGACCTTCCACGTCTACCTCAATTTTAGCCATAGAGCCACCTACATTAAACGAAACGCGTATTTTCGACTATTCCCTCGATGTCCACTCTAATCGTGAGGTATTGGGGCAAAACGGCGCTAATTCGGGCATTTGCACCGTCACCGTTTACATAGGACTCCGAGGAAGTGTTAGGCTCAACGCCGTCAAGGTACAAAAGGTCATTCTCGTGGAAGATGGTATCAGCGTGATTGCGCACAATCATACGCCACCGCTTTTTGCTGTCCAAACCATATTGCATTACTGCGGCGTAACCACTAAGGGGTTGGTAGTTTTCATAGCGAACAACAGGCTCGTCATAAGTGACAATGCCGTCTTTTTCGTGTGCTACACAATGGTAAAACTTTTTGGCAAACGTCATATCGTCCTCACTCTATTGGGAATCATATTGAGCAAAGATAGGGGCAAATCGGAACGGTCGAACTCCATAGACAGTCCGTTCTCGGAATATGCCACGGCACTGCCAACGCCGTTGCGGTTGACAAGCACTTCTATACAAGATTGCACCCAAGCAATTTCAACAAAACCATTAATGGGGTGGGAGGCTTCATCGACAGATTGCCCCTTGTACCAGTAGCCATAGTAAAACATAATAGCCTTATCGGTCAGAAACCGAACGTCGTCGGGGGATAGGTGCGCCCATCGTCTGGACGTCCAATCGTAAAATTCTTCTCTTGTCATAGAAACCTCCCAGTCATTTATCGAGTAACGGAGTCGCTACTCACAGTCTTGTTGGAAACCCTTTTGGGTCTATCTTTTGCCTTATCCCAACCATCAACCACTCTAATGTTGAAACGCTTGCGAATCTCGCTATCAGTCATAATCGAATCGACTCTCGCAGGAACGCCCATAGGCTTTGCAAAGTTCACAACATATCCAAATGCGCTAATGGTGCAAGGATACATTTTGTTTGCCTCAACATTGATATAGTAGGGCAAGTCATTATATACTACAAACATACGCGACCTCTTTTGTTAGCCGTTGGTTTTCAGCAATGCAATGGGCACAACCTTTGCGTTGAAACACAACTCCCAGTTAGCAGAGTCTGCCAATTCAGCGTTGGTGGGGCTTTCCTTTGCAAAGTTGTCTTTCTTTACGGACAAGCCATTGGGGTGCATAATGCGAGCTTGCTTGGTGTACAACTTGTTGATACCGCCGTCAGTTTCGGGGTCATAGCTCACGGTGTAAGGATTGGGAACTTCGGGCACATAGCCGAGGAATGCGCCAGCACCGATAACATAGGTCAAATACACAGGGTAACCCTCGGTAGAGGTGTCTACAAGACTGTCATCAACCAACACAATGTTGCCATCAATGGTGGGCAGAACTGCCTCACGAGCCAATGCGCCAGCAATGGTGTACTTGTCAAAGTTTACAAGACCCTCAGCACGCAGACGAGCAAACACGGTGGAGTGCATCAAAATCAAACTGCCAGCAGGAATGCTATCACCAAAAGCCTTAGCCTTCAATTCAATAATAGAGGTTGCGGAAATCTTGTTGGTGTCGGCAATGGTGCCAGTGGTAACGGAAAGGTCAGTGATATGACCAGCCATAGCGGCAACACCCATAACGCCCGTCAACTCAGCCAACAATACCTTTTGCCATTGGTGTGCCCAATAAGGAACGAGCAGTCTATCAGCCAAGTTTTGCAGGGGAGAAACGCCAGTCAAATAACGAGTGAAGTCGGCATCCTTCCAAGCACGCATACGAGCGATTTTCACCAAAGTTTGCTTTTTGCCTTGGAGTTCTACGGGAACGTTGTCGGTAACACCGTCAAAGTTCAGCGACTCATCATCAGCAAAAGAGGCGAACACAGGCAGGGTTGCGATATTGCCCTTGCTACCAATCAAATCTCCAATCTGGTCCTCTTGACGAATGATACCACTTGCAATGATAGCATCGACAAAGACGGACTTTTCTTGCATATACTCTCCAAACACTTCGGAGTCAAAGTACATACCATTTACATAACCAGTTCTTTCAGCCATAATAATCTCCTTATAATTTTATTTTTTTGGTCTAATTGTTTCGTAAAGAGCAGGGTCGGTTTCTTTCAATCTTGCTCTTTCATCAAGCGACAATGAACTCCACGCAGGGGTTGCAGGCTTGGTTACAGGGGGTGGCGTTGCATTATTGCCCATCAACTTTTGGCGAACGGTTTTCTCGGTATTTGCACGCATACCCTCATAGTTGGTAGCAAGTGCGGAAATAGCACCTTCAAAGTCGCCTTCGGACAGTTGTCGTGCAATGCTTTGTGCAAGTGTGGAATCTTCGATGAAAGACAGTTTGCTTGCCAACGAAATCTCGCGGTTTTGGCGCACCAATTTATCGTATTTGGCTTCCAATTCTGCTCTTTCTGCGGCGGCTCTTTCTTCGGCAGATTGCCTTGCTTGCAATTCCTTTTTCCATTTTGAGGCGTCACTCGTTGCTTCGTCAATAAGCTTCTTGTACTTCTTGTCCAATTCTTCTCTAATGCGAGCTTCGAGTTGCGCTTGCGTTTCGGTTGCAGTGGTTTCTGCGGTTTCCATTGTCTTGTTTTCTTCCATATTTTTTCTCCTTGCGATTATTTACTGGTTTTCTCTAACCATGCCTTTTGGCGTGCGATTTATACAGTTTCTCTACTGCTATCCAAGCCAGTGGTGGCTGCGGTGGATAGTGCCGCTTGTTTTCTTGCATATTCCTCAATTTTTCTACCCAAAGTATCGGGGTCAGAGGTAAGTTCACACAATTCGAGTGCGATAGTAGGCGGTACGCCGTTTGCCACAAGGTTATCATAGGACTGCGACTTGACGAGCAAGTTATCACTACGGTTAATCTTGTACTTAATGTTAATAGCATTATGCCTTAAGTGGTTGATTTTCGCGTTAGCAACATTGGAGCAAATGTACAAAATGCGCTCCAAAACGGCATAGTCGGCGCGAATAAGGCAGTTAATCTCACGCAAAATGATGGTGTAGGCATTTTCCCAACCGTTACCGAGTTGTCGAGCCTCACCAGTATCGCCGCCGCTTGTTACGGACGAAGAAGCCAACGGAACACCGCTTGTATCATATAGCGTTTGCTTAATACCACTGTAAATAAGAGCGGTATCTTTTTGGTTTAGTTCTTGCTTAAGCACGTCCACGGACGGTTTTGCCTCTGGGGACGCTTGCGGAATGGAAATAACACCATTTTTTCGCATATTTGTGAAGTTTTCACCCATTTCCTCAGGGGTGCTTCCCAAATCTGCGTTGATAAACACATATACCGCATTTACAAGTTCTTGGATATTATCAAGTTGGTTGCTCGTAATCTTATCGAGTGCGTCTTGCAACGAAACCTGCGCTTCAACCAAACCAACACCGTCCGTATTGGGGTATTTTGCGACCAAAGGCAAATAGTTGTAGACAAGACGAGCAACAGGTGCCTCGCGTTGTTTCAAGGTGCCGTTGCTATAAGTATAAGAATAGTATGCAGAAGGGGTATATACAGATAAAATCTTAACAGTTTGTTGTTTTTCTTTGATTTCCGTGACTAATACGTCAAAAAGTTCGGGTTTTTCGCAAGTGGGGTATGCAGAATAGACCTTAAAGCAACAATCGCTATCAAGGTGCAATACCACGAAAGGTGCAGATTCACCCGTAGGGTCAATATTGGCATCGTCCTTGCTTTGAACAAAATAGTAGCCAACGCCAGTTGCGTATGCCCACTTAGTTACTTCGTCATCGACACTTCTAATGTTACAATCGGTGAGATATTTGTGCAAATAATGAACGTCATCGTCATCTGCCTCGTCCATATGCGCATATTCTTTGGGGTTGCCGAGAAGATAGCCACACTTAAAATCCACAAGAGAGCGCAAATGTTGCTCAACTACCCTGTTATTGATGGCAGACTCGGAGTTATAGGCGCGCTTTTTGTCCAAAATGGCGTGTTTGCCCAAATAAATATCGTAGTTTTTGCGAATTGTTGCTGCTTGTTGCTCAAAAGTCTTGTATGCTTCTACAAGGTATTCTTCCATTACGGATTGAGTCAATTCTTGTGGCAATACAGGCACCTTAATTTTTGGCACACCAATACTCATTTGTTATCTCCTACTTCGCTACTTTCTTTATTAAGCCAAGGTTGTATAGAATATTTGATATTTCTTTTGCAATTCGCGCAAAAAACCTTATTCGTAAAGCACCGAATATCGAAACTCACATAATCGGTGTTTGGTACGGACATAAGGCATTTATTGCAGATTGGACACTTAATTTTTCTAAGCATAATACTTCCCATTTCTCATTCTAATACATTTTGTACAGTTTGTCAACAACAATTTTTCATCGCTTGAATGTAATTACTTTTGCACAACGATTTCGCTTTTGTGCCAAGAAGTTTTCGGCATATGCGGTAAGCGCGTCAATGGCGTCATCGTGTATTTTGGTGCTACTGCTTTTGCCATATCGAAAACCGTAAATTTCCAACAAAGCCTTGCCCATTTGAGAATCGCCACTATACATACCAAACTTGGGGAACAAAATTGTCGATTTTATGTCTGATTCTGCGGCACCAATACGCGCGTCTTTGGACAGTCTTGTGAAAAAGTCGGTAATTTTGCACGAGTAGTAGCCCCTATCTTCGAGCATTTTTTTGAGCATTACGGCAATGCCCTCGTCAGTATTTCGCTCAACAACAAGGTGGGTAACTTTGTGCCGTATAATCTTATCGCAAATAGTGCCGTATAGTTCCTTTTGGGGTCTTTGGTCATACAAATAGTCGAGAAGATAATGCCCATCGTCAGTAGGAGCGCAAATTGGCATAGCACAAAAGTCATAGCCAAAACGCTTGGGGTCAAGGCTTGCATAGACCAAATTGCTGCGACCTCTTTCGCCAACCGCAGGAATGGAGTCATATTCTCGTAGCACTTGCGGATAGAACGGGTTATCGTCTGGGGGCAACGGAGTTTGGTTATCCATAGCCATATATTCTGCGTAAGAATTTTTTCGCTTCAATCTTGCGCTTTCGGTGCTAATCTTTTGGGGGTAGGTACTCTCGTCCGTTTCGGGGTCGAGCAAGGGAACGCAAACAAACACGGAGATACCCTTGGCTTTGATATAGTCGGAAGTGGCAACCTTGGTAAACTTGTTCACGGTGCTTTGAGTAGCCGTTGTATGTCCAAACTTTTCTTTTAGCCACGAAAGAATGTCAAAGACGGAGTAGGTAGTACCACTGGCAATAATCTTTAGTTTTCTACGGCTATAATTTCGCTCAAACCATTCACGGACGAACTTATTAATATCCTTTTCGTGTTGCAATCTGTTTGACATATCCACGGACTGCGTAATATCGTCAAGGAATATCCACTCTGCACGAACGCCGTTGGTATCTGCCTCTTTCGTGACAACACGCAAACTCACCTTATTGGCACCCATAATAGAGAACTTCAAATCGGTGACAGAACAAGCCTCAAACATTGCACTCTTGTCCATTTGGAATTGCGCATAGTGGGGGAATATCGTTGCGTACTCACGCGAAGTCATAAGGTTGACAACATTGTTGATAATATCCGCCGCGAACTTGTCATTACCGCAGATATACAGTATATTAGTATTAGGTGTATTACCAAATATGTACGCTATAAAGAAACAGTTACCAAATGTCTTGCCATAGCCCGTAGGCAACTGCCGCTCCATAAAGTTGTACCTCTCGTCATTCACCATCTTGGTGGAGTAGTAAAAGTACCCACTCTCGATTTCCTCGGTGTCAGACCACACGGTAAATTCCTCGCCAAGTGCACTCTCCATATAAAGGCAAAAATGCTTGTAACTGCGATATGCCACAAGCGCAAGGTATTTTTTGTACAATGTCGTTAGGACACTGCGTTGCTTTTTCAGCGTTTCAACGGTGCCCTCGTCAAGTTTATGCTTCTTGTCGAGTGACCGCGATATTGCCAGTAGACGACCCTTGATGAACGGAAACGGCTTTTGCAACACATACCGTATTAGGTCAAGCACCTCGGTTTTCGCCGTCTCATCGGTGCGACCGCCAAGCACAACGTGAATTTGCTGGTAAACGCACGTGTGAAAATTTGCCAACAACGCTATCATTGCATCAAAGTTGTCAGCACCGCCACGCTTGCTTATCATTTTATCCAATACCGCCGTATACTCGGCTATCACCTGACTATAGTTCTTTTCCATCTCAACCCTATCTTATCACAACACTCCGCGCATTGTCAACACCATTTTTGCAAGACTTAACAATATTGCCGCACGGCAAAAAAATTTTTTCAACAATTTTCGCCAAAACACTTGATTCCCCACAACAACCGTGCTATAATGTCACTGTGCCATATTTGGACACGTCCCACCTTTTGCTGCAACACTCGGTCACGTGTCCGCACAATGCCCTCGTGCCCCCCTCGTGGGGGCTCTCTTTTTTTACAGGAAAATTGGATAGGTGAATAGGTGGGGGTAATATAGTCATAAGGTGGTTTATAAATAAATAGGGGTGGGGTATGGTGGTACATAGAGCGCGCTATACAAAACGTATACCTGCCGACCCTCTGCCCCCTGCCGCCCCACGCCGAACGCGCCCAACTGTACGGAATGTACACCCCGACTGTACGAAACGTACACAACGCGCATTTTTTCGCCCATATCCGCCGCGAAATGCAAAAACCGCGCCCGATGGCGCAAACCCCCGAAGAAAAGCGCCGACTATACGAAATGTATATGCCGCGTGTTTTTTCGCGCACTCTGCCCCCAAAATGAGAAAAACCGCGCCACGCCACCAAAAACGGCAAGGAATCGCGCCTACTATACATAGTGTACAGTACTATACTATATGTATACTACCCACTATACGTTCTGTATATATTATACGTTCTTAGTGTATATTATGGAAATTTAATATATACGCGCGACTATACAAAATGTACAGTTGCCACACGGTGAACGCCACCCACGGCGCACGCCGAGAACGAACGACGCGCGGCGGATAACGCGCCCAGGCGGACGGCAAACACGGCGCACAAACAGCCCCGCCAGAGCCACCAAACCCACCGCCACGGACACGCCCACGGAGCACCCCCAAAAAGCCCCGAAAATGCGCCCGAAATGAGCGGGGGAGAGCCGCCCAGCTTCGCGCCTGCGCATAGTACGTACTATATACACTCTACTATTATATATACACTATGAGCACGCCCTGTATTATACGCGCCCGACATCACCGCCACGCACTACACGCGACCATATAACGCGCGCGCGGTAGTATGCCCCTATATAACTATACAAAATGTACACTTTTCATTGGTTGGCAATTATTAACGTTTCTTAATGTAGTTTAAT
>JAZUPL010000070.1:0-3428 GCA_045605175.1 Eubacteriales bacterium | reverse complement strand
ACAACTGACCCTCTCTCT
Organism: Eubacteriales bacterium; assembly: GCA_045605175.1. Lineage (GTDB taxonomy): Bacteria > Bacillota > Clostridia > Oscillospirales > CAG-272 > UBA1740. The sequence goes on along the minus strand of JAZUPL010000070.1, from coordinate 3,410 downwards.
CTATCGGTGACATCATATAGAGGCTTCGCCACGTCGCGTCATCTAATGATTCCTTGATTTCCTTGAGTTGCCTTGTGTTATATCCCAACCCGTAAGGATAGCCGAAATTGGTTTTCCCCTTTCCGTTTAATGCCGGAATAGCGATTATCTTGGTGTCCTTGTCATTCTCATACTGTGTCATTAGCCTTGATAGCGGATCGTGAATACTCCACGGGGTCTGTATCATCAATTCCACGCAATCGTCACCCAACATTCTTGAGCGGAGGTCTGTAACGTACTTCGACCATAGTTTGTCCATAGCAGCAAGTGACATGGCCTCTTCTATGCCCGATACCAGGTCATCGGCGTACAGAAGATTTGTGGCTCTAACCTTACCGGCACTTCCGGCTCCCACGGGTGAAAATTCCAGCGTTTCAAACCTTTTTGTAGTTCCTAAATCTATTCTTAAATTCTTTGCAGACGTTCCTACTACCTCTACTTTCGGGAAAATATCGTGCCATAGATATTCACCTTCGGGGTCTAACATTCTTGAGATTTCCCCGTAAACACCCTTTAGGAACTCCATATTGTGGGAAGAACCGAAAATCTGTTGGTCGGGTCTACGCAAAGCACTCCAGGTCATAAACATAATCGCAAGCGTGGACTTGCCTACGCCCGGCGGGAGAGCAACCAAAAGACGCTTGATTCTGCGGTATTCCAAGTCCTCTAATGCCTTTACAACACGGATAAGCACCATTCTTCTCGGTTCGTAAAATCTCTTTGCGGGTTCTCGGTCAAACTCTGCGTATCTGATAGCACTATCAAACTCAAACGGGGCATCGAATAAAAGACACCTTTTATAAAGGAGTAATGCCCTCTCCCCTCCACCTGTCTTGACGCTCTCTGCTGCTTTCTTCCTTACGTCCTTGACTAATAAGTGCGCTTTCTCAAAATTGTTCTGATCGTAATTGATAATCGTTTTCCCTCTGTGTGAGATTTCCGTTGACCCCTCTAACTCTAAATAGTTGAGATAGGCTAATACATCTTCCCAGGCTGATACGTCTTTGAGTTTTAATAACTTCCCTACGTCCATAAATCCTCCAAATACACCAAATTGGTTTTGTTGATATACCAACTAATTCAGTTGATATACCAACTCTATGCCCTCAAAAACCAAAAAGAGAGGATATGAAACCCCTCTAATGGTTTGGTAAAGCACATCTACTTCGCTTTACTTGTATTCAATTCAGGTCGAAAATGCAAGTTTGACCCGATAATGTTAAACTATACTTCGCTATATGCCTCCGGCAACGGCATCCACGCAATAATATTATCATAAGGGATTTCGCCATACTCGCTATCGTAACTGTAAAACACCTTTTTGGGGTCATCATCAATGCGCCCATAATTCATAACTGTTATCCACGGAGTGTCACTCATTAGTTTGTAAAAGACGAGATAACGCCCCGTATCTTCGGGTAATCTCTCGGAACAGGGTATCCACTTATCTATTGTTACTGTCGGTTGCTTATTAACGTATTCTACGAAATCGGCATCCGCTTGAGAAGTACAAGACCATCCTTCGTTGTCATTGGCATACGTTGTGGCTCTTTTAATTAAAGCATCTGCGTCTATCAATCTCCCGTGTGGTGCGGCGGACTTGCGTTCCTCAACTAACTCCTTAAAAAGTCGGTCGGCGGTTTCGCCCCTAAAGTAATCTTTCACTTTATCCCTCCATTTTTGCGCCACAATTAGGGCAGAAGTTGCGGGTGTGGGTTTTACCCATCACTTCGGAAGTGCAACACGAGCAATATAAAACATTGTTATATCCTTGTTTTGGCAACCACTTCCCTTTCTTGCGTTCCTCAACGTCTGCGGAGGGCATCCTTAATATTGCTTCTTCGCACTCTACATACTTCTTGTTTTCTTTCCACCATTCTTCTTTGCGCCACGGTACACAAGTCATTGCAGGATATAAAAGTTTTATTTCCACAAGTGCGTCTGCCTTTTTAATGTACCCCATAGGCGCATCTTCTCTGCTGATGTAGTCCATTACTCTGCTCTCCTGTTCCAAGCGTCTATTGCATCTCCCTCGGAATAATACATAGATATTTCGCACCCACATTCCTCACAATAGACGTTATATGTATCTTCTGAAAAGTATTCGTATTTTCTGATCGTTGCTTCTCCCCCGCAAAACGGGCAAGGCTTTAGTTTGTCCATTTATTTCTCCTTGCATATCCGAAGTATGCGGCTTGTCTGCAATTTTTCTATTTTACAAATAACTTTGCACCCAAAACGAATAAACTTATCGCAATCCTCACAACTTGGCGTTTGATCGCAATATGATTTTTTATATCCATAAGTCCTGAAACCAACGTGCCTCCCGTTCTCTAATGTCTGCCTGTCCATTTATTTCTCCCTCCCAATACTCACATTCAGTAAATGCCGAAATGCTTACTTGCTTTGCGTTAGGCGGGCAATTATCCGTATGGCGTTCACATTCTGTATGTTCACAGGTTAAGCACCCGCAATAGGTTATGTCACTCATTCGTCGCCATCCTTTGGTTCTTCGTATGGTGCATCAAGCCATTGAAGCAATGCCTTTTTATGTATAGTAAAGTTTATAATTTTACCGTTATAGTGATTTCGAACAATCTTGACTAAGCCTGTATTAGAGCCAAACACTTCTTCAAAACGTTCACTGTTTGTCTTTATTGGATGCTCTGCGCTCCATTGACTGACTATACTAATAACGCTATCTGCATTTTCCGCAAGCGAATCAAAGTTACAGCCAAACCCTCCCTCAAACGGATTAAATGGGCATTTTCCACAGCCGTACTCGTATTTTGAGGTTTTACGCATCGCCCAACACATCCTGCTTAATTCTTTCAGAAACAATGCCGTGTCCATCTATTCCTCCGCTTCTATTACTGTCGGGGCGTTGTCTATCTCGTCAAACATCGTGCTATAATCTCTGTATGTGTCGAAATCAGCTCTTTCACACCTTAAGTCGTCAGCATCAATCAGTCTTAAGTGAGGTGTAGGTACTTCAACAAGAGGACAGTTTTCCAGCCTACCTTCGATGGGAATCACCTTCAAAAGCCGTCTACAGTAAGGAGTTTTCGAAAATGAATTATGCAAATCACAGACAGCACAACACGTTGGCATCTCCATTCCTTTAATTAGTACGCTCATTTATTCCTCCTTGCGCCGTTTAATCACCCTATACAATCTGTAAATGTCAAAGTTCCATTTTACAGGCTTCTGCCAATTCAGGTAAAAGCAATTCCGTAGCCATATTAGAAACTTGTAACCTTTCTTAAATGGATACTTTTTCATAAACTTAACTACGTCAATTAGATAATAAATGATACTCTATTCCTCCTTCGGTGGTATTCTTCGGCAACGATATTTATAGTTATGCTATC
>JAZUPL010000069.1:0-2188 GCA_045605175.1 Eubacteriales bacterium | reverse complement strand
CCGAAGCGAGCATCGCGATCACAAGGGGGATAAAACCGTTTGCTTTGTCTGCCTTTTTCTTTTCGTTCGGCCTCAGCCCCGAAACGATGACAGCCGACATCGCGCATACGATCCCCAGCAGATCAAACAGCGAAAACGCCTCTGACCAAAGGATCGCACCCGACTGCCCGGGGGAGATAAATCCCAGGGAATACACCGTTGAACAAAGCGTGATGTTCCCTCTCCCGATCGCCATGGTGTAAAACCACTGTGCAAGGATCAGCAACAGCCCGTAAAGGGCAGCGAAAAGGAACGTATCGAAAGCGACACGCCCAAACGGATTCTTTCCCAAAAACAAAAGCACGATACCGCCGCACAAAAACAAAAGCCCTTGCGATAAGTAAAAAGACCGCGTTCCGAATCTGCACAAGTCCAGTAAAAACGGACAATAGAAAAAGACAGCCTCCTATGGTAGAATTAAAACAACTACCATAGGAGGTTTTGTTATGCAAAGGAAATATACATATATCAAGGATTTTGAAAAAGAGTTAATCGAATATATTGAGCAAGGACATACATTGCGAGAGGCTGGAGAGAAATATGGTTTCACATACAAAGAAATGCGAGATTTCAAAACCAGATACAATAAAAATCAGCGAAAACTTGCAGCGGGAATAGCAATCAAGCCTAAAGGCAGACCACGAAAGGATGGAGCAACACTGCCGCCATCTGTCCAACAATTAAGTAAACTCTCTCAATTACAATATGAACTGGCAAGCAAAGAAAGATATATTAAGCGATTGGAAATGGAAAATGAACTGATGCGGGATTTTCTCTCGCTCACCGAAAGGAAGTGAGGACAAGCGTAAAATATATGGTAATTTACCGTCACAAAGATAAATATTCGGTTAGTGAAATGTGTAAATTCTTCAAGGTGTCACGAAGCGGGTATTACGGATACGTATCTCGAATGGATATACCTGCATGGGATCTGCCATTGGCTGAAAAGATCCGAGAATGCCAGGATGAATGCGGCAAAACCTATGGATATCGCAGAGTGCATATATGGCTTGAAAAGCACAATATACACCGTAATCCAAAGACGGTACTCAGGGTAATGCAAAAATATGGGTTGTTGTCGGTGATCAGGCGAAAGAAATATCGTAATTACGGAGAATATCTGCATAAATACCCCAATCTGCTTGATAGAGATTTCTATGCCGAAAGACCAAACCAAAAATGGGTTACAGATATTTCGTACATACACACTAAACAAGGCGTATTGTATCTCTCGATTATTCGAGATTTGTACGACAACAGTATTGTTGCACACAAAACCGGCACCGAACAAAATGTGAATCTTGTATTGAGTACCATTAAAGAAGCCAAGAAAAAAGAGAAGGTCACCGCAGAGTTGCAGCTCCACAGTGACCAAGGCTTTCAATATACATCGCAAGCATATTATCGCCTGACACAATCATACGGCATTACGCCGTCAATGTCAAGACGCGGTAACCCTTACGACAATGCTTTAGCAGAAAATTTCTTCTCAATTCTTAAAACCGAGTGTATTTATCGCACAAAACTTCAGACCTATGAGGAGGCTCGCCTCCTCATAGGTGAGTACATCCATTTCTACAACCATCAACGCATCCAACTGAAAACAAAACTGACTCCACTTGAAAAGCGAAGTCAGTTCGTTGCTTAAAATTTAATAAATTCTATCATTTAGGCTGTTTTTGTACTGTCCGCACAAATTGGAGCAGTCCAAAATGCGGTAAGCCGTTTCTGTTTTACTTTTTCGTTTTACACGCTTTCAACGTCTACCCAACAGCCATCACTTTCCATGGCTTTGAGCGCCGCCGTGCGAATGGCCATAATGCGGAGGGTGTCGATCTGTTCCACAGGAGCCTTTTTAGATTTGAAAAACGCGGCAAGTTGATGAATAAAGGGCTTCCAATAGGCACCCGAAGCAATCTCCTTGGTATAGGTTTTGGTCTTCGTGGCGATATTGGTAATGAAGGGCGACCCCCCCATAAAGGAGGTCATCACCGCGGGACGACCGTCTTCAAAGATCATGTGGATCGAATAGGTATTTTCACCGCCGATGTACATAAGCTTTTTGCAGCCGCATCCCATCAGCATCACGATAGGCTCCAGCTGATGAATGGAGTAAATGTCAAAGCCGTTCGGCCCCCAGGTTGCGACC
>JAZUPL010000068.1:0-25577 GCA_045605175.1 Eubacteriales bacterium | reverse complement strand
TGAAAGAATGAAAAATGCAATAGTTACTATTGGTAACGTAATTTTGAACGATAACGTTAAAGAAGGAAATCATGTCTACTATTTTTAGAAGGAAATAAGTAGAAAGGATTTAAATTTTGAAATTTCCCAATTAGAACTTTTCTATAAACATGGGGTAGTTTTTAGAGAAGGAATTAAAGGGATTGAATATGTTTGGTGAGACCAACTTGTCGTCCTCTAAAAATCGCCACCTATGGTGGGCGATTTTTATCGTTTAGACAAGGGTCTCACCGCAAGAAGGAGAAGTAAAATGAAAAAAAGTATTTATAATTTTTGGATTGGTTTAGTCTTATTATATGGTTTTATAGCAAATGTTATTATTGTTAACATTGCAACGCCATATATTGATAGTATTAATATATGGGCACTAGCTATTGGATATTTAATTGTGGGAATTATTGGTGCCTTTATGGTAACAAGCTGTGATTCGACTATTGGAGTTTTTATTGGATATAATTTAATTTGTTTACCTAGCGGTCTATCGTTGGCAGTTGTTTTAAAAAATTATAGCGTGTTGGATATTGAATCTGCTCTTTTAGCGACTGTTATTATAACTGGTATTATGATGTTATTAGCTACTTTTTGTCCTTTTATTTTTGCGGGATTAGGGCAGGTATTATTTGTAAGTTTGGTTATTGGACTTATTACTAGTTTCTTTTTAAGTAGTACATGGCTTGATTGGATTTTTGTTGTAGTTTTTTCTTTGTATGTTGGTTATGATTGGGTAATGGCTCAAGAAGATAAACCGACTTTTAGTAATGCAGTAAAGCATGCGGCTAATTTGTATTTGGATATTGTGAATTTGTTTTTAAGATTACTGAGTATTAAAGGGGAAAATGATTGAAATTGAAAAGGATTTTGAAAGATGTATATACCGTAATCTGAAATTGAAAACGATTTTGAAATTGTGAAGGGGCCAGGCAATAGTCAATTATCATTTTCAATTTTTTTCTGCCCGAAAGCCACCCCCGGTGTCTTGAAGAAGTCTATTGGCATTTAAAATAAAGTCTATAGTCCAATTTTAAAAGCGGCGCGCCGGCGACGGTCCAGAGGAGCCGGGATTTTGTGCAAGTTGCACAATACAACATTTTGTCAAGCCTTTTTCGAAAATTTTTCAAAAAAATTTTTTTCCTGAAACTCGCTCAATATTGTGCAATATGCACAATGAATAGCGTTCAAAATGTATCAAAACGATACATTTATTGTGCAAGATACACAAAAATATATTTGTCAAGTCTTTTTTAACTATTTTATAAAAAATTTTCTTTTGTGCATATTGCACAAAGGCTGACCTTGTCAAGTCTTTTTTATAAAATAGTTAAAAAATTTTTAGTCCGAGGTAGTTAGTCTATACTAACCCGCTCAATGAATGTTTGTTCGGATGTGGTCCGAACAAACGAACAAATGTTCGACTATTAACCAATTGAATCCCGCTCAAATAATAAAGGACTGAACAATATTCAATTGAATATTGTTCAGTCCTTTATAGTAGCAAAAAACGAACATTTGTTCGGATTGAATCCCGCTCAACCGAATATTGTTCAGGGGTTGAGTCAATGTAGTAGCAAAAAACGAACAAATATTCAGACTGAATTTCGTTCAATCGAATATTGTTCAATTAGTATAGCCTAACTGAATCCCGCTCAAAACCGGACAAAAAAAATTTTTTCAAAAAATCGCAAAAATTTGCAGAAACCTATTGACAAACTAAGACTTTTATGGTATACTATAAGAGGAGTTGAGGGGTAACAAAAAAATTCAAGCCCTCATTAAGAAAGGAAAAGGTTATGTTTGAAACTTATTACAATCAGCTTATGAAAATGAAAAAGGCAGAAATTGCTCGACAAGGTGCGGCATGGGGGGTTATTTCTGATAACCAATCCACCTTGGATTATATGGTAAAAACCTACACTAAAATTAAACTTGCCCGTCATATTGCAGACCGCAAGGCTTGGGAAGATTCTCTCAAATGAGAATCTTCCAAAAAACTTTATTATATGATAGGAGGACGAAACATGGAAGAATGGATTTATTGCGGACACTCTGATCTATCCTTGCCTACATGGTATGATGAATATGTGCGTGCGGACGATCACACCATTGTTAAACAAGTGTGGAATGATGGATATGAAGAAATCTATTGCACAGAAGAAGAGTGAAAGAGAAAAGGGAAAAACTCCCTTTTCCCGCTCAAAAAATTTTCTAAAAAAATTAAAAAACTTTTCGTAAATATATTGACAAATCAAGATATATATGGTATAATAAGGTATACTCATTTAAGGGTAGCCACAATAACATCATTTATTAAAAAGGAGAAAAGAAAATGAGATCTACAAGAAATGAAATCAGAAACATTAAGGCGTATATGGAACAGGGCTTCACTCACAGCGAGGCAGTCAAGATGAGAATCTTCGATACTCTCCACAATCTGCTTTTCTGCGAAATGGACGAGGACGAAAGATACTCTGAAGAAAACCTTCCGCTGATCGAAAAGTACGAAAGTCTGATCGTAGAACTTGGAATCTAAATCAAACAAAGGGAAGCGGAAAACCGCTTCCCTCTCAAAAAAATTTTCAAAAAAATCAAAAAACTTTTCATAAATGTATTGACAAATCGGCTAATATAGTGTATAATATATAATGTAAGGGATGAGCAAAAACCAAAACACCTACTCATCAACAGAAAGGAACAACCACTATGAAAAAAATTTTTATCAGATTCAATAATGAGGATTGGCTTGACGAATACGACTTCCTTCGTGATGTAGTCGGAATCATCAAGGAAGAAACCAAAGGCAATGTCGGAATCATGGTTTATGTAAATAAAGCCGATTATGACAATGCAATGGAAGAGGCTTGAAACCTCTTCCAAAAAATCCAAAAGAAAAGAGGAAATAAAAATGTTTAAGATTATCAAGGAAAAAATCCACTTCGCAAAAATCGCACATATGCGGAAGCAAGCCTTCAAAGGCAAAGAAAAAGAAAAAGAAGAATATCGAGCATATATCAATCAATTATGTAAAATAGTATAAAAGGAGAGAAGAAAATGAAAGAAACAGTTTTGAATGTCGTTTATTTTCTGGGCGGTTTGTCTGGTGTGGTTGTACCTGTTCTGGCAGTCTTGCTTCTGGGATAAAAATAAAAAGAGGTTGCGGAAAGTTAACCGCAACCTCTCAAAAAATTTTTTCAAAAAAATCAAAAAAACTTTTAAGAAACTATTGACAAAATGAAAAAAGTATGATATAATAAGAGTGTAAAGAGGAAGGGAACAAAAAACTTAAACCCTCCAACAGAAAGGAATAAATACTATGACAAATACCGAAATCAAAAACAGAATCAACGAACTTGACCGCGAGATCTGGCTTATCGAGATGGCGGATCGCATGAGCGAAGAAGAACGCAAAACGCATGACAAACTTCTTCGAGAACGCAATGCCCTTGCAACAAAACTTTACTACATGGAACATCCTGTGAAAGAAGAAGAAGCCGAAGAAGAATGGCTTGAACCCCTTCCCACAAAAGAGGAAAAAGAAAGAAAAGAAAAGGAAAGAGAAGAAGCCGACAAAAGGCTTACTTTGACACTGTGGGAAGCGATGAAAGGAACTAATTGGGTAGGGCTTCCCGTGATTGAAAAGAAAATTAAAGAAAAAGGTTGGCTTTAATCCACAAGTTTTCCACAGGCAACTGTGGAAAACTTTTTGCTTTTCCACAAACTTTCCACAGATAGTAAAAGTTTTCCACAAAGTTTTCCACATGAGCTGTGAAAAACTGAGCGGGTTTTTCCACAATCCACAGACTTTTCCACAAAACCGGTAGAAAACTTTTCCACAATTTCCACATAGTTTTCCACAATGAATTATTTTTCTACCGAAGTTGTGGAAAACTTTGTGGAAAACTTCTTGGGCGGCTCGTCTTTGGACGCGTGGGTCCGCGACGAGCCGCATTTCCATTATACCACACTTTTCATATTTTGTCAAGACTTTTTGCGAAAATTTTTTGAAAAAATTTTTCTCCCGAAATTGTGCAAGATACACAAATTTGAATTTGTCAAGCGGTTTAGCGAAAAAAAATAAATTTTTTTTTAATGTAGAAATTTCACACCATTTTTTGTACAAGATGTACAAACAATCCAAAAGTCAATAGATTTCCAGAAATTGCGGAAAAAATTTTTAGACCACAAAATGCGGTGATGCAAATTTTTCGGCTGATGTTATTATTACTATTGGTTGTTTTTATGTATAATGCACAAAAACATATATAAAAAACAGCTAAAATTTCTGTCATTTTGACGAACGAAAATTTTCAAAAAACTCTTGTAATTTACTTTGATATGTGATATACTATATATGTCCTCAGGTGAGAGCGACCAAATCAAATATTTTATTTTCAAAGGAGATTTACCTTATGTTCAAAGCAATCCAAAAAATCAAACTCGACCGTGTTCTTGCAAAAGAAGATTTCACACATACCCCCAGACCCGAACTTAAAATCGCACTTGTCCGTCACGCATTTGCCAACATTAGCCACAAACCGCAAACCTCTTCCCAACTCTTTGCAGATTGGAGTGGTAGTCAAAAGCCTATTTTCTTTGTAGATTATACCGCTTTGCATTGGATGGTTAAACGCAAAATTATAAAAACCAAAAAAATCGACGATAAAACTTATTATTATATCTAAAAACAAAACAGGGGAACGGCTGAAGCCGTTCCCACTAATCAAAAGAAAAGAGGAAAAGAAAAATGATTATCAACGGAATTAAAATCGAATATGTACCCAATTACGCAATGGATTGTGAATACATTGTATGCCGTGAATGTTATGGAGTTCATTACTTCTATGGGGCTTACAATGATAAGCAACGAGCAGAATATGCGGCAATGGAAGTAGGCGGATATTGCATGTATAACCGTCAATAATCCACAAGTTTTCCACAGGTTTTTCCACAAAACTTGTGGAAAACTTTTTGAAAAATTTTTGCGAAACCCCTTGACAAAAACCCAGAAGTGTGATATAATATAATTAGAGGAAAAATCTGCGGCAAAAGCTCGGCGGGTCGTGCAGGAGTGTGAGGCGCCGGCACGACCCGTGTTTCTAGCCACCGGCATTTTGCACAATTTTGAACGCAATTCTGATCAAAATTTTGTGCAACTTTTTTGCCCGAAACCCCTTGACAAACCGCTTCAAATGTGATATAATATAAGGGTAGGCTGCTCTCAAAGAGGTTTGAGAGTGGCTACCGTTAAAGACGAAAAACGCCGTAGCCCTCCGAACTTCAGGAGGTTGCGACGTTTCTACTATTTTTAGCGAAATTTTCTTTTGAGCTTTTTTTCGTCTTGATCCCAGAACGGAGGGGGATTACCAATCCCACTCCTTGCATACGATCGGCTCGATGGGGGAAAAGTTGAATTCAATTTGAATGTCATTGATTTTGCCCTCATCGTTCGGATCAATCTTGTCCAAAACCGCAAGTGCTTTCCGGTATGCGGCTCTTTTGGATTCTGCTTTAATGCAAAATGTATAAACTCTGTAACCTGTGCAAACTATTCTGTATTCTTTCATATAATCCTCCTATTGGGCGGCATTGCCCGTTCATCTTTTTCTGATATTATTATAGCATAAAAAACCGGGTTTGTCAATACTTTTTATAAAAATAAATAAAAAATTTTTTTTTGAAAAACTTTTCAAAAACCTATTGACAAATCATTTATAATATGGTATACTATATGTGTAAGGTAAAGAGAGGCAACGGAAGAATAAGCCGAAGCCCACGTGAGCGATATAAGACCTCTTATCGCCAAGAGCGAGCCTACAACCGCAAGGTGTTCGTATTTGCGGAATATAAATGTGAACCAGTGCCACAGGGGTTGAACTAATAGTGGATTATGTGCGATACAATACCCCAAAAGTTTTTGAAAAACTTTTCAAAAACCCCTTGACAAATCCATAGAGATATGGTATAATAAGAGTACAGAAGAAGAGAGGCAATCCTCTCCTGTGCTCTTCCCTCTTCGGGAGTTCTGGTCGAGTCCTTGTGTGTCCGAACCAAGACAGAAGCGTAGTCATGTTTGGAAACGAACGATAGTTGAGCCAAACCCTTTGCCGTGAAAGGTAATACCCACGGATACGAGAAGGACACTCCGATAGATAAACCCCTTCACGATTCCGACCGTAAAGAACAGGGAGTCTTTCAAGAGGATAAATCGTAGTCCTTATCGATCCAGAAATGGGGATTAAAAAAGTTTTTGAAAAACTTTTCAAAAACCCCTTGACAAATTGCTTATAGTATGGTATAATATATACAGAGATAAGGCAAGAGCCTAAACAATAAAATAATATTTTTAAGAGAGGTATTTACCATGAAGAAACTGCTCAACTGCTCCGCCCGTTACGATGAAAACAATCTTGTTTCCTACTTTACGCAAGTGATTAAAATCCAGAACGGATATACTTTTGTCCACTGCTATCGCTCGCATACCACGCTTTCCCACATCCGCAAGTTTGCCGATGTTACCCACAACTCGCTTGTCAAAGACTTGTACCGTATGTGCATTGCGGAAAAAGCCCTCTGTGCTATCTATGATGGACACACGGGTGAGGTTATCCTTGAAAATGACTATGAGAAAGCGGTCGCAATCTTGAAAAACAAAATGGATATTGATTGGGCATAATGCCCAATCAGTCCAACAGGAAGGGAGCAAATAAAATGGAAATTCTGGGCATAATTTTTCTACTGTCCTTGGCTTGCGGTTTAAGCGTTGGGACGAAAGAATGATGGGCGTTAAAAACGCCCTTTTCTTTTTGAGCGACCCGGTGACAGGCGCGCCGGGTCGTTTTTCATTCTATTGGCATTTTGCACAAAAACTCTACCAAATCTTTGGCTATTCTGCGAATTGACATTTTCCCATAAAAAAGCCCTCTTTTGAGGGCTTCGGTTGCTTTTAAGCGAAAAAGCATTTTGCTCTATCATTATAAATATAAACCAAGGGGTGTCCATACTCTAAGCAGTATTTGCGAAGAAGCGCTTCATGGTATCCCAAAGCTTTGAGTTCTTGGTATTTCTTAAAAGCCTTCGCAAAACCTTCAAACTGATATTCAATTCCTTCAATAGCAACAATAAAATATTCTTTCATGGGTTGTTCCTCTCTTTCATCTTTCTGATATTATTATATCACAAAAACCGGGATTTGTCAAGGGGTTTTCCAAAAGTTTTTTGAAAAACCCCAAATTTTTTTACTCGTTCACATTGAACAAATAAGGTCTTTTCTTTTCGTTGTTAATAATAGCGGTGTAAAGTTTTTGCGGAATCCGTTCATTCGGTGCTTCTGTGCGATACAACGCAATCGCTCTGTTTATGCGGATTGCATAAACGGTGATAACCTTTTCTGTGAACATTTCCTTGATGATAACTACACCCGTATCAGTAATGCATTGCCGTACCTTGCCGTATTTGCCTTGCGTTACAAACTCTTTGATGACATTGCCATATCCAATAGTGGTGGCAATAAGCACCATTCTTTCCAATCTGTCTTGAATAATGTGTTGGCTGATTTCCTGTTTCGTCATAGTGAATGACTTCCTTTCTGTTATTTTCTGTATATATTATAACACAAAACCCCTTATTTGTCAAGGGGTTTCGTAAAAAATTTTTTATTTTTTATTTTTCAAAAAACTATTGACAAATTAAAAATAATATGTTATAATAATAATACCAAATGAAAGAGAGGTAACAACCATGACCGAATTTATTGTATTACTTATTCTTATTGCTGTGATAGTCATTCCTATTCTTATTACAATAGGAATAGTAGATCTCGTTAATTGCGTACAAAGCAAACGACATTTGAAATGGTGTAACAAAGTTTTTGAAACCTATCCCGAACTAAAAACACTATTAAGTGAATATCATCGTGTGCTGATGGAACATCATCAAACAGTAAAAGATTCTTATCAATTGCAAAGAAATATTGATGAATGGACTGAAAAAAATAAATATCTTCCAATTGAAAGAAGAGTAGATGAACATATCGAAAATCTTAAAAGATATTACTGTGAATTGCTCGATATACAAGCGGAACAAAATACGCTTGTAGAAAATGCAAAAAAAGATTTGGTTGTTTTTTGGGAAACAAACTTTCCAGACTTGCCCGAGCATAAAAGGCTGATGTGGTGGGAATAATTCCCACCATTTTTTATTTTAATTTTCAAAAAACCATTGACAAATTAAAAATAATATGCTATAATATATATGTAAGATAAAGAAAGAGAGGAACACCCCTATGAAGATTCAAGTTACTTTAATAAGCGAAAGCGGTTACAAGCCTATGTCCACTATCGTTGACATTCCAGAAGCAAAGCGTTATGTGGAAGCAAGATCCATCGCAAAAACCAAAGGTATCACAAAAATTTGCGCACAGAGGTCTATGAGTCTGCATGACCTCACAAGATATGGTTACACCAAAGTCAAAATGCGCAGAGCAGAGGAAGAAGAATCTTAAAAAACTTTTCACAAACCTCTTGACAAATCAGGAGGTTTGTGATATAATAGTATCAGAAATAAACGAAAGAGAGGCACTATACCGATGGTAGGCGCGTTGATAATATTCGGTTTATGCTATTTGGGGCTTTTGGCTTGTGGCATTATACTCCTTGTAGATGGTATCAAAGAATATAAATGGAGAAAACACATGAAAGAAAGGTGGAATAAAAAATGATTATAAGATGTCCTTATTGCGGCTCGACCGCACAAGTAAAGAGAGAACTCGCCGTTCCGAGCGAAAGCCCCGAAAAAGAATTTATCTTTATCCATTATGTATGCGGCTGTGGTTGCCACTTTGCTGAACAGTATCAGCATTCCGCTACGATTCAGAAATATGTAGAGGATGTGAGAAAAAAGTAAAACTTTTTTCTCATAACCCCTTGACAAATCAATAAAAGTATGGTATAATATATACATCAAGTGAAAGAGAGGAATAAACCTATGACCACCAAAACCACAATGATTCATGAACTCATTCTTAACGAGGAAGAACTCAAGGCAATCGAAGTCCTCGAACCCATGCTTGCTGAACTGCAAGATTATTTCGGCACGGTAAACACCCTTCAGGCGGTCGAAACGGGCGAAGTTATTATGGGCGAGGAGATTGCGAGAGTGCGTGGCGTGCTTGGTTTCCTTTACGCCCATCGTGCGGTAGAGGTACTTTGAGAGAGAGGGCATATGCCCTCTTTTCTTTTGAGCCGAACGTGCGCGAACCTCAGGGCTCGGCACGTTCGGCATTTGCAATAAAAACCCTTTTACAACTTTGTCAAGACTTTTGGCGTATTTTGCTTGTAGAAATTAAAATCCCGGAATTGTGCACAATAGACAAAAGGGGGGGTCTGCCCCCTTAGTCATACAGATCAGTTTCTTTCAAACTGGTCATATCAACGAGTTTATAAAATTCTGTCCAAGTATAATACTTGTGACACTTGGGACAGATACCGTCCGCTTCTCTCGTTGTAGTGCCGTCTCCATAACTCATATAAGCGCACAACTCTACCTCTAAAACCTCGCCACATTCAGGACAAACCACAGTTTTGTTAGTCATATCAATCACCTCTCTTTCTGATATTATTATAACACAAAACCCCTTGTTTGTCAAGAGGTTTTGTGAAAGTTTTAATGATTTCCATAAACTTTTTTAGACTTCCAACTAAAAGGATTTTTGGAACGAACATAATAACCAATTTTCATGCCTTTGAATATCAGTTTACCATTTTCCACCATGTGAGAGTGATATACATAACATCCAACTCTACCCGTATTGCGTTCCAATTCTCTTTCAAAGGCTTCAAGCACATCGGGGTGAGTAGTTCGCAACTGTTCCACAAAATGGAAACCTACACTTGCGTTCTTATACCATTTTTTTAATTCTTTAAAATCCATTTTTGTTTACCTCTCTTTCTTTCGGTATATATATTATAACATAAAACCCCTCGCTTGTCAAGGGGTTTTTAGAAAATTATTTAGAAATATTTACAGAATTTATCCCTCTGTCCATGCAGTATTCAAGAAATTTTTCCGCGGGCATAGCGTGCATAAGTTCCCAAAGGCTCAAGTTTTCCGCAGATTCATAACTCCAACGAATCGTGATAGGGTTGAAATTCTTCTCATTGATTTTCCATTCCTCATAGAATCCTATTGCAATATAAGGCTTTTTGCGGAAAGTGGTAAACTTTTTTTGCACACCCCATCCGTTTATTCTTTGCATGGCATTCCAAAACTCAAGGAAAGTGGGGTAAGTAATTTGGATGACTTCGGTTGTCTCAGGCTCTTTGTATACAATTTTGTCGGGAGCTAAGGTAAAGGGTACAATCCATTCGCCTTTTTCATTCATAATGTGTAAGTGTTTTCTGTAAATCTGCTTCATGTTATTATCTCCTTTTCTTTTGGTACTTTAATTATATCATAAAATCTTGAATTTGTCAATAGTTTTTTAGAAAAAACTTTTTTATTTATTTTTGCAAAAACTATTGACAAAATAATAATAATATGTTATAATATATATACAGAAAAGAAAGAGAGGAAAAACCTATGACTTATACTGAAAAAGCAATTCACTACTTCGGCTACGAAGACCCTCGCACTATCACCATCGCTTTCCTTGAAGAGCAAGGGAAACACGAACTCGCAGAAGACCTTTGGAATACTCTTGTAGGCGAAGACACTTACGAAGAGTATGAGCCCGATGTCGATGAATGCGGCTTCGACCCCTATGCGGGTTGCTATACCTACGACTGCTAAGGCAGTCGTCGGGTGTATGGGGACAAAAAAAATAAAAAAAACTTTCAAAAAACCTATTGACAAAATAAGCAATATGTGATATAATAATAATACCAAAAGAAAGAGAGGAATTTATATATGATTACTAACCGTTTGTATTTAACCGAATCCGCAAACCTTGTTCGCCTGCTTGTTGCCGCAGGTGTTCCCCATGAAGCTCGCACAATATATGATGGCACACAAATTCTTTATCCCAATCTGTCTCGTTCCGTTGGAGATGTTGTCTGTCATTCATGGTCCTATGGTCATGAAAAGGGACTTCTGGAAGCCATGGGCGTTGGTGTTTGTGACGAAGATGATAATGTCGAAGGCTGGCTGACTGCCGATACGGTTTTCGATAGATGGTACGCCCATTATCAGGCACAGGTAAATAAATAAAAAACGGACTGAACCGACCAGGGGATGAAACTTTGGTCGGTTCGTGCGCGGTCGCCAAGGCCTCGCACGAACCGAGTTTATAAGATCCAGGCTTTTACCAATTTTTGTCAACACTTTTAGAGAAAAAAATTGCACAAATATTTTCCCGGAATTTTGTGCATTTTGTATATTGACTTTTATTTCAAAATATGTTATACTATATATGTCAAGGGGGCGAAAAAAGGTTAACAGTAGCATTTTTCAATCCTCTAACCTTGCACCCAAGTGGTAACACCCAAGTCAGTAATGATTGTACGGAGTTAGGAAAAATTTTTTGAAAACTTTTCAAAAACCTCTTGACAAATCCATCAAAGTGTGGTATAATAATAATACCAAAGAAAAGAGAGGTAACACAAAATGTTCTATGGAATGTATAACAATAATGACCCTTATAACACGCTCGGTTTGAGAAATGTAAAAAACGCAACCAAAAGAGAGTACAATTGCGCGGGCTATGCGCTCGGCTGTTTCTCTTGGTACTGCCCCGATAATACGGAGAGATACTGTCATTTTGATAAATGCCTTGAAGAAAGTATGCATGAACAGACAATGTATTTTGTTAATCATATCTTGCGAGATTTTCCATCTTTTCGTTTAATTGACTCTATCGAACAGGCACAAAAAAGAGATGAAGTTGTTGCTTTTCGTCTTTCAACCAAAATTCCCGATTTTCATTTTATGGTAAGAAAACACGGCAGATGGTATCATAAGATGGGTGGCAAACCCGCTATTGATAAAGCGACTGAACAAATTGCTTTGCACGAATCTTGGTTCAATGATTGGGGCGAAGAATATGACGGCGAAATTGTTTTGATGGTTAAAACAATTTGAAAAAAATATAAAAAATTTGGGTATACCTATTGACAAAACTCCAAAAGTATGGTATAATAAGGTATACCCAAAAGAGAGAAAGAGAGGCATCATAATGGAAAAAATCAAGATGATATGCTTCGACATGGACGGCACAATCGCAGACCTCTATAATGTCAAAGATTGGCTCTATATGCTTGAAGCAGAAAACGCAACACCTTATAAGATTGCGAAACCTATGTGGGACATGAGGGAAATGCGGAAATTGCTTTTGCAAATCAAAGATAAGGGAATCGAAATTCGTATTATCACTTGGCTTGCCCCCAATAGTACAGATGTTTATGTAAGGGAAACGAGAGCGGCGAAAAAAGAATGGCTTGCAAGATACAATTTCCCTTATGACCATTTTCATGGCGTTGCATATGGCACAAAAAAAGTTAATCCGATTAAAAAGTATCTTGCGGAAAATGAAACCGCTATCCTCTTTGATGATAGCGAAACCGTCCGCAACGCTTGGAATGTAGGTGCTACATTCAATCCGCAAACCGAAAACATTATCGAAGTTTTGAGAAGCCTTGTTTAAGGCTTCTCAAAAAAGAAAGAGGTAAAAAATGAACCGTTACGATAAAAAACTTCTTCATGCCCGTATTCTTGAGATAGTAAATAATACTACCCCTTGGGACTTATTTTTGCACATGGGTAATATTCGTTCTTGTCACTTTAATGGTGAATATGAGTATATATCTTTTTACCATCGACAAATCGTACCTTATGTGCGAAAAAAGATAGGCTTTAATGTATCTGCCACAGATGTTAAACTTGCTTTAACACCCTTAAAAAAAGAAAATTATTTTGAAAAAACCCTTGACAAAACCCAAAAAGTATGATATAATATAAGTACAGAAAAACGAAAGAGAGGAACCTCCTATGAAAACTAAAATCTATCTTGCAAGCCCCTTCTTCAACGATGAAGAAATCAAAGTTTATGACGAAGTCATTAAACTTCTCCGCCTGGAAAAAAATGTTGATGTATTCGTACCGAGAGAACACGAAATCCCCAACGCATGGGATATGGAAAATCACAAATGGGCAAAAGCAGTTTTTGCGGTTGACCTTGTCGCTCTTCAACAGGCGGACATTGTGGTTGTTCTCAATTTCGGAATGTATTCTGATTCTGGAACCGCATGGGAATGTGGTTATGCCTACGGCACAGGTAAAAGAGTTTTGAACATTCTCTGCGGAAAGTACGAAGGCGACTATTCCCTTATGATGACAAACGGCACTACTGCTTGTGTATCTCTTGATGTGTTCCGCAATCTCACTGTTGAACAGTGCTTCTCCGAGGAAAAAGAGCACAACGAAAAAATTATGCAGAAATAATCTGCATAATTTTTTCAAATCCTATTGACAAATAATCAAAAGTATGGTATAATAAAAGTATCAAATGAAAGAGAGGTAAAGAAAATGTTTTATTTTAGATTTATTGCTACAACTCCTTATTGCGGAACCGACCATGAAGAATATGTAAAGTTTGAAAACCGTCCCACAGAGGATGTCCTTGGCGATATTGCCGAGGATATTTGCCACAATAATGCTGAAAGTTTTGAATATCTTTTGACAGGATGGGACGGTTCAGATTTTGATGAATTGTCCGAGGAAGAACAGCAAGAAACTCTTGATAATTATTATGCAGATTGTTCTTGCACTTGGGAAGAGATTACAAAAGAGGAATATGAAGAAAATCTTTAAGATTTTCTTCAAAACCCCTTGACAAATCAAAAAAAGTGTGGTATAATAATATTACCAAATGAAAGAGAGGTTTAACAATGACCAAAGAACTTGATTGTCTTGTTACAAAAATCGTACAAGAAACCACTATTCCCGAACTGAATCAAATTATTTCCGCTTTGAAATTTCAGCTTGAACAGAAGCAAGAAAAAGAGATTGAAAAAGCAAAACAGACCTTCATCAATGCGTACAAAGAGTTCCGAAAACTCGCTCCCTACGAAGAATACTATGTTAATATCTATGATGAATTTGGAGAATTTTTGATACAAAAAGAACTATTTGACGTGATGGACGATGAATTTTTGAGAGGTGAATAACCTCTCTTTTCTTTTTGGCGAGCCGGCAAGGGGCGCGCCGGCTCGAATTTACCATTATATCACATTTCACAAAATTTGTCAAGAGTTTTTACGAAAAAAAATATACAAAATTTTTTCCCAAAATTTACGCAAGACAAACAAAAAACCCCTTTGTCAAGAGGTTTTAGATAAATACTTTTCAGTAATTCTATTAGAAAAATAAGAACATACAATCAAAACTCCAGAACCATCTCTTTTTATAACAATGCTCATAGAGTGAAGAACACCTTTTTGAATAAGACGCAACTGCTCTTTTTGTATTTCTTCTGCGGAAACAGGAGCAGGGAGAAAAATTTCAATATAAAGATTCTCTTGTTGTGCAGTTTTAATTTGATACATATTAAATACCTCTCTTTCATTTTCTATATCTATTATATCACACAATTCCGCAAATGTCAAGGCTTTTTTCAAAAAAACTTTTTTTATTTATTTTTCAAAAACCTATTGACAAATAGTGTTTTATATGGTATAATGAATATACCAAAGAACGAAAGGGGTTTAACACCATGGAATTTACTGAAACAGATAGAAACCTGTTTGAACAGGCTGTAAACACTTTGAGTGCAAAGGGTTATCACCTTTCTACTCATGACATAGTTAAAATCTTGCAAATTAACAATATCATTTCCGATAGGGGAGATATTTCCAGGGCGGAAGGTGCAAGTAAATATGTTGTTGTTTTTTCTAAAAAAGAATATGTTTTGAAATGGTCAGAAGATGATTCTGTGCTTATGGAATCCGTTATTTATCAAAGAGCGGTTGACAAGGGAATTTCTTTCTTGTTTCCCGAAACTATTCTTCTCGGAGAATTTCACGGTATTTATTATTCCATTCAGCAAAAAATTGACTACTCCGCGGCTCGTATTCCTACAAAAGATAGAAGCAGATATGCGAAAATGACGAAAACTGTTACCGATGACATTTTTCGTAAGATGGAAAACGGCTTTCAAGTTCCCAACTGTCATTATAATAGAGATTTGCACCGCACATGGGCAAAGGTCTTTATTTCTCTTTATGGCAAGGCAATTGCAAAAAAACTTTGTGCTTTCATTCAAGAAAATCGCATAAACGATTTACACGCAAGCAATATCGGTTTTTGTAATCACAAGCCGATTCTCCTTGATTTTTGCGGATATGAAAATGATATAATATCTGAAAGTTATTAAAAAATTTTCCGCAAACCTATTGACAAATCCCCAAAAGTATGCTATAATATATAATGTAAGGAAGTGATGATATTGAGAGTAATAAGACCTCCCCCTTCTTGCACGCATATAGATTAAATATTAGTAATGATTGTGTGAGATATAAATGATGTGGCTTCACTATGCCAACTAAAATAGTGGATATAATGAAATTTTCTTTCGCTTTTCATTAAAGTCTTTCTTTTTGTCATAAAAGCAAAGCAGAAAAGCACGCCGAACTTTCTTTTGGATTTTTCTTTCGGTCGGTCGATTATTGAAACCGTAAAGTAAAGCCTGTGCGGTTAGTGGTACCAACGCATATATAAAACTGGCATAGTCGCTATTGCCAAACGGCTATGTCAGTCCAACAGAATAGAGAAAAGGATATGAAAAATGAAAAATTTTATTCTGGACGCAATTTGTTTCCTCGCGGGATTTTCGGGAACAGTTGCCGTAGTGTTTCTACTACTTCTGGTTTAAGAGGGCTTACTTGCCCTCTTTTTCTTTTGAGCCGGTCGACAGCGAGAGTGCCGACCGGCATTTTAATTCTAAAGCCCTTTGCAAAATTTGTCAAGACTTTGAGCAATATTCAGTCATAGAATTTTTATCCCAAAATTTGTGCACAACGCACAAAAGGGACGATTACTCGCCCCTCTTCTTGTCGTTAATAAACAAAATTTCATTACCTGATGGGTATACCAAACGTTCACATGCTTCATAGTATCGAATGACAGTGCTACAACCGCAACCACATTTCTTCTGTTTCTTCCATACCCCATCTTCAAAATAAAGTGGCGTGGAATCTTTGAACTGTGCGGTGCTACCGCAGTTTGGGCATTTAATCATTTTAGTCCACCTCTCTTTCAAATTTCATATACGAGCCAATTAAACAACAAATAAAAGGGAAAACAGATACCTATTGTTATCAAACGCAACGCCTTGCCGAGAAGAATAATCGGAAGCAGACAAGAACGCAATCTCTTTTTTCGGATATGGCGTTCATCGTTAGGAGTGATATCAATATCATGGGCTTTCAAAAGATGGCGACCAAAACCAAAACCAAGAAAAAATTTTTTATTGCAGTGTTTACATTGAATGAACATTGTTTTAACCTCTCTTTCATTTCTGTATCTATATTATATCATATCTTGCGGAATTTGTCAATACTTTTTAGAAAAAAACTTTTTATTTTAATTTTCAAAAAACTATTGACATTTTAATAATAATATGGTATAATAATTATACTAAAAGAAAAGGAGATGATACAAATGATTTACACAACTAAAGTTACACACCCTATCGAAGGCACAAGCACCCATGTCATTTTTGCCAATAGCAAAAGGGAAATGCTTTACAAACTTTTCAACGCTCTTGAAAAAGAAGGATACAGATATGATGAATGGACTATTGATTCCATTCAGTCTAAGGGGGTATGATTATGTGGCTTTGCGATCTTGAAAAAGCAATTAAAGATATGCGAGAATTTTTTCCCGATGGTTGCGTGTTTGAGAAAATTATATCCTCGGGACAAGGTATTCGTTTCTTATTGTCTGACTGGTCTGTGGTTTATTGGTATACCGACGGGCAAGTCATTAGAGTCAAAGAAGATGGTATGGAAATTATTTTAAGAAATTTTTCAAAAACCCCTTGACAAATTACTGAAAATATGGTATAATAGAAGTACCAAAAGAAAGGAAGGAAAGAAAAATGCTCGAAATTTGGCTGAATTTAAAAGGACGTAAAGAATACCCCTATCTTGCGAACGAATGGTTGCTTGTATATGGCTATAATCCCCATGCAAATACCTTTTTAATCTGGAATGAAATTTATGCTTGTTGGACGAATATTCCCATTGATTGTTGCGAAGGTAGACAAACCACTGATGTTATACCACGAGAAAAACAATTTATCAATAGAATTTAAAAATTTTTTAAAAACCCCTTGACAAATCAGGGGAAATGTGATATAATATAAGTACAGAAATGGAAGAGAGGAAAACAATATGTATCTTTATGAATGTGATGTCTACAATAAGGCAATCGGCTGTGATGTCTATGCGGTCATGGCGGATAGCGAAGAAGAAGCCCTTACCACTCTGGAGGAAAGACTTGAAAATGAAAATCCCTATCCCTTGACAAGTTGGGTAATTCTGACGATTACCAGAAAAGATTAAGAGCGGAAACGCTCTTTTTTTTTGGCGGTTCGCGAAGGGGCGCCGCGAACCGAATTCTCTATTATACCATATTTCAGAAAATTTGTCAAGACTTTTTCAAAAAATTTTTTATTTTTTATTTTTCCCAAAACCCTTGACAAACCAGGAGAAATATGGTATAATAAAAGGTTGCGGCCCCGGCTTTCCCGGTTAGCCTGGACTAACCTTATCGAAAAGAAAAAAGCCTTACGGCTCTTTTCTTTGTAAATATTCCCACTCTTTCATATAGATGGAATTTGGTTGCAAATGTCTTTTAAGATTTTTGTGAAATCGCAAAAACGCTATATACTGCTGTTTGTTTTGATAGTATTCTAAAATTTGTCCTGTGCTCATATACCAATAAAAAGCAAATCTTTCATATCTACGAATGGCACTTCTCACCTTTTTAATCTTCATAGGAAAACCTCTCTTTCATTTGTTGTATATAGTATACCACAAAACCGCATAAAAGTCAATAGGCAAAATGCACAAACTTTAATCCCGGAAATTGTGCAAAATTATTTTGAAAAATTTTCAAAAAAGTATTGACATTTTAAGCGATATATGATATAATAGATAATGTCGAGAGGGGACAGAAAACCCCAACGAGTGAATATCCAAGGCTCGCAAGAATATTTTAAAAAGTTTTCTAAAACCTCTTGACAAAATCCACTTTATGTGATATAATATAAGAGTAGTCAAGGGGCGAACACTTCTGTGATACCACCCATTTCACGATAGGCTTTGAAAAAATTTTTCAAAATTTTTTGAAAAACCCCTTGACAAAATCACAAAAGTGTGATATAATAATAATGCCGAGAGGGCAAGGACAGCAAGCCCCTATGGTAGAAAGAAGGTACTTACCAATGAATACGAAACCCCTTGACCGCAGACGGAAATATTATATCGTTCTGGACTGCGAAACCGCAACGCACCCCTATGCTTCTCAATTTGATGGAAATAACCGCAAAAAAATTGCTATTGCAAAACCGCTCATCTATGATTTTGCATGGAATGTAGTAGACTGTAAAGGCAATATTTACCGCAGAAAATCTTTCCTTATCACAGAAATTTTTTCTGTTCCGTCTATTTTTAATACCGCATATTACGCAATCAAAAGACCGCTTTACATTGAAAAACTCCAAAAGGGCGAAATCAAACTTGTCGGTTGGAATGAAGCCGTAAACGAATTGCTTTCAGACTTGCAAGAAGTATCCTCTCTCGGTGCTTACAATTCAATGTTTGACTTCAAAAAAGCAATCTACTACACTGAAAACTATATCAGTCATCTTTATTCCGCAGACTTTTTTGAATGGGACGAAAAACAAAAAAAGCATATCGACTTCATTGTTTCCCAAAAGTCCTATAAAAATGAAAAAGATTTTGATTCCAAAAATCTTACACTCCGAAACCAAACTTTTCCAATTTTTGACATCTGGGGACTTGCGTGTAGCCACTTGCTTGATAACGATGATTTTCGTGCTTTTTGCCTTGAAAATAAACTTGTAACCGCAAGCAAAAAATTCTATTCCACTACTGCGGAAACGGCATATAAATTTTTGAAAAAAGATATTGAATTTTCCGAAGCACATACCGCCATTGAGGATAGCAATATCGAAACGGAAATTCTTTCTGAAATTTTCAAAAAAGTAAAGCCAAAGGATATGGAAATGGGTATTATATACTTTCCGTTCCGCATTGTTGGCACAGTACCGACTGAATATATTGAAGAAAACTTTTCAGAAATTTTCTGAAAAGTTTTCAAAAACCCCTTGACAAAATCACAAAAGTGTGATATAATATATATGTAATCAAAAGAGATTACAGAACACCAAACCAAATATTTTAACCGCCTTGATAAAGGCAGAAAGAGGTAACTTATGACTAACACCAAACCCACTCTCCGCTCCAACTATGAAGAACTTTCCGCTCTCGTTTCTCTCGCTCTTGAAAATGGTATCATCACTCCCGAAAAGGCAAACGAATATACCGCTTTCATTGACGGTAGAATGGAACAGCTTGCAAAGAAAAACGCCACCGACCGCAAGCCTACCAAGAATCAGATTGCAAATACCGCTCTCGGCAAAAGGATTCTCGATGTAATGGAACTCGACAACCTTTACACCATTTCGCAGATTCTCAAAAGACTTGATGACGAAACGCTCAATCAGTCCAAAATCTCCGCAGTCGTCCGCGGTATGCTCATCGAAACCAAAGATGGCACAAAAAATCCCAACGGCACGATTGAAAGAACAATGGAAAAGGGCGTTGCGTATTTCCGCAAACTCGACCTTGCCGAAAGTGAGGAATGAGAGGGGGAAACCCCCTCTTTCCTCTCCAATAGAAAAGAGGTGTGAAAAATGCGGATTGACGAAAACCAAATTTCCCGAATTATGCAAGGTTTGAAATGCGACCGCTCCGAGGCTCTTGCAATTTATGAAGCAGATAAAGCAATAGACCGAGGGGAACGGCTTCCGTTTGACTTGCCGATAGAAAAAGAAAAGGAAGCAAAAAAGATGGCAAATGTAACCGAGAGAAAACGAAAAGCCCCGACTGTTTACAATTTTGACACAAGCCAAAAGAAGCGAAAAGAAAATCCCACAAAAGCGGGAATCATCGCAGAAATCGCAAAATTCCTTCAAGAACAGAGTGAAAACGCCTGTGAGAATGTAACCATCACAAACCCCGAAAGACAAATCGCTTTTACCATCGGGGATAATTCCTATGAATTTACGCTCGTCCAGAAACGTAAGCCGAAATAAAGGGAAAAATTTTTCCCTTTATTTTTCCAAAAGTATTGACATTTCAAACAAAATATGCTATAATATTAGTGTAAGAAAGAGAGGTGCTTAACATGGAAAAAACTTTTACTGAAAAAGTCCATTGCCGCATAGTTTTTGAGTTTGACTATTCTTGTGGCAATATGTATGAAGAAGAACTTCACGAGGAACCAAACGATTTGCATGATATAGTATTGGACTATATCACTGATAATGTTGCAGACATTATGCCAAACATTGTCTTGTCAAATTTAAGAGTTATTGAAGAATAATTCTTAAAATTTTTTCAAAAACCTATTGACAAATCAAGAAAAGTGTGCTATAATATATACAGTAAATGAAAGAGAGGTAACCTTTTATGACCACCACACACTACTATTACGATTCTGTAAGCGGTAAAGAAGCCCTTGAATCTACCCTCCAGCAAAATTGTCATGACCTTGCAAAAAAGCATGGTGCTTTCCTCCGAATTGTAAAATCAGGCGCGGGCGTTGTAATTCTTCCCGACACTGATAGAGCGCATGATTGCGGTCCAGGCGAACTTGCTAAAGCCCTTCATTTGAAAGAGGAAATGGAAAAATCCTCTACCGCAAAAACCTATCACGATACGATTATCAGCAAAGAGGATGACGGCGAAAACCACTTCGTCAAATTGTCCGAAGAGCAGTATCGCTTGTTGGAATGGCTGTACGAAGAAGGTCTTCTCGGCTCTTATGTCGAATACAAACAAGCAACTTCCTTTATCACCATTTAATTGTGCAAATTACACAAAAATCGAGAGAAATTTTTTCTCTCGATTTTTTTATTTTTTTCTAAAAACCCCTTGACAAATTTCAAAAAGTATGGTATAATATAAGGTTGGGCTTTAATCGGCCGGCGGCGTATGCCTAGGCCGAAATTTATATTATACCATATTTCAACCTTTTTGTCAAGAGTTTTTCAGAAAAAAAATAAAAAAATATTTTTCCCAAAAGTATTGACAAGAGCGCCGGAATATGGTATAATAAAATGTTAGGCTTTGTTTTTGAACCAAAAATTTTTTCAAAAAAAATAAAATATTTTTCATAAACCTATTGACATTTTCAAACATATATGGTATAATAATAATGTCCCAAGGGGCGAGGGAAACAAACTGTACTTGCAATAGAGGCACCCGTCGGTGGGCTAACCAAATTGCAAGAGGGGAGAATCCACCTTGCAAGGCTCGAAAAAATTTTTTGAAAACTTTCAAAAAACCCCTTGACAAATACCGCAAAGTGTGGTATAATATAAATGTCAAGAGGGCAAGATAAACATTAACTCGTAAATAGTCAATGATGAAAGCGGTATGCGGTAACTTGCGAAAATTTTGAAAAATTTTTCAAAAACCTCTTGACAAAAAACCAAAAGTATGGTATAATAAATATACCAAGTAAACCACCAAACAATTTTGAACCGCCTTGATAAAGGCAGAAATGGAGAAAATTATGACTACTAAAATGACTCTTCGTGACCACTACAATGAACTTTCCGCTCTCGTTAAACTTGCCGTTGAAAATGGTATCATCACTTCCGCAAAGGCAGATGAACACGTTGCTTTCATCAACGGCAGACTTGACATCCTTGCCAAGAAGAACGCTACCACGGGCGACCGCAAGCCTACCAAAAATCAGATTGCTAACCAGAAGTTGGCACAGACCATTCTTGATGTGATGGAACCCAACACCGTTTACACCATTTCCCAGATTTTGAAAATGCTCAACGATGAAACGCTCAATCAGTCCAAGATTTCTGCCGTTGTGCGTGGTATGCTTATCGAAACCAAGGACGGCACTGTTAACCCCAACGGTACTATCAAGCGTACTATGGAGAAGGGTGTTGCGTACTTCCAAAAAATTGACCTCTCCGAAACTGATGAAGAGATTGAGGATTGAGGGCTAAATGCCCTCCCCTCTCTCATTCTGACAGATAGGAAGTGATACCCTATGGCACAGAATGTACGAATTGACGAAACGCAAATCGCCCGTATTATGAGCGGTTTGCGTTGCTCCAGAGATGAAGCGGTTGAGATTTTTCTTTCCGACAAAGCGATTGACCGTGGCGAGCGTATGCCATTTGACCTCGACCCCGAAACTGAAAAAATGGCGAAAAAATTTGCGAATGTCCAAGAGCGAAAGCGTAAAGCACCCACCGTTTATAATTTTGACACTTCCACCAAAAAACGCAAGGAAAACCCCACAAAAAGCGGAATTATCGCTGAAATTGCCAAATTTTTGCAAGAAAATAGCGAAAATGCGTGCGAAAATGTCAATATTGTTAACCCTGAACGGCAAATTTCCTTCACTATTGGGGAAAATACCTATGAATTTACGCTTGTTCAGAAGCGTAAACCTAAATAATTGGGGATTTTTCCCCAATTATACCCAAAAGTGAGGTAAAAAATGACCGAAAAAGAGTTTCTTTATGTAGGACATTATATAGATGTAAATGGCAATTACATCTTAAAAATCGGTACTACAAACGATTTGAAGCGCAGACAAACCGAGCATACGCGCAATTATAAAAAATCCCCCTGTTACACCTTACCAAAAGACGGAAAATTTGAATATGATTTTTCGTTGAAATTATCCAAATATAATACTCTGCGGTTTGAGGATAGAACACGGCAAAAATGGCAGGAATTGGGAATTGGCGAATTTGTCCGCAATGACCGTTTCTACTGCCCTGTAAAACCCCAAAAAGTAGAAATCAAAATCCGCAAGGTTTATGAGGTTTACCTATGAGTAAACCTCATTTACTTCAGAAATAAAGAGAATTTACCATCGGTTTGCACAAGTTTCCAACCGGAAATTTGTGCAAAATTTTTTTCAAAAACCCCTTGACAAATCTGCGGAAATATGGTATAATAAAAGGTTGGGGTTTTCGGCGGCTCGGCAAGGAAGGCCTCACGCCGTCCTTCCAAAGCCAACCTATATAGGAAACTTTTTTCCAATTCTGCGGCCCTTCACCTCTTTCCATAAAAATCCCGAAACTCTTAAAACTTTCAGCGGCCCGCTGAGAATCGGTAAGGACCGACCTTCAAAGCCAGGGTGTTTTAGGAAACTTTCCAGCAAAACTAGCGAAACCTGCCTGCGATCGGTTTTTCCCGTAATTACGATTCTATTTGTATTTAATAATATATTATGATATAATAATTATATAAGGTATAATGGAAGAGGGCTTTGCGCCAAAACCGCAAAAAAGAAAAAGGACAGGATTTTACTCCTGTCCCTTAAAATTAAAAACCAAATAAATTCTTCATACTAGGCTTTCCATATCTGCGCACTAATACAGTATAAACCATATCTGTTACTTCTTCAAGACTATAATCTATAAACATATCTGGATATTTATCAACAAAACGCTGAGCTACTAAATCTTCTCTATCTAATCCAGATTTATCCCACATATTATCAAATTCATCGCAAACTAAGTCAAAAGCAGGAATATATTCTTCTGAATAGACTTCGAAGATAACAAGTCCGTCTTCTCTATTCTCATCTTTACCAAAGCTTGCCGCATTATATAGTCTTTTCATGCCTTCTTTTGCAGCATTATGTTTTTCTTCTTCTGACCATTCTTCATCCCAATAAATTCCGGCCCAATACATTATTTCTTCGTATGTAATCCACATACCTTCGTGTAAACGTTCAATCAATCTCATTACTCTCCTCCTCGTCTTTAAACACAAATTCTTTTTCATTAATCCATGCGCCCTCTTCCAATTTTTTGATTAATTGTGGCCTAAAGCCAAATTTTCTTTTAAACTCAGACATTAAGCTTTCATATGTTCGTGCAGTGTCATTAAATAATTCAGATTTTAATTCTGTTTCATCAATATAACCACTACGATATTCCGCAAATAATTCAACCTATCTTTTTACACGAGATTCATGGCTATTTCGTTCAAATAAACCGTATAAAAAAATAAGTTCTTCTTCTGTTAAAGGCTCATAATCTAAATGATTTGATGTTGATTTCATCCAAGCTTTTGTTGGAACAGGAGGAGTAAATTTTTCTTTAACCATAGGTCTTAAATAACCACTTACAGTTTCAGCCTAATGTTCATAAAGATTATGTCCCATTGCAACTATATTCCTTCCCATGTTTGCACTAGTATTATAAGGCTTTACTGCAATAATTTCCCTAATTTCTTGTTCGTAATGAGCTTTAATTTTTTCAATATCTTTTTTCTTTCGTAAAGGCTCATATTCAAGGTACTAAGTTTTTAAATAAAAATTTATATTCCGTCCCTCCTTCCGAATTTCATAATCAAAAAAATTTTTAAAGTGTTCAAGAATTTCTTCTTTTCTTTCACGCCAAGATCTTTCAGAAATTCCTAAAATTTTTTTTAAAGCCGTGATGTTATAAACTCCAGGCTAAAGCATTATAATGATATACCTTCTTTCTTACTTTTATTTTGGTATATATATTATTTTTTTTTGATAGAATATTTATCAATTTTTGCCCAAAGAGTATTTTTATGATTAAGCTTAAAAGCAATACCCTACCAAAAAATCCATTTTTATGTATATCATAGAATTTGATTTTTTGGTAGGGTATTTTACTAGTAGGCTCAAGTCATAGTCGATAGCCTCACAAAAAATCCATTTCTATGATATATATAAGATTTGATTTTTTGGTAGGGTATTTTACTAGTAGGCCAAGATATAAAATCTAAAAACCAAAAGGAAGACGGTAAGGAAGGAGGAAATAGGGTGATGAAGCTGGGTTCGGCCAGGCACCTCCCCTTATTTTAAAACATTTTTTCAACATTTTAAGATATTTTATAACATTCTAAAACATTTTTTCAACATTTCAGAATATTTTAAGACACCTTCCATATTTTAGAATAATTTGAAGGCATCTTCCACCTTTTTATACATTTCAGCCCACTCGCCATTTCCATCTTTAAAGCAATTATCATAAACCTTTCCCAAATCTTCTTCATAAACGAATTCTCCATTTTCATTATAATCTAATATTGTTATTCCTAAAATAAATGAAGGGACAATATACATGTCAGCAAAACAGGGAATCGGTTTGAAAGAATTGTTACATTTAATTGAAATAAAAGTATATGAGGATGTCAAAGATGTGTATTTTCTGATTCCATATAACAGAGGGAATGTGGTTTCTGCTTTACTGGAAAATTCCACATTGTTAAAACAGGATT
>JAZUPL010000067.1:0-12162 GCA_045605175.1 Eubacteriales bacterium | reverse complement strand
CAATATTTGTTAGCGGCGGCCCGATGCTCGCAGGACGCGTAGACGGTAAGAAGAGAAGTCTGTCGGCGATGTTTGAGGCGGTAGGTGCGTATAAGGCAGGACTTATAGACGAGGCGAAACTATGCGAGTTTGAGAACAAGGCTTGTCCTACCTGTGGCTCTTGCTCTGGAATGTACACGGCAAACTCGATGAACTGCCTTACCGAGGCTCTCGGTATGGGACTTTCGGGCAACGGTACAATTCCCGCAGTGTATTCTGCGAGAATAGAACTTGCAAAGCACGCAGGAATGCAGGTAATGGAACTTGTCAGAAAGAACATTCGCCCAAGGGATATAATGACCGAAAAGGCGATAAGAAATGCCGTTACCGCCGATATGGCACTTGGATGCTCTACCAACAGTATGCTCCACCTGCCCGCTATTGCCAACGAGTGTGGCGTGGACTTTGATTTAGATATGGTAAATGAAATCAGCGAGCATACCCCGAATTTGTGCCACCTTGCTCCCGCAGGGCCTACCTATATGGAGGACCTCTATATGGCGGGCGGTGTTTATGCGGTGCTTGCGTCACTTTATGAAAAAGGACTTATTGACGGGGATGCGATGACCTGCACAGGCTTGACTCTCGGTGAGAATATCAAGGGTGCAAAGGTCATAGATAACGAGGTTATAAGACCTGTTGAAAATCCGTACAGTACAACAGGTGGCATAGCCGTCCTCAGGGGTAATCTCGCCCCCGACGGTTGCGTAGTAAAGCGTAGCGCAGTTGCCCCCGAAATGCTCGTACATACAGGCCCTGCAAAGGTCTATGACTCCGAGGAGGAGGCTATCTCTGCAATATATAACGGCAAGATTGTCAAGGGCGACGTGGTGGTTATCCGCTACGAAGGGCCTGCGGGCGGTCCCGGTATGCGTGAGATGCTCTCGCCCACCTCGGCTATTGCAGGAATGGGGCTTGACAAGGACGTAGCACTTATCACCGACGGACGTTTTTCGGGCGCTACAAGAGGCGCTTCGATAGGGCACGTTTCCCCTGAGGCAGTAAGCGGAGGGCTTATAGCATATGTCAAGGACGGTGATATGATATCTATTGATATTCCGTCCTATCATATAGAACTCCTTGTTGACGAGGAGGAGATAGAGCGAAGACGGGCCGAGATGCCTATAAAGAAGAAAGAGGGCATCACAGGATATCTTAAACGCTACTCCGAAATGGTAAGTTCCGCCGATAAAGGCGCAATAATAAACAGATAATTAAGAATCCAAGAGAGGACAAAGATATGTCGATGACAATGACACAAAAGATACTTGCAAGCCACGCTCACCTTGATAGCGTAGAGGCAGGGCAGTTGGTACTTGTAGATGTGGACAGAGTTCTTGGCAACGATATAACCTCACCTGTTGCAATACGCGAGTTTATGCGAATTGGCAGGGAAGAGGTATATGACAAGGAAAAGGTCACAATGGTAATGGACCACTTCGCACCCAACAAGGATATAAAGGCGGCAACACAGTGCCAGATGTGCCGTGAGTTCTGCAAGGACAAAGAGGTAGTACACTTCTACGACGTTGGCAAAATGGGTATAGAGCACGCACTCCTGCCCGAAAAGGGATTGGTTATCCCCGGCGATGTGGTTATCGGTGCCGACTCTCACACCTGTACCTACGGTGCTTTGGGTGCTTTTTCGACAGGAGTTGGAAGCACGGATATGGCTTGCGGTATGGCGACAGGCAAGGCGTGGTTCAAAGTCCCCTCTGCAATAAAATTCGTCCTTAAAGGAAGCCTTTCGAGGTTTGTATCCGGCAAGGACGTGATACTTCATATCATTGGTATGATAGGGGTTGACGGTGCACTCTATAAATCAATGGAGTTTGTTGGCGAGGGTGTTCGCTCGCTCTCGGTTTATGATAGACTTACTATGGCAAACATGGCTATTGAGGCGGGTGCTAAAAATGGCATTTTCGAGGTTGACAAGGAAACTCTCGATTACATAAAGGAACGCTCGGACAGAGAGCCTGTAATCTTTACTGCCGACGAGGACGCCGAGTATGACGAGGTTTACGAGATAGACCTCTCGGCTATTAAGTCCACCGTAGCATTCCCCCACCTTCCGGAAAACACCCACACCTTTGATGAAATTTCTGATATTCGTATAGATCAGGTAGTAATAGGCTCTTGCACCAACGGTCACTACAAGGACCTTGAAGAGGCCGCAGAAATACTCCGTGGTAAAAAGGTCGCGGACGGTGTGCGTGCAATCATAATACCCGCGACGCAGGATATATATCTTCGTGCTGTGGAAAACGGACTTGTTAAGATATTTATCGAGGCGGGATGTGTGGTTTCCACCCCCACCTGTGGCCCCTGCCTTGGTGGATATATGGGTATTCTCGCCTCAGGTGAGAGGGCGGTAGCAACCACAAACCGTAACTTCGTCGGCAGAATGGGACACACTACAAGTGAGGTCTATCTCGCAAGCCCTGCAGTGGCTGCGGCATCTGCAATAATGGGCAAAATAGCCGACCCGTGTCAAGTTTTCGAGGGTTAAGGAGGCAAAATGAAGTATTTTGGAAAAAGTATAAAGTACGGTGACAACGTTGATACCGACGTAATAATCCCTGCAAGATACCTTAATACCATAGATAAAAAGGAACTTGCATCACACTGTATGGAGGATATTGACGCAACCTTCGTCAGCAGAGTGAAACCTGGTGACATTATGGTGGCAGGCTACAACTTCGGTTGTGGCTCTTCCCGTGAGCACGCGCCTATTGCGATAAAGGAGAGCGGAATTTCTCTTGTTATTGCACGAAGTTTCGCTCGCATTTTTTATCGAAATTCTATAAATATCGGTCTTGCAATAGTCGAATGCCCCGAGGCGGTAGATGGAATTTCCGATGGCGACGAGGTCGAGGCAGACCTTGATAATGGTGTTATATATAACCGTACAACAGGCGAGTCCTTTAAGACGCAGCCCTTCCCCGAATTTATCCAGCGTATTATATCTCTTGGCGGACTTGTCGAGGCAGTCCGCGAGGGACAGATAGATTAAGGAGGCATTATGGAATATAAAATAGCACTTCTTCCCGGTGACGGCATAGGCCCTGAGATAGTAGGCTCGGCAAAGAGGGTTTTGGAAGTAATAGCAGAAAAATACGGACACACATTCCTCTTTGAGTCCTACGATATAGGTGGCGTCGCCATAGATAAACACGGCGAGCCGCTTCCAAAGGCGACGGTTGAAGGATGCTTGAATTCGGATAGCGTGTTGCTCGGTGCGGTAGGTGGGCCGAAATGGGATAATCTCCCCGGCAATATCCGTCCTGAAAAGGCACTGCTCGGTATTCGTGCAGCAATGGGACTTTTTACCAACCTTCGCCCTGCAAAACTTTACCCCGCCCTTAAAGGAGAATGTCCTCTGCGTGAGGATATTGTAGCCCGTGGCTTTGACATTATGATAGTGCGTGAGTTGACTGGCGGAATCTATTTTGGCGAGCGCGGTATGCGAGAGGGAAAGTACGGCGAGGAGGCCTTTGATACCGAGTCTTACAGCCGTATGGAGATAGAGCGAATTATCAAGGTTGCTCTTGACTCTGCAAGAAAAAGACAGGGAAGAGTGGTAAGCATTGACAAGGCAAACGTCCTTGAAACCTCAAGGCTTTGGAGAAGGATATTCCACGAAATGGCCGAGAAATACCCCGACCTTACCTGCACAGATATGCTTGTCGATAATGCGGCTATGCAACTTGTGCGCAATCCCGCACAGTTTGACGTTATAGTTACAACCAATATGTTTGGTGACATTCTCTCTGACGAGGCGTCGCAGATAACAGGCTCAATAGGTATGCTTCCCTCTGCCTCTCTTGGCGAGGGAACTCGCGGTCTTTACGAGCCTATCCACGGCTCTGCTCCCGATATAGCAGGACAGAACAAGGCAAACCCCATAGCAACCATTCTCTCTGCGGCAATGATGCTTCTATATTCTTTCAATCTTAAAGATGAGTCGGAGGCTATTGTCAGCGCGGTTGACGAAGTGCTTGAAGCAGGATACAGAACTGCCGACCTTTCGCATAGCGAAAATTATTTGACAACCTCTGAAATTACTGATAAAATAATAGAATATTTAAGGTAAAATATGACTAACGAATTATATCTTGGGCTTAAAGCCTGTGCTGTATTCCGCAGAGTTTTGGAAAAACCTATACTGATTCATCTTATGGAAGCCCTGTCGGCCACTGAGGCCGATAAAAGAATTGCCGCATATTCGGCGTTTGTCAGCGAAATATATAACGAGGCTAAACCCCTGTCGGATATAATAACCGAACTTGTCTTAACCGACGAAAATCCCTATATCAAGGCACGTGCTTTGGGCAGGGTGGTTGACAAGCACCTTGAAGCAGAGGCAAAGAGGGAAATAGAACTGTTTTCTAAAATATGCGCCTTAAAGGGCGAGGAAATTTTAGCAGGTGTGTCCTGTCCTTTCTTTGCGGATTATCCTACCTCGCAGGTCGATTTACTCTCGCTCTACGAAGAGAGAATAAAGAACATCGACAGGTATGGCTATGGTATTTTTGCCTCGTCTTTAATGTTCTCAATCGACGAAGATGGTGAGTTTTATTCTATCGAGAGTCCTGACAGGATTTCTCTTTCGCACTTCGTAGGCTATGAGAATGAGCGTGATGCAGTTCTTTCCAACACTCGTGCGCTTATGACGGGCAAGCCTGCCTCAAACGTGTTGCTTGTAGGTGATGCTGGAACGGGTAAGTCCTCCACTGTAAAGGCGGTGGTTAACCATTTTGCGAATGAGGGGCTTCGCCTCATAGAAGTGCCGAGGGACAGACTTTCGCTCCTTAAAAAGGTTATGGAGAAGATAGGCGAAAATCCGCTTAAATTCATCATATATATAGATGACCTGTCACTGGAGAGATGCGATAGCCAATTCGCCTTGTTGAAGGCGGCTCTTGAAGGCTCTTGCGTGGCAAAGAGTGATAACACGGTTATCTACGCCACCTCAAATCGCAGACATATCGTGAGGGAGAGTTTCGAGGATAGGGAAGGCAACGAGGTGCATAGAAATGACACTATCGAGGAGTCGCTCTCGCTCTTTGGGAGGTTTGGACTTGTTGTATCATTTAGCAAGCCGTCCAAGGCTCTTTATCTTCGGATAGCAAGAGAACTCGCCACAAGGCAGGGAATACCCACGGATGAAGAATTTGATATTCTGGCAGAGGCATTTGCTCTCAGACGTGGCAGCCGCAGCGCAAGATGCGCCGAGCAATTCGTAAACAGTCTTGTTATAAAGCAATAAATTTACAACAATTGGAGAGATACAATGCTCACACTTGACAAGGTTTATCAAGCCGGCTACGCCCTAAGAGGGGTAGCGCGTAAAACCGACATAATTCACGCACCAAAACTTTGCCCCGGCAAGGATTTATATCTTAAAACCGAGAACCTGCAGGTTACAGGTTCTTTCAAACTCAGGGGCGCTTACTATAAAATGACCACTCTTAGCGAGGAAGAACGAGCGAGGGGAGTTATAGCCTGCTCGGCGGGCAACCACGCCCAGGGCGTTGCGCTTGCCGCAAAGGAAAACGGTATAAAGGCGATTATCTGCTTGCCCGACGGCGCGCCTATTTCCAAGGTGGAGGCAACCAAGAGTTACGGCGCTGAGGTCTGCCTTGTTCCGGGTGTATATGACGATGCCTATGCCCGCGCTTTGCAACTGCGCGACGAGTTCGGTTATACCTTTATTCACCCCTTTGATGATGAAGAGGTTATCGCAGGACAGGCTACAATTGCCCTTGAAATAGTGGATCAACTTCCCAATCTGGATGCTGTAATAGTGCCTATTGGCGGTGGCGGACTTCTCGCAGGAATTGCCATGGTATTCAAGTCCATAAATCCCTCGGTAAAGGTTTACGGTGTGCAAGCGGCAGGTGCGCCCTCTATGTATAATTCCTACAAATCCGGAGAAATTTCTGCGCTTGACTCGGTTTCGACCATTGCCGACGGTATTGCAGTTAAAAAGGCAGGAAGGCTTACCTACGAACTTATAAGCAAATACGTTGACGATATAGTAACCGTCACCGACGACGAAATTTCTGCGGCAATTCTCGCCCTTATGGAGCAACAAAAACTTGTTACCGAGGGGGCAGGTGCTGCGGCGGTTGCAGCGGCAATGTTTGCAGGGCTTCCAATTGAGGGTAAAAAGACGGTGTGCCTGCTTTCGGGTGGAAACATAGACGTAACTATTCTCTCCCGTATCATTAGCCGAGGTCTTGTTATGTCGGGCAGAAACTGCCAGTTGCTTATTGAACTTACCGACAAGCCCGGGCAACTTCGTGACGTTTCGACTATTATAGCCGAAAAGGGCGGCAACGTAATAGCAGTATATCACGAGCGAGCAAGTGAGGGCAAAAACATCAATGTCAACGGTTGTTTCCTGCGTATAACTCTTGAAACGAGAAACTATGAGCATATAAAAGAAATTCGAGAAGCACTTATCGGTGCAGGATTTAACCTTGTTTGAGAAAAAATATTGACCGAATAATATAGAAAAGGGAGCAGATGCTCCCTTTTTCATTTACCCAAACCGTTCAAAGAATAATGGAAATTGTCTATTAAGTCGGCGGGGTAAATAAAATATATTAGTAAATTGCTTGATAAATATATACTTATGTGTTATACTATAATCAAAAAACTATTAATTGGACGGCAAGCGAGGTTAATATGAGAAAAACAAAGATTATCTGCACACTTGGCCCTGCCTCTGACAACGAGGATATTATAACAAAAATGTGCATGGAGGGAATGAATGTAGCAAGGCTTAATTTCTCCCACGGAACCCACGAATATCACGAAAGGCTTATATCTATGGTAAAGGCAGTGCGCGAAAGACTCGCTATGCCTATTGCCATTATGCTGGATGCAAAAGGCCCTGAATACAGAATAAGAACCTTCAAAAACGGTAAAATAGAACTTAATGATGGTGATAGTTTTACCTTTACCTGTCGTGATGTTGAGGGAGATGAAACAATTGTTTCGGTGAGTTATAAGAACCTCCATAACGAACTTTCCCCAGGCGATCATATCCTCTTAAACAATGGAATGGTAGTGTTTGAGGTTGTTTCTATTGAGGGCAGCGATATACACACCAAGGTGCTTGTGGGCGGCGAACTTTCCGACAGGAAGAGTATGTCCTTCCCCGGCAAGGTGTTAAGACAGGAGTATTTAAGCGAGCAGGACAAGTCCGACCTCCTCTTCGGTATTTCTCGCGAAATAGACTTTGTTGCCGCATCCTTTGTTTCCACGGTGGAGGATATTGCCGCAGTGCGTGGCTTCCTTGACTCAAACGGTGGCGAGCATATAGATATTATAGCCAAGATAGAAAACCGAGCAGGCGTTGACAATATTGAAGAGATATGCACAATAGCCGACGGTGTTATGGTTGCAAGAGGCGATCTCGGTGTGGAAATCCCCTTCGTTGAAGTGCCTACGGTACAGAAATATCTCATTAAAAAGTGTCGTCTTCTCGGCAAGCGAGTTATTACCGCTACCGAAATGCTTGAGAGCATGATTAATAACCCTCGCCCCACCCGTGCGGAGATTTCCGACGTTGCCAACGCGGTTTATGATGGCTCTTCGGCTATAATGCTCTCGGGCGAAACTGCCGCAGGCAAGCACCCTGTTGAGGCGGTAAAGAATATGGCGGAGATAGCCGAGTTTACCGAGCGCGGAATTGACTACAAGCAGTGGTTTCTTTCCACAGAATTTCGTATGCGCAACAATATAGACGCAGTTTCTCATGCCACCTGTGCTATGGCGGTTGACACAGGAGCCAAGTGCATAGTTGTAAGTTCTATAAGCGGACAAACTGCCAGAATGGTTAGCCGTTTCCGTTGCCCTGTTGATATTATTGGACTTACTACCGACGAGCGCGCTTGGAGAAAACTCAACCTCTCTTGGGGCGTAACCCCCGTGCTCTCCGAGGAGTTTAATTCTATCGAGGTGCTGTTCTACAAGGCACTCGGTGAAGCAAAGAGGGTAAGAGGACTTAAAAAGGGTGACAACGTGGTACTGACAGGAGGACAGATAAACGGTAAGCCCGGCAACACAAATATGATTAGACTTGAAACTGTAAAGTAAAAAATATGCAGGGGGGAGTTGTTCGGGCTTTTGGAATTTTCCTGACACGCCGAGTACTCCCTCTTCATATTTATAAAAATGTGAACTTCAAGACACGAAAAAACGCGGAAAATAGCACTCAATACGGCTTTTACCACAGTAACTTTTACATTTTAACCTAAAGGAAATAGATTATATGGGATATGATATAATAGCCTTTGACCTTGACGGCACTCTTTCCGACCCCTCGTTGGGACTCTTAAACGGATTTGAATATGCATTCAAAAAACTTGGCATAGACTACGGCACACGCGAGTCGCTCAGGCGCTTTATCGGGCCGCCGCTTTATGAGGAATGGCAGAGAGAGTTCGGTTTTTCACCCGAAGAGTCGGAAAATGCAATATTTCTCTTCCGTGAATATTACAAGGTTTACGGTTGGAGGGAAAACAGGGTTTATGAGGGGATTTATTCCCTGCTTGAGAGCCTGAAAAAACAGGGTAAAACCCTCGTTGTAGCAACCTCAAAGCCAGAGGACCAAATGCTGAAAATTGCTAAACTCTTTGGGTTTGACAAATACTTCGACTTCCTTGGCGGTGCAGGCTCGCATAAAGAAAGACACCGCAAATGCGATGTGCTTGAATACAGTTTGACTAACGTCGGAGTAGGCGATAGCGCCTCCGAGCGAGCGAGATGTATCCTTGTAGGCGACAGAAAATACGATGCCGAGGGGGCAGAGATATGCGGAATATCCTCGCTTGGTGTCATGTGGGGTCACGGAAGTGCCGAGGAGATATATTCCTCTGGCTTTACCCATATAGCAGCCACTCCCGAAGAAGTGCTTGAACTTCTCAAATAAAAGAATGAAAAAGGCAAAACACAAAAAGATATTTATAAAAAAGAATGCAACCTGTCTATGCAGGTTGCATTTTTAATTTGATATATATAGGAAAAAGACCTTAAAAAGCACAGGACAAAAAGCAGGATTTCGTATAAACCTATTACGGTGTCAAAAATGACTTTGAAAAGCACAGAAAATAGCCCCAAAAAACAAAAAACCGACTGACAAGTCGGTTTTTTGTTTAAGTAATTAAATTACTTTGCAGCGTTTGCCTTTTTAGCAACAACGAGTTGATTCTTGTAGTAGCCACAAGCCTTGCAAACACGGAAAGCGAGATTGTACTCACCGCACTGGGGGCACTTTACAAGATTAGTGGGGGTTTCGAGCTTCCAAACGCTGGAGCGTCTCTTCATCTTTCTGGAGTGAGAAACCTTTTTCTTCGGTACTGCCATTGTTGATTACCTCCTAATTGAGTATGCGACACACGCATTCTCGGTATATAATTTTATTTATTTTCTTCGTTTTTCATTTGCTCAAGGAGTCTGCGGAGTGGTTCGAGCCTTGGGTCAACTTCT
This sequence comes from Eubacteriales bacterium, assembly GCA_045605175.1. Classification (GTDB taxonomy): domain Bacteria; phylum Bacillota; class Clostridia; order Oscillospirales; family CAG-272; genus UBA1740. The sequence continues at coordinate 2,622 of JAZUPL010000067.1, read as the reverse complement.
TTAGTCGAGCATCCGCACTCGCCCTCGTTTAGATCCTTTCCGCATTTAGGACATAGTCCTTTGCAGTCCTCTTTGCAGAGGAATCTGACAGGGAATTCCATTTCGATTTGCTCAAGAAGTGGCTCGTCCATATCGAGGAAGCCGTCCTCTATGATAGCATAATCGTCAAGCCTGCTCTCGTCTATATCACCTAACAAGTCCCTTGGTGCGACGGTTTTCTCAAGGTCAAGGGAAAAGCAGCCACAGACGGGACGAAGACATCTTGCACAGACGGTTTGGTAGTCGACCGACATACAGAGAGTCATTCGCATATATCCTGCGGTGTTGGTAATCTCACCCTGTACCTTCATGGGAGAAGGAAAACTTACGCCGTAAAGAAAACTGGCGGTGTCATCGGGGTCAACCTCAAGCGGCAATTCATAGTTAAAAGAGAGCAGTCTGTCGCCGGCAAGCAAAGGCCTAAGATCAAGCCTCATTGTGTACCCCCGAGTGTTTCGTTACCGAAAATGGGCATAGTTTAGGCTATGTTGTCCCATAATCGTACACCATATTATATAATCTTTTTCTTCTTTTGTCAAGACCTTTTTCTGTTTTTTCAAAAAAACTTTTCTTTAGTGCATTTTTCACATAAAAAAGCCACATTTTTCGTCTAAATGACCGAGAAAACCGCCCATTCTTTTTTGTTATTTTGATTGACAAGGAGAATAATATGGTGTATAATACATACTGTAATCCTATGGAATAAAATAACATAAATCACAGCAAGGAGAAAAAATATGACCGATATTGAGATTGCTCAGTCCGTCACTCCCCGACACATTCTTGAAATTGCACGTGAGGCAGGTGTAGATGAAAAGTACATCGAACTCTACGGAAACGCAAAGGCAAAGATAGACCTCTCTCTTCTGTCCGACTCGGCAGGAAAGCAGGACGGAAAACTTGTTTTAGTCACTGCAATAACCCCCACCCCCGCGGGAGAGGGAAAGACCACAACCACTATTGGTCTTGCAGATGGCCTGCACCGTATTGGCAAAAGCGTTGCCGTTGCTCTTCGTGAGCCCTCGCTTGGCCCTGTGTTTGGTGTAAAGGGTGGCGCTGCAGGAGGTGGCTGGGCGCAGGTAATTCCTATGGAGGATATAAACCTGCACTTTACAGGTGATTTCCACGCTATCGGTGCGGCAAACAACCTTCTTGCCGCAATGCTTGATAACCACATCTATCAGGGCAACTCCTTGAATATAGATCCTCGCAGAATTACCTGGAAGAGATGCGTGGATATGAATGATCGCCAACTTCGTTTCGTTACCGACGGTCTTGGTGGCAGAGTAAACGGCGTACCCCGCGAGGACGGATATGACATAACCGTTGCCTCGGAGATTATGGCGGTACTCTGTCTTGCAAATTCGCTTAGCGACCTCAAAGCGAGGCTTGCGAGAATTATAGTAGGCTACACCTACGACGAGAAGCCTGTCACCGCGGGCGACTTAAAAGCAGAGGGCGCTATGACTGCCCTGCTAAAAGATGCCTTAAAGCCCAACCTTGTTCAAACTCTTGAGGGCACTCCCGCTTTCGTTCACGGCGGCCCGTTTGCAAATATTGCTCATGGATGCAACTCGGTAATTGCAACACGCACCGCGATGAAAATGGCAGATTATGCTATAACCGAGGCAGGCTTTGGCGCAGACCTCGGCGCAGAGAAGTTCCTCGACATCAAGTGCCGTATGGCAGGACTTACCCCCTCTGCCGTTGTAATTGTCGCAACGGTAAGAGCGCTTAAGATGCACGGCGGACTTCCCAAAACCGAACTTTCGGTAGAAAACCTCTCTGCTCTTGAAAAGGGTATTCCTAATCTTCTTCGTCACGTTTCCAATATTAAAAACGTATATAAACTTCCCTCTGTCGTTGCAGTAAACAGATTCCCCACCGACACCGATGCCGAGATTGACTTCATAATTTCCGAGTGCAAGAAACTTGGTGTAAACGTTGTCCTCTCCACGGTTTGGGCAGAAGGCGGTAAGGGTGGCGAGGCACTCGCTCGCGAGGTTGTTCGCCTTTGCGAAGAGGAGAAGGGTGATTTCACCTATTCTTACGAACTTGAGGGAAGTATTGAGAGCAAGATAGAGGCGGTTGTAAAGAAAATTTACGGTGGCGATGGCATATCCGTTCTCCCCGCTGCGAAAAAGCAGATAGCGGCACTTACAGCCCTCGGCTTTGACAAACTTCCTATCTGTGTTGCAAAGACACAGTATTCCTTCTCCGACGATCCTTCAAAACTCGGCGCACCCAGTGGATTTACCGTTACTGTAAAGAATGTAAAGGTTTCTGCCGGTGCAGGATTTGTGGTAGTTTTGACCGGTGATATTATGACAATGCCCGGACTTCCTAAAGTTCCCGCTGCGGAAAAAATAGATGTGGACGAAAACGGTAAGATTACCGGTCTGTTCTAAGAATATAACAAAAACCTGGCACCCGTGTCAGGTTTTTGCACCGTTTGTGTAAACAATTGTTTTCATCGAGGTAGATATGAAACTTATCATAGCATCTAACAACAAGCATAAAATCTACGAGATAAAGAAGATTCTCGGTGGCAGGTTTGATGAAAAGTCGGAGGCCAAGCGGTCT
>JAZUPL010000066.1:0-10125 GCA_045605175.1 Eubacteriales bacterium | reverse complement strand
CGTCGAGTACCTTTTTTGAATTTGACCTTTCTTTGCCATAAAAAATATGCACCTCCAAAAGTGTCTAACTTTTGGGGTGCATATCATAATACAACACCTCGGTGTTTTTATTCGGTTATGCCTAAATGAAGCAGCCCCTTTTTATAAAAAAACAGGGCATCGCACACTCAAACATCCTTTGTAATGTGAACCGATGCCCTGTTTTAGGTAAAATAAGTTGTTGTTTGTAAACCCACTTTTGCCTGTGAATTCACCTATTGTTTGTAAACTCACTTTTGCCTGTGAATTCACGATTGTTTTAGAATCGCTGATTAAATTGTTCCGCCGCTAAGCAGTTCGACAATAGCACCTACACCAAGGGTAATACAAATTCCCAAGATGTTAGCAAGGAAGAAGTACCAATGCTTGGTCTTGTGACGGAAAAGAAGCATTCCTGCAAGCCCGCCAACGCCACCAAAGAGCACCGACAAAAATAGAAGCACCTTTTCAGGGATTCTCCAAGCATTCACCTTGGCAAGGCTTTTGTCCACGAAATAAAGAATAAAGGTTGCTACCGAAATAAATCCTGCAATAGCCACAAAAACCGAAGTTGCAAAAGTCATACTATACATTTCTCCTCTAATAAATATAAAATATCTTCATATCCCATTTCTCCACGGGCAACGCCCATGCCTACCGAGATAATATCCTCGTCGGAAAGCGTGTGCCCCACCCCCGACAAATCGAGCATAACAAGCATAGCAAGAACACCTATTCGCTTGTTGCCATCGACAAAGGCGTGGTTAGAAATAAGCGCAAAAGCAAGCCTTGCGCACTTCTCCAAAACGGTGGGATAAAGTTCCTCCCCACCGAAGGTCGCATTTATACTATACAAAGCGCTCTCAACCAATGATATGTCGCGCACAAGAGGGCTTGTGCCGTATTTGTCCGACATCAGTTTATGAATGCCGAGCAATTCCTCTATACTAAGCACTCTCATTTTGCAAGCTCCATGAAGGCGTTTTTATATCTTTCAAGGACACTCTCTGCCACTCTCTCCACCTCAGAGAGAGAGCCGCCATTCCTCGCCGTGTCCTGCTCACTCGCCCCAACACCGTCACAAACAGTATCAAAGGACGCGTTTGTTTTATTTTCCACTATGTAAACCTCGCTTTGATTTTTCTTCAAAAACGCATTGAATTTGTTAATTTAGTATAACACAATTTATATATAAATGCAAGCAGCAAAGCAAATTCTAAGCAATTCGTTTTATACAACCATTTGTTCGTGCAAGCATACAAAAATTAAATTCATATATACAAAAAGTATAAATTGCACATCTATTTTGGCTGGTATGCTAAATTTAATTTATATTTTGTCTTCCTTTATTTTGTTAATACATCTCGCGCATATGCAAACATTTTTAGCCACCTGTTCTTTTGACCCACAAATTCTACAACACGTATTGATTCCTTTTATCGTAATTGAATCTTCAGTTATTCCGAGTATAACCTCAACTTCACCTTCAAGCCCCAATGCTTTGCGAAAGTCCATAGGAAGAACTATTCTTCCCAGTTTGTCGATTTTTCTTGAAACAATATCCATTTTTCCTCCCAATAATGGTATTAGTGTTATTTTATAATCGATTTACTGTTATTATATACCCTGTAATATGTCGAAATTTGTTGTTATATGTTAAAATAAAAAAATCTGTGTTTTTACACAGATTTTTCTTTATGAGATTAGATTAGTTCTCAACACTTTTAATCATTGTATCAACAACTGCAAGTATTCTCTGTTGTTCCTCTTTGGGCAAGGAGTCAAGCCTTTCGGATAGTCTGCTTGTAGATATGGCACAGGACCTATCAACCACATCGCAAAACACCTCGTCCGCCGAGAGGTCAAGGGCATTTAACATTTTTACAAGCAATTCTAACTTAATATTATAAATACCCCTTTCAAGAGCAGAGAGATAGTGAGGGCTTATGTCAACAATCTCTGAGAGTTCTTCTTGAGTCATTCCTTTTTTCTTTCTATACTCTCCGATTCTTTTACCGATAATTTTCTCCATTTTGCACCTCTTTTTGCACTTTTTGTAACTGAATACAATAGTATTATAATTGCTTTTCGATTACTTATAAAGGACGGATAACCGATATTTGTAACGGTGTTTCAATTACAAACCGTTTAGAAATACAAAAACAAACCTAAAGAGAGGGCAAGGAAGAGAACTAAACGAAAAACTCAATAGTAAGAATAGTCAAAAACAAAATTGAGAGGCAAAGCAAAACATATTGCTATTTACCTTCTGCTATGTTATAATATAAGGGTAAAAAAGAGAAAGGACCGGAGTACGGTGGATATTATCAATTATAAGTACGGCGACAAAATTGAATACAAGCCGCTTGCTGTGGCTCTCGGTCTTTTCGACGGAGTGCATAGAGGGCACAGACGGCTTATCGAACTCACAAGGAAAACGGCTCGCGAGCGTGGGCTTGCCTGTGCGGTCCTCACCTTTAACGAGGGGGGAGGATTAAAGAGTCAAAGCCCTCGCCTATACACACAGGAACAAAGGTTGGAACTGTTTTCTTCGCTTGGCGTGGATTTGGTAATACTCTGCGACTTCCCCTCGGTGCGTGATAAGAGCGCCGAAGACTTTATTGGGGAAGTTTTAATAGACGGTTTTAACTGTCAGGTGGCTCTCTCGGGATACAATTTCCGTTTTGGAAAAGGGGCGACGGGAAACGCAGATTTGCTATCTGACATTTTTAAGAAAGCAGGCAGAGATGCCTTTATCCTCGACGAGCAGAAATACGACGGAATGACCCTCTCTACCACAAAAGTGCGAGCCGCGCTCAAAGAGGGTGACACCCTGCGCGCAGCAGATATGCTTGGGCTCCCATACTTCATCGAAGGGGAGGTTGAAAGGGGGCTTGGTCTTGGACATAAATTGGGCTTCCCCACAATTAACACCGCCCTTGCGGAAAATTGCCCTTTGCAAACAGGAGTTTACAAAACAGTAGTGCCAATAGGCGGAAAACTTTACACGGGTCTATGCAATGTTGGAATTTGCCCCACCTTTGGTGCGAGGGAAATCCACGCAGAAACTATGTTGCTCGACTTTTCGGGCGACCTCTATGGCGAAAGACTCTCCATCTATTTTCTTAATAGAATCAGGGGAGAGAGAACCTTTGACGGTGCCGTTAGCCTGAATGAGCAGATAGCGAAAGACAGAGCGACCGCCCTTGTGACCGATGACGAAAAATATATAGAGATGATAAAAATTAAGGAGAATATAGAATGAGCAGGGAGTGGACTAAACTCACCGTCACAGGCAAAACAAAGGACCTTGACGATATTGTAGCCGTCATGAGTATGCTTGACAACGGTCTTATGATAGAGGACTTCAGCGACTTCAGTTTCAACGGAATGTACGGCGAACTTGTGGACGAGAGCATTCTGAATGCAGACAAGGACACGGTTAAGGTATCGCTCTTTGTCCCCGAAGAGAAAAATCTCGCCGAATACCGCGAATATATAGAAACAAGACTATCCTCTCTTGGAATCGAGGGGCAAATCGACTGCGACGGCATGAACGAGGACGACTGGTCCGAGAGCTGGAAACAGTATTACAAGCCAATTCCCCTCGGCAGAGTCACCATTGTTCCCGCCTGGGAAGAGTATAGCCCAAAAGAGGGCGAGATAATTATTCGTATGGACCCTGGAATGGCGTTTGGCACAGGCACGCACGAAACAACAAGACTTGTTATGCGCATTATGCAGGACCTTATCAAGGGCGGTGAAAGAGTGCTTGACGTGGGTACGGGATCGGGCATTCTCTCGATTTGCGCCTCCAAACTTGGGGCAAAGTCCTGCAACGCCTACGACATAGACCCCGTGGCAGTAAAGGTGGCGCAGGAAAACGCCCGCGAGGACGGGTGCGACAATATCACCGTCGGCGTTTCCGACCTGCTTCGTGGCGTTGACCTCTCTCATGGTAAGTACGACTTTTGCGTTGCAAACATCGTATCGGATATAATAATTCGCATGATGCCCGATATAAGGGACTACCTGACAGAAGATGCGCCCCTCATTCTATCTGGAATTATCGACACAAGGGCCGACGAGGTTATAGCCTCGGTTGAGCAAAACGGCTACCGTATAGAGCATATCGAGAGAGAAAACGACTGGGTTGCCCTACTTTGCAAGAGGGGTTAATCCACTTACAGCATCTAAAAAACATACCAACCTTTTCTCTTTACGAAAACCAAACACAAATACAAACGCTTTTCGTTTACCAAAACGCAAAGCAAAAGACTTTACAAAAAGAAAACCGCCCTTTGGGCAAAAGGACTTATTATGCCAAGATTTTTTGTACTGAACGAGGCGATTGCCGACGGACAAATCCGAATAAGCGGCGACGATGCCTACCATATAGCGAGGGCGTTAAGAATGGCGGTTGGCGACACAGTAACCGTTGCCGACGGCAAAAACACCGAATACACCTGCCGACTAATTCACATCAGGGACGAGGAATGTGTTGGCGAAATTATAGAAGAAAGGCAGAGCAAGAGCGAGCCTCCCCACAGTATCACCCTGTATATGGCATACCCAAAGGGAGATAAAATGGAAACCGTCACGCAAAAGGCGGTGGAACTCGGCGTATCACAAATTGTTCCCTTTGAGTCCGAGAGGTGTATCAAGCGCCCAAGTGGGGACAAAGCAGAAAAGATAACCGCAAGGCTTGAAAGAATTGCCCACGAGGCGGCAAAACAATGTGGCAGAGCCATTCTCCCAACGGTGGCGGGCATACGCAGTTTCCCTCAGATGCTCGAAATGTCAGAGTCTCACTCTCTCACCCTGTTTTGCTACGAGGGCGAGGGTGCAACCTCGCTAAAAAGAATACTCGAACAATGTGGCAATAATGCCACCGATATTGGCGTTATCATCGGCTCGGAGGGCGGTTTCTCGCTCGGTGAAGCCGAGCGAATTATCGAAAGTGGCGCAAAGTGCGTAAACCTCGGCCCACGTATTCTCCGCTGTGAAACAGCCCCCGACTATGTTCTGTCTGCCCTGTCATACTTCTTTGAATTGTAAACCAAGGTTTACAATAATTACTCGTTGGTTTGACACGTACCCCAACCTACCCGTTTTTTTGAAAATGTCGAGCAACTAATAATCCGTCCTTTTATATATAAACAAGGAGGCAACCGAATGAAGTGCTATATAAAAGAATCTCTGATTTTCCTGTTTCAGTTATCCGTCTTTTACATCTCGCCATTGTTTGCAAACCCCAGAGATATGATAGGCATGGTGTTGCTAATTGTTTTATCAACATTTTTGCTTTCCTTTTCACTTGGCGTCCTGTCAAATATCAAAATAAAATACTTCTATCCCCTTGCGACCGCCCTCGCCTTTTTACCCTCGGTGTTTATCTATTACAACGAGTCGGCGCTCATACACTCGATCTGGTATCTTGTGGTATCTATCATCGGTTTGGCATTGGGTTTAATTACAAGGTTGTTAATTGCTAAGGCAAGCCCAAATAAATAGTTGTTCTTTCTGTTTTACAATACAAATTCGGTTCCAATCGAACTCTGTATTTTATTAAACGAAAAACTCCCGCGGGATAAACCGCGGGAGTTTTACTTGTCCTTTTGCTTTGCAATAAAACCTCAACCTTGCTTTACGCCTTAGGTTTTGTTTGCTTTTTGCGTCAGGCTTTTATTTCTCTATTATATTAGCAAAGCCCTTTATTTTCTCAAGGCCGAAGCGATAATAAATAGTTTCCTTGAAATAATCCTCGCCGTAGTAGGCGTTAAAGGTCTTTTTATGTCCTTCAAGGGCGCTTTGGTAAAGTTCCTCGGTCTTGTAGTCCTCGCGAGAGAAGTTCTTGCTTTCAAGGTAACTTTCGAACATCTCGTTGTAGGTTTTGTCATACTCGGTCTTGAACTCTTCCTCGGTGGGTACGAAGTTTTCCTGCTGGGTGACGTAGTAGAAGACGAGCATCTGCTTCACCTGATTTTCCGCCTGCTGTCTTAGATATGCACGCCAGTCGGAAGAGCCGCTGAGGTTAAGATATGCGTTGGCAAAGGAGTCGATAGAGCCGTAGGAAGAAGTGCCGTAGGAATTGTAATAGTTCTCTATTTCGTAAAGAGAATTGTTGTAGAAGTCAAGCACCTCGCCCTCGGGCAGAGTCTTGAACTTTGCTGCCTTGACATAGTGCTCCCACATTTTGGCTTCCACAATTCCGAGCACCTGCTCGTCGTATGCCTCCTCTAAATCCGCCATAAGTTTGCTCTCGTACTTGTCGAGAACACCCTCGCCCTCATACTCGGAAAGGTCTTCGGGAGAGAGGCCAAGTGTTTTAGTTACGAACTCCTCGTTGTACTCGGGCGCTTCGTAAACCATACTCGTCATAATATAGATATCAAACTTTACTGCCTTGCCTGCAAGGGTGCTTTCACCATAATTTTTCGGGAAGGAAACGTCAATAGTAAGAGTTTCGCCCTCAGAAACCTCGTACGCCTTGTTGATAACTATATCGGTATAGGTATCGGTTTCTACCACGCCCTCCTTGTCGGTGCGATTGTGGTAAAAGGTGGCGGTCTTTTCTTTTCCGTTTTCGTCGGTGGTCTTGACGGTTTCGCCCACGTCTGTGCCGACAATTCCCTCTATCAATTCCTTACCCCAGATTTCTTCCACGTTGGGGTCAGAGAGGTTAATTGTTGCGGTGAGGTTCTTGCCATTTTTGCTTCCGTCATAGAAAATTCCGGTATAGGTAATGCACACAATATCGCCCTCGCCAACCGCGGGGTTGCCGCCTTTTACACTTCTGACACGCAAAGCCGAATAGTCGGCAGAATTCTTACCGACAAGGGCAAGTTCAAAGCCGGTTATCATTTTGCCCGAGCCAATGCCGAGCGAAACAGCCTTGTCAGAGAGGTTGCTTCCTCCACTGAAGTACGCCTTGTTTCCATCATCGTCGAAAGTGTATCCCACGTAGTAGAGATTAACATCGTGACCTACCTCGACCGTCTGGTTCTTTTGATTATTCTTATAAGTAGGTTCTTTGGCACGGTTTGAATACAGCGCCTTTATTATCTCGTTCCTGAGTTGAAGTTCGCCTGGTTTATCCAGCGAAACCTCCACGTCAAAGTTCTTGTAATCCTCGGGTGAGATATAGAGATATCCCGACACGTCGGTGGTGTAATCCAAGTCGGCATAGGTCTGGTTTTTCATTATATTAGATATTATAACGAAAATAACAGTTCCAAGTATGCCCACAATTGCTATGACTGCAAAGACAATCAATATTATCTTATCTCTTTTTTCGGCTCTTGCCTCCTGTGCCTCTCGCTCCGGGCGAGAAAGAGGTTGTCTGCCGCCTTGTTTATTGTTTGCCATAAAAACTCCTTTAATCGAAGGGGTGTGTCTTTATTTCCATAAAAGAATCGGCAAAGGCAGTTGCCAATCTGTCACACCTCTCGTTATATTCATGTCCGTTATGACCCTTTACCCAGGTGAATGTGACTTCGTGATATTCCACAAGTTCAAGAAGTCTCTCCCACAGGTCAGGGTTTTTAAGTTGACCGCCACTGCGTCGCCACCCATTTTCCCGCCAGGTGTAAACCCACCCCTCGTTAAAGGCGTCGCACAGATATTTGGAATCCGAAAAGAGTTTAACCGTACATCTCTCTTTAAGAGCCTTTAGTCCCTCTATTGCACCCAAGAGTTCCATACGGTTGTTGGTGGTTTCCCTCTCGCCTCCCGACATCTCTTTTTCATACCTGCCCCAGACGAGTATCGCACCCCAACCGCCCGGCCCCGGGTTTCCTCGACAGGCTCCGTCGGTATATAAAAATACTTCCTTCATATTATATAATCACTCTATTATAAATTCTATATTATGATATATTAAAATAATAATACAGTTATTCTCGCTATAAAAAGGGCTGAACATCAGCATACTGAAGGTCAGCCCTTTGCAAAGTCAATTATTTTTCCTCAGCAACCTTGATAGTGTACTGAAGTCTCTTGAACTTAACTACAAGAGAGCCCTCGTCGCTCTCGTCAAGTTCGAGAATGTGGTCCATAACCTTATCGAACTGGATAGCGTGGATAAAGTCGTTCTGGTCAACGTTATCCTCACCCACCTGATATACAAGAAGAATATACTGGAAACTCTTCTTGAACTCGTCGATATCCTCGTTGTTTACCATAACCTCCTCACCGTAAAGGTTAGCGAGAGTGTAAACAAGAACAATATCCTTTACAGAAGCCTCTGCCTCTGCGCCGATTGCGTCATAAACCTGCTGCATAGTGGAGGTGGACTTAAGTCCTGCTGCTATACGAAGGTAAGCATTAAAGTCACCGTTATACTGCTTGTAGTTAGAAACGGTAGCACTTGTAGAAGAGGAACTACTGCTCGAAGAGGTGTAGTTGCCTGTATAGAACTTATAACGGTAGTTGTTCATAAGGCGATCATAAGCCTCATTTACTGCGTTCCAAGGAAGAATAATTCTGCCGTTTTCGTCCTTTTGATAGGTGATGTACTTCTTAGCAAGAGCAAAGATTTCAACAGAAAGGTTATCCTTGAGTTCCTGCTTGTACTTATCTTCCAGGCCCTCGTAAACGTAGTCGTTGTACTGCTCTATAATCTTCTCTTCAACGTCAGAGCCACAACCAAGAATCTCGGTAATCTTGTCGTCAACCTTCTTCTTCTGGTCGTCAAACTCTTTCTGTGCCTCGTCAAGGTCTTCCTTTGCGGTCTTGAGAGCATTCTTCTGAGTGGTGGTAGCCTTGTCCTCGCCACCAGCCTTAGTTATTGCATCCTCTGCCTTGGTAACGGCAGTCTTTGCATCATTAAGAGCCTTTTCAGCATCGTCCAGGTCTGCAATAAGTTCGGAGAGTTCCTCGATAAGAGCAGAGATGGTCTTATCGCCGTTCTTGAGTGTTTCGTCATCGAAGATGGGAAGAGTACCCTCTTCATCCTCGCTTATCTCGCCGTCATCGTCAAAGTCTTCCTTTGCGGTGATAGTAGAGCCAAGAAGGTCAACGAAGATTATAGTAGCATCAAGGGTTTCGGGAACTGCGTTGTAATATACGGGATAGATGTGATAAACAAGTTCAACGTCCTTAAGGTCGTGCTTCTTGCCGGTGACGTCTGCAATTTCCTTCTTCTCGGTGTAGGTTTTCTCGGTAATGGTAGCGCCCTCAACCTCGGTCTCGGCTATCCAACCGATGCTGATAGAGGAATAATTAACCTCATACTCTGCACCATCTCTCTCTTCCTTAACCTTAATATCAGTAACCTTGCCGACATCCTTGCCAACGAGTTGCTCGAAGAAGGAAAGTTTGGGAGCCTCCTCGCCCTCACCTGCTGTGGGAACGGTAGGAAGAACAACGGGAACGAGAGTGTAAGTGGTCTTCTTCTCCTCGTAGAGCTGCTCGCCATCGTTATCAAGCACGGGCTCGCCCTTGTCATCAAGTTTGGGAACCGAGTAGGTCTCGGTATATGTTACGTAAATGGTGTTGCCGGACTCGGTCTTGCCCTCGGTCTTGGTCTTGTATGCCTTGTCGGTAAGGTCGAGGTTTGCAAGTGCCTCTGCTATTTCCTTATTAAGATCCTCGTGAGAGGAAAGGCCAAGCTGAATTTTTGTTGCCTTAGACTCCTGCATGGTAGAGGTGCTGAACACATAGGTCTCGCCGTCTATCTCTGCGGTATAGTAGTAGCAGTAGTAATACAGGTCATATTTTCCCGCTATGTCCTTGTAAACCTTGTCATCTGCATTGATAGTGCCTGCAAGGGTGGTATAGATCTTGTCCTTTACCTTATTAAGTCTTACTGCCTCATCGGTGCCGAAATCACCGTCCTCAATCTCAAGACTTTCGATCGCTTTGATAAAAGCGTCCTTGTTAAAGGTTGCGTATTTGGTCATATCATCGTTTGCATAGTTGTAGGAGCAACTTGCAAAGCAAAGAAGTGCCATTACCGCAACAAGAATTAAGCTGATAATTCTCTTTTTCATTTCTGGTCTTTCCTCTATTTTTTATTATTTTTTAACTGAAATTTATGGCCGTTACCATAGCTCAATTAACTCTTTCGTAAATTAAGCACAATGATTATACCACATTATTTCATAA
>JAZUPL010000065.1:0-2926 GCA_045605175.1 Eubacteriales bacterium | reverse complement strand
GTATGAACGAGGCAGGCCTTAACGCTAAGTGGATAGGCAAGGATATGACCCACGAGGTAACCCGCGAGTTTACCAAGGCAGTTCTCAACCATATGAGAGAGCGTCTTTCCGACTATCAGGAGCAGTACGGCGACCTCTACAACCTGGAGGCTACCCCTGCGGAGTCCACCTCCTACCGTCTTGCAAAGCACGACAAGAAGTTCTATCCCGACATTATCACCGCCTCCGACAAGACACAGGGCAACACCCCCTATTACACCAACTCCAGCCATCTTCCCGTTGGCTACACCGACGATATCTTTGAGGCTCTTGATATGCAGGACGAACTCCACACCCTCTACACATCGGGTACGGTATTCCACGCATTCCTTGGCGAGAAACTCCCCGACTGGAAGAGTGCGGCAACCCTCGTTCGTACGATTGCCGAGCATTACAGATTGCCTTACTATTCTATTTCTCCCACCTATTCTGTATGTAAAAACCACGGCTACCTGACAGGCGAGCAGTTCATCTGCCCCGAGTGCGGCGAAAAGACCGAGGTTTATTCGAGAATTACAGGCTACTACCGTCCCGTACAGAACTGGAACGACGGTAAAGCAGAGGAATACAAGGCAAGAAGAGTATATGCCCACGGCAAACTCACAGGCAAGCAACCCCTCACCGAGGAGGAAAAGGCGGTTAAGTTCGCTACTGCTCCCACCGAGGAGGTTAAAGCGCCCGAAGAGGTAATCCTCTTTACCACTGCCACCTGCCCCAACTGTAAGGCGGCGAAGATGATGCTTGACAAGGCAGGTATCGAGTACGAGGTAGTTCTCGCCAGCGAGAAGCCCGAACTTGTCAAACAGTTTGAGATTAAGCAGGCTCCCACCCTCGTGGTAGTAGCAGGCGATATGTATAACAAGTACGTTTCTGTCAGCGAGGTTAAGAGATATATAGAGAGCAAGAAGTAACTCTCTCGTGACAAACGGTCGAGTCAATCACCGATGGTAGTTGGCTCGACCTTGTTTTAAGGAGTTTTATATGTACGATATAGTAGTCGTCGGTGCAGGCCCGGCAGGCCTTACCGCCGCAATTTATGCAAGAAGAGCCGAAAAGAGCGTCCTCGTTATTGAAAAGGAGGGCTTCGGCGGACAGATTACCCACTCCCCAAGGGTGGAGAACTACCCTGGGTACGCAGCCCTCTCTGGACAGGAACTTGGTGACTTGATGCTCGAGCACGCCATAGGGCTTGGCGCCGAGGTGGAATTTGACACGGTTACGGGGATATCAGGCGAAAAGGGGAATATAACCCTCACCACCGAGTATGGCGAGTATTCGGCAAAGGCTGTGATTTTAGCCACAGGCTCCAAGCATCGCACCCTCGGAATTGAGGGCGAGGATAGATTCACAGGCGAGGGCATTTCCTACTGTGCCGTTTGTGACGGTGCGTTTTACAAGGACAAGTCGGTCGCTATGATAGGCGGAGGAAACTCGGCTCTTGTCGAGGCGGTTTTGCTCTCGGAGAGTTGCGCCACCGTCACCGTGGTACAAAATCTGCCCTATCTCACGGGCGAGAGGCGCCTATGTGAAATTCTTGAAAAAAAGCAGAATGTAAACATCATTCTTTCCACCGTCGTGGACTCAATTATAGAGAAAAGTGGTGGCTTTGGCGGTATCCGTGTTAAAAATACCGACAGTGGCGAAATTACCGAGTTGCGTGTTGACGGTATGTTCGTTGCCATAGGTCAGGTGCCCGAGTGTGGGCCCTTTGCCGACGTTGTCGCCCTTAACGACTATGGCTACGTTGACGCAGGCGAGGACTGCCTACCCAAGAGCAAAATCGAGGGCGTATTCGTTGCAGGCGACTGCCGTGCTAAGGCAATTCGCCAGGTGACTACCGCCACCTCTGACGGTGCAGTCGCCGCCCTCGCCGCCTGTCGCTTTATAGACAGCCTGTAAAAAATGGAAAATTGACAATTGAAAGTGGACAGTAATGCAGAATGCAGAATGCAAAATTAAATTATAAGCGCTAATCTGTATAAAAAAGAGAGAGTAAATCGGTTTTGCCGAGATACTCTCTTGTTTTATTATGGCTATCCTACGGACAACTTCACTCGCATAGCGAACTTCACTGTCGAAGACAACTTCACTCGCATAGCGAACTTCACTGTCCCAAGGACAACTTCACTTTTTATATCTCATTACCCTCTTTGTCAAACAGGGGGAGTTTTTCGAGGAAGATAATGTCCTCGCGGTCTGCCGCTTCGCCCTCGGCGAGAATTGCCATTTTGCCGACTATTTCGCCACCCGCCATGTTGACAAGGTTTTCAAGCGAAAGCAGAGAGCCACCGGTACTGATAACGTCATCGACGATAAGCACACGTTTGCCACGCATATATTCTGCATCGCTGCCGTCTATGTAGAGCGTCTGCTTTGCGGCGGTGGTGATAGACTGCGTTTCGCACTTGACCACGTCACTCATATAGAGTTTTACCGACTTGCGTGCCAAAACATACCTGTTGCGGCCGCTTAAAGCACACATTTCGTGGATAAGCGGAATACCCTTGGATTCGGCAGTGATAAGCACGTCGTGTTCGGGTGCTTTGGCATAGAGTGCCTCGGCACACTTCTTTGTAAGTTCAACGTCACCAAAAAGGACGAAAGCCGCGATATTCATACTCTCACCCAGGGGGCAGAGGGGCAGGTCTCTCTCTATCCCTGCAACCTTAAGTCTGTAAACCATAATAATAATCCTCTCTTAATTTATAAAAAAGATAGCATTATCATTATACACCCTCTGTTCGGTTTTTGCAAGAAGATATTGAAAAAACTCTAAAAGAAGTTAAAGATAAAAGTCGTGGTTGCCTATGGTGTAGGCGTAGGGACGGTTGTTTACAATCCAACTTGAATGAGCAAGCCTCGGATTTAGGAAGTACATAGCGTTGTC
>JAZUPL010000064.1:0-3833 GCA_045605175.1 Eubacteriales bacterium | reverse complement strand
ACATGGCTACGATCCGACTTCGAAGGTAGCAATACCGTGTCGGTTCGACCCCGACTACCGGCACCAAAAAATAGGAGTAGCAGTTTACTGTTGCTCCTATTTTTGCTCCTATTTTTTCGTATTGGTTAAAGGGTCGAGCCGTCCAAGCAGCGCTTGGATAGAGTGTCGCCAAGTAAAAGTACACTTATCTCTAAGTCCTGCGACACGTGGGTTCTGACACCGACTACCGATGTTATTTTTCGCTCGGAGCAGTCGATTGTATTTTGAATAAATCGAGGCGAAATGCAAGCAATAAAGGAGTTTATATGCGCAACCTTATAACAATTCTGCCTAAATATATATCCTCAATTATGGATTTATATGTTTATTATCGAAATAAACCAGAGATAGCAAAAGTTCCCTTAAAGGAATACCTTTTAAGGGAACTTTTTTTGTTATTAAAGAGAAAAGTGCGACAGCAAAGAAGACGTTTTGTTTTGCTTCTCGGTTTATTTCTTATGCTTATAATCGGGGGCTTTGCGAAATGCACGAGCAAGATAACGCTCTATCGTTCCCTGCTTGCTATATTCCTTTCTCATCATAAAAATACCGAAGGCAAAAATGATAAGAGGCACGGGGCTAAACCCACCAAGAGCAAAGCATTGATATACGAAAAATCCAAGCAAAAGACACAAAAGAATATGGTATATCGGATCTGTAAGAATTATCCCCTTTAGTTTTGTTTGACCGTTTTGCTCTATAAGTTTACCGCTAAAATATGTGCCTATCAAAAAGCCGTTATCACGGGTAGCACCGCCTATCATCTCGCATTTTATTCTTATACTATCGCCCTTTTCCTTGACGGTCATTTTAGGCTTTCCCTTTTTCTCGTCAAACTGTACCCTGTCATTCACATATACCGAGTCGCAAATTGTGGCAAGGACGGTTTCGCGGTCGCACTCCACCGATAAATCAATAAACTTCATTCTATTCTCCTATACAGGAATAAATAACGTTACGCAAACGAGGAATAACCACGCTGTGTAGGCCGCCCATATGTTCAGCGTGGAATATGGAAATATTGTTCGTTGGATCGCAGGATAAGTAGCACAGTTTTGCACCATCCCAACCAAATTCGCCCACGGGTGATAGATTTCCGAACTTCTCGGGAGTAAGGTTTACCCGAACGCCATAACCGTAGCCGTAACCAGGGTATTGTCCCATAATCTGATTAGGCAAAATACGCCCATCAAGGTGGTTAGCACTCATCAACTTAACACCAAAGGAAGAAAGTATTCTGTTTCCGTTTTTACCGACGCCACCGTTGGTAAGTGCATCGGCGAGGACTATCTGGTCATCAACAGAAGAGATAAGCCCTGCTCCGCCGCTCTCATATTCCGAACCTAATCGATAGGGGCATTTATCAACAGGCACTTCCACCGCCCTCTTATTAAGCGAGTCGTATTCGTACTGTGTTGCGAGCATATTACGGCGCTCGTCTGTAAATGCAAAGCCTGTGTTGGTCATTCCAAGAGGTTCAAATATGTTTTGCTGCATATATTCGCCAAGAGAAATTCCCGACACAAGTTCCACAAGACCGCCAACAACATCAATAGAAAGACCATATTGGAAGCCTTCGCCCGGCTCAAAGTCGAGTGGATCTTTTGGTAACGCTCTCACCATATCAAGGGTTGGACACCTGCCAGCGGTTGCCTGCTTTGCTGCAAGAAGTGAGGGGCGCTCAAGATTATAGTCAAGGCCCGACGTCATTGTAAGCAGATGTTCAATAAGCATTGTGTTTTTGGCGGGTATTATTTCAAACCCACCGTCGGGACGAGGACGCTTTACTGTAATATCCTTAAATTCAGGGAAATACGCATACACCGGATCAGTGGCTAAAATTTCGCCTCTTTCTATAAGTTGTGTTGCGGCAACGCAGGTTGCAATCTTTGTCACAGAGTATATATTATACAGCGCATTTGAACGTACAGGCGTGCGAAAACGAAGACTATCATATCCGCTTTGGTAGCGAAAAATCTCGCTGTGATTTCGGTAAATTACGGTATCGCTACCCGGTATGCCCAACATAGGCAGGTAAAAATCAAGAAAATCCTTTAATGGCTGAAAATTCATTTGTAAGTCCTCACTGTTTTAGTTCAATTACCGTAACGCCTGCGTCACCCTCACCGTATTCACCGTGGCGATACCTTTTTATTCTCTTATCGCTCTTAAAATATCTCCAGAGCGCAGCACGCAAAGCGCCCGTGCCCTTTCCGTGGATAATGCGGACACTGCCGATGCCTGCCAAAATAGCGTCATCGAGATATTTATCTACCACGAACCAAGCATCATCGCCTATCATACCGCGGACGTCGATTTCGGGCTTAAAGGTAGATACAATAGAGGTTTTTACCTTTCCCTCGTTTGCCTTTGGCTTTGGCGGCTCGGTTGTCCTGTACTTTACCCCGTCTTCGATAAGTCGAAGTTTGCTCTCGGGAACTTTGGTCTTAAGAATACCCGAAGTTACTGCCACCATTCCCTTGTTATCCTTGGTAGCGGTGACTATGCCCTCTTTTGATATTGTAACGAGGAATACCTTATCACCTACCTTCAAGGGACGAGGCAGGACGTACTCATCGTCAAGAGAAACCTCTCTGATGTCAACACCCTCGAACATCGCCTCGCTCTCACGAAGACGGCGTCTTACCTCCTCGCGTGCCCTGGCGGTCATTTCATCACGCTTTTCTCGGTTTTCCTGTTTCTTTATCTCTTCAAGTTGGCGGAATATAAACTCGCTGGAGGCTCTGGCACTATCAAGAATTTGATGCGCTCTCTGTACAGCCTTTGATATTTCCTCCTCGCTTCTTGCCATTCTTACCGAAAGTTCCCGTTCTCTTTCACTCTTGAATTTCTCAAACTCAAGGCGAAGTCGCTCGGCTTCCTCCCTCTCACGCTCCATACTGATACGGCTTGTATCAAGTCTTTCGATAACGTCCTCAAACCGCTTGTCATCCCTATTTATTAGAGCCTCAGCACGATCTATTATCGCTTTGTCTATACCTAACTTTTCGGATATAGCAAAGGCGTTGGATTTACCGGGAGTACCAACAACAAGACGGTAGGTGGGGCGAAGAGTTTCTATATCAAACTCACAGGATGCGTTTTGCACCCTCGGTGTTTCGAGGGCGTAAACTTTAAGTTCGGCATAGTGGGTTGTGGATGCAGAAAGCGCGCCTGCCCTCTGCGAATGCTCAAGAATAGCGGTAGCCAGCGCTGCGCCCTCGATAGGGTCTGTACCCGATCCAAGTTCGTCAAACAGTACAAGAGAACGGCGCCCCATAGAGCGAAGTATCTCTCCTACCGTTACCATGTGCGAGGAGAAGGTGGATAGCGAGGCTTCTATACTCTGCTCGTCACCTATATCAACCAAAACTTCGCTGAATACTCCTACCCTCGAACTTTCCGAGGCGGGAATTTGAAGACCTGCCTGAGTCATAAGTGTCAAAAGACCTATGGTCTTTAATGTTACGGTTTTGCCTCCCGTATTAGGGCCTGTGATAATGAGAGTATCAAAATCTCTGCCTATTTCCACGTCAATAGGCACAACCGTTTCTCTTGGTATAAGGGGATGTCTTGCCCTCTTTAATTCTACAACTCTCTCGCTTGTAATCTCGGGCTTTTCTGCACGCATATCCATAGAAAGAGTACCGCAAGCAAAATAAAACGCAAGTTCGTTTATATTATGATAGTTTGCCGATATTGCCGAGGAAAACTCTGCCACATCTGCCGACAAAGAGGATAGTATTCTCTCTATTTGATGGCTCTCTGCCGCTTCAAGTTCCTTTAAGTCTTTG
>JAZUPL010000063.1:0-3154 GCA_045605175.1 Eubacteriales bacterium | reverse complement strand
TTCCAAAACGCCTCGCGAGTAAGCTCTTCTACTGCTCTGTAATCTTTTTCTGTTTCTAAACGTATCGTCAAATTATTCATTTTTAATCCTTTCATATCTGTTGACGCTCAGGCACGAGAGGAATGCTGAGAATGTATTTGCAAACCTCTCGTTTACAGTACAATCTCCAAAAGGTTGGTGTTTTTCAAACAGCACACTCCGATAAAAATATTCAAGCCTAAGCTTGTAAAGATATTATATCATAAAAATGTGAATAGTTCAATCACCTTTACTTACGAATCGGTTGAAAAGTTCATAGAAATATGATATAATAAATTCATCGATAAATAAGAATTTGTAGAGATAAATAATGAAAACATTTTACACAAGTGAGCGAGAAATATGGCGTGAATGGCTCGCTAAAAATTTTGAAACAGAAAACGAAATATGGTTGGTATTTCCTATGAAGGAATCTGGTGACAAGTCGCTTTTATATAACGATGCAGTTGAAGAAGCGCTTTGCTTCGGTTGGATCGACAGCACAATTAAGCATATTGATCCTACACATCGCGCACAGCGGTTCACGCCGAGAAAGAAAGGCAGCCCGTATTCCCGACCGAATATTGAACGGCTGATTTGGCTTGACGAGCGTGGAATGCTCCACCCAAACGTAAGAGAATCTGTATTACCCGTCATTCGCGCCCCGTATATCTTCCCAAGTGATATACTCAATGTCATAAAATCAGATACGGTTGCGTGGGAAAACTATGAGAAATTATCCGGGCCGTACAAACGCATCCGTGTTGCCTATATAGATGCGGCAAGAAAACGCCCCGATGAGTTCAAAAAACGCCTTGAAAGCTTTATAAAAAAGACTCGTGAAGGGAAAATAATCGTCGGATACGGTGGTATAGATAAATATTATAAATGACAAATTCCAATTTGACGAGGTAATTATGGCAAGCAGCAAAGAATATTTAGAATTTGTTTTGGACGGGTGTAGCGGTCTTTCTGCCCGTGCAATGATGGGAGAATATGTGCTTTATTACGGTGGCAAGGTTGTTGGCGGAATCTATGATAACCGTCTGCTCGTCAAGCCTACGCCGTCGGCGGTTGCATTGATGTCAGAAGCACCGAGAGAACTCCCATACGAAGGTGCAAAAGAGATGCTCCTTGTAGAAAATGTTGAGGACAGAGATTTATTGAACAAACTATTCGAGTCAATGTATGAAGAACTGCCTGAACCGAAGAAAAAGAAATAATCAAATTCCAATTTGTATAAAAAGCTAAATAGAACGATGTGACGGATAGTGTCGTGACTTTTTGAGGTGGCGATGTTATAATGAACTCACAAAAGCAAGGAGGTTACATTATGACTTTTGGCGAAAAATTAAAAAAGCTGCGAAACGACAATCAGCTTACTCAAGACGAGTTGGCTGAAAAGATCTATGTCACGAGGACGGCTATCTCAAAGTGGGAAACCGACAAAGGATATCCAAGTATAGATAGTCTGAAACAGTTATCAAATCTTTTTCATATCAGCATTGATGAGTTGATATCCGATACCGATATTGAGAATAAGCGATTGCTTGATGAGGCGCAAAGCCGTAAGTTTTATTGGTTCGCTATTGCTTGCCTTGCGGTAGCAACGGTCAGCGCGGTAATAAACTATTTCACAAAGATACCATATCTCAACATTATCAGTATTTCGGGTGTTGTCGGATATATTGTGTTAGGATTGCTTTCCAAGCCCAAGTACAAAAGAATAGCCGCAAGAAAAATGGTGATCCCGTATGTGCTTTCTCGGTTGGTGATACTTGCTGTTATCATTGCGGTTATCGTTTACGCATTTATCGAAGCATAAAATAAAGCAACAGCGAGTTGCTTGTCAAGGCTGACCGTCAGTGGTATAATATAATCACAACTGATGAAGGTGGTGATTTTATGGAAACGAAGGATATAATCTACGAATTAAGAACGAAAAAAGGACTCTCACAAGAGGAACTTGCAGAAAAGGTATTTGTAACAAGACAGGCGGTATCTCGGTGGGAAACCGGCGAAACGATACCGAATATAGATACTCTCAAGCTCCTATCAAAACTGTTTGACGTATCGATCAATACGCTCCTCGGTTCTCCGAGGGAGCTTATTTGCGAGTGTTGCGGTATGCCGATTGATGACTGCAATCTCAGCCGTGAGAAAGACGGCCTTTTCAATGAGGAATACTGCAAATGGTGCTATGCCGATGGTGAATACACTCTCGATATTTGGAAGCGATATGTTGAAATAGGTGGAAAAGAAAAGCTTGAAGAATTTAAGGCACAACTAATTCACGAATTCAACACACTTTTGCATATCGAGGGATTGCCGAAGGTAGAGCATCTAAACGTGCTGTCAGGTGAATTTATCAATATGGAATACACTCTACCCAACGGAGAAAAAGTGAAATTCCTTGACGATAAGCAGACCTATCTCGGTAGTCAGCTCGAAAGCGAATTTGGCGGCAGATGCTTTGGTATAGCAGCAAACATGGACTTCCTTCTGGTATGTACTTACGAAGAAAATGGCGAAAACCCCGAACTTGTGATATATAAGAAAAGATAACGCAGAGGGCTGATGAAAGCAATCGTCAGCCCTCAAAATTTGCATCGCAGTAAGCAAAGAAAAGCGGTTTTGAAAAACGGCAAAAATGCCACGAAAAAAGTCTTAATCGGACACTTGGTCAGGGGAATTGCGCTGTGGCAAAAATCAGGCAAAATTGAAGCAATGCCGGATTGTGAAAAATAAATAAAAAATCAGTCCAAATCTTACGAAATGGACTGATTTTTTGTGCATATAGCACCAAAAATGGTCGGAGTGACAAGATTTGAACTTGCGACTTCTTGCTCCCGAAGCAAGCGCTCTACCAAGCTGAGCCACACCCCGATTGGTGTAAAACGGTATTTATTTGTAAGTGGTCAAACATGTGGTCAGACCGAAGATTTGATGATTTTTCGACATTCGGGAGAGCCGAAAAAGTCAGTGTTTTCAAGGGTTTTCGGCTCTTCTCGAAAATTCTACGCCGAGAACGGTGATTGAGTCCCGAACGTAGCGCTCTACCAAGCTGAGCCACACCTCGATGGTGGTTTTTTCGTTATTTTTTGTAAGTGGTCAAACATGTGGTCAGACCTCTTAA
>JAZUPL010000062.1:0-31358 GCA_045605175.1 Eubacteriales bacterium | reverse complement strand
GCATGACTGTTAATCATGATGTCACTGGTTCGAGCCCAGTTCGGGGAGCCAAAGGGGTTAGGTTTCTAACCTCTTTTTTATTTTTGCCGAGTGCATAACCAGTGACACCAGATTAAAAGCCATTGTTTGCTACGCAAACAGACTGTTAAGGGGCTACCGTGCGGGAGGTTTTTTGGTAATTGAAAAAGCTTTTGTACGTCGGGGAGGTATTCCCACGGCTTAACGCCCAATACTCTGACGGGTATGCACGATGTCAAGTTGATGAAGGATTTTTTATTGTTATAATGAGAGCCAAAGGGGTTAGGTTTCTAACCTCTTTTTTATTTTGTACCAAGAGCCTAACCAGTGACATCAGATGAACAGTCATTGTTTGCTATGCAAACAGACTGTTAAGGGGCTACCGTGCAGAAACTTCTGATAGAAGCGAAAGGCATTTGTGCGTCGGGGAGGTATTCCCACGGCTTAACGCCCAATACCCTGACGGGTATGCACGATGTCAAGTTGATGAAGGATTTTTTATTGTTATAATGAGAGCCAAAGGGGTTAGGTTTTTTAACCTCTTTATTGTTTTTTAGAATGAAATAAAAAAGAAAACCTTGTGAATGCAAGGTTTTCTTTTTGTTAAAGTATGTTGTTACACTTTAAGTTTATATCAAGATTTTATTGCTCATTATCGTAAAACTCTGTGAGCAATTCTTCTGCTATGCTAACGCAGGCAGATTCCAACCCCTTAGTGAAGTATGTATTATTTGCCTCGTAGGCGCCCTCGTCAAAAGCAACGTCGGTAATCAAATAGCCTTCATTACCGTTTGCAAGAGCAACGCAGAATACCGTTTTGTCTTTGAGAATCGGCAGGGCCTCTGTGGCGAAGGTGTAATGAGTAAGAGGTTCGCCACCAAAACCAACAAAAGCAATATCACCAAATCCCAGGACCGTGACAGGTACGGTTTGGTACTGTGGCATATTACGAAGCGAAGCGATTCTTCTTATACGAGGATAAATATCCCAATCAACCGTTTTTTTACCGGATACGACGTCTTCATAAATGCGAACATATTCGTCGAATTTCTCTTCGCCTTCGGTATTAGTCTTGTTATATGCATTTTTAATACCACCATAAACCGTTTCTTCGGTATGAGGGGTGGTATGTTCCCACATTTCTTTCACTGTGTCTGCGATTACTCGTCCCATATGGCGGCTAAATTCATAGTCTTTTTTAGGGGGACGGGTTTCAAGAGGTTTAAGGAAATCTATATGGTTGCTATCGCCTTGACATCCAACAATACAAACACAATGCGTGTTTAGGTTATCAGATTCTACCGTGCGACGAACAAATCCTGGCCAATCGGCAGAATAGAGGCATCCGCCAATTACATCAGCGTGAGTAGAAAAACTAACAAGAGCGATGTCCTTCTTGCCATTTCTCTTAAAACGCAACAGACGAACAGCATTATCTGCCTGACTACAATAATCTACCGGTTTTCCGTCCTCCTCTTCGCAAGGATTGGTTTTAATTGAGCCATCCTCCATTATGTATCGACGGATAAACGAAAGAGGTACTAAGGAATCACGTTTTGCAGAACCAAGGGTTGCCTCGCTCGCATCGGCTAACGCCATTTGAGCCACATCACAGAACTTGCGATAAAGCACATCCATAAATGCTTCGTCTTGAATGCCTGATGCGATACGCATAAGACCACCAACACGATAGGAAGTATGTTGGTGCATAGAGCAGAGCATAAT
Source organism: Eubacteriales bacterium (assembly GCA_045605175.1). Lineage (GTDB taxonomy): Bacteria > Bacillota > Clostridia > Oscillospirales > CAG-272 > UBA1740. The sequence goes on along the minus strand of JAZUPL010000062.1, from coordinate 29,615 downwards.
CCTCTCTTGTGCAATTCCTGTGCGTGCAGAGATTAGAGCACGAACTTCTTCGCTACAAGTCATGCTCATTCCGGTAAAGTCACAAGCAATTATCAGAGATTGTTCGTTTTCATTACCAAAGCAAACTGCGTTTAACTCCAAAGGGTCAAGCACGCCAACCGAGGAGCGTTTTTCAAAATATCCAGACAACACATTTCCAAGAGGTGGGGTGACGTCCACACGGGCAAAACCTGCTTTAATCATTTTTATACTCCTTAATAAAAGTTATTTCAATTTGAATAAATTTTTTTGAAAAACAACGTTTAAGTAAGTATAGCATATTTTAAGCGGAGTGTCAATAAAAACAAGAACACGTATGTTTCAAATTTCGAGCAATAATTATAGTCAAAACATACAAATATGTAAAATAAATATGAAAATATAGAGAAAAATCAGGACATTGCTTTACAAAAGGTGGACAATACATCACTTCTAACCTATGCATTTTGGCTCGTCGGTATAGTTTGTCGTTTTGGAAAAAGCGGTAAGTGAAATCAAAAGCACCACTTTTAGTGGTGGTTTTGATATAATGGATGTATAACCATATTACTCATATTGACAAAACAGCACAGGTGTGATAATATATATCTATAATAGAGCGAGGTTTATATTATAAGGAAGTATTTTTCTCCCTATGGTGTATAACATCAATAAAAATATCCTTGCATCATTCCCAGTACGGGTACATTATGATAGATTGGCGTCCGACATCATAAGAAAGAAGTTTTAACTATGTCAATTAAACTTACCTTTATACGAATTGAGGGGGATTATGCTATCCTTTCCTCCGAGTCGGGGGATGAGATAACGGTTGCGTTGGCTCTTTTGCCCGAGGGAGCGGGGATAGGCTCAATTTTAGAATATGATTTTTTGAATTTTAGACTTATAGATAGATAAGGAGATATATATGAGCGAAAACAAAACAATGCTTATAATGCTCGACTTTAAGGCAGAGTGGATAAATAAGCATAAAAATGACGAAACCCTTCCTTGTTCTTTTCTTCGAACAGCGGTGGAGGGGCAATACGGCGAAAAGGTTAGTATAGTTGCCGAGGCACTTACTACCGTGATTATTGCAGTACCCGACATCTCGGGAATCAGCCCTGATGAGGTTGTAAACTTCATAAACCAGGAGATGACAACGAAATATAGCGATACAGTAGAACATATGTATTCCTGTGAAATAAGGGAGAAGAAACAGGGTGAAGAGCCTGCCAGACGAGGCAAACGTTTTTCTTTTGACAATGTAGGCACTCACGTTGGCTCTCATGAGGGCAAAGGAAAAATAAGCGGAGGCGGAAGTTTTTCCTTTGGTGGGAAAAAAACTGGCGACAATAGCAAAATTACCGCGTTTCTTGAAGAGGTAAAGGCACTTCCTGGTAGTTCCGAATTTCTCCCCTTGATAGAGGAGTTTGCAACTATGGCACAGGGGATTGTGAAGCGTAAGAGTGAGCCAATATTCGTTTACCAATCCTATCTTTTCTCAATTAACGATGGCTATGGTATAGAACTATATGTTGAAAGCATGGCGAAGGCTATCGAAACACTCGGCATAGGTAAAATGTCCCAAAAGCGTAGAGTTATTTATTGCAGTACCGATACCGAAGAGGATATGGGCGACACGCTCTCCTACGCAAACAATGCAGGACGTGACGGTATAACGGTTATTTGTATTGATATCAGCAACCAAATGGAGCATATCAAGGCACAACGTGTTCGTACATTCTTGAAGCATCTGGCAAAACTCAAGACCGACAAAATAATTTATATATTCCGTGTTCCTTTCGTTGATAGAGAAGTCTTGGAGCGTACCCTTATCAGTCTTAACGAAAAGTTTTACGTTCGTGACATCACCTTCCCCCCGCTTTCTATGCCTGAACTTAAGTCGGTTGCACACAAGGCGTTTGACGAAAATGGACTTTCGCTTGACGAAGAGGCATGGGATTTGTTTACTGCACGCATAGCCGAGGAGAAGAGAGATGGTCGTTTCTATGGTCTGGAAACCGTACATAAGATAGTAAAGGAAACTATATATCGCAAATACTTGGCAGATGCTGTAAACGGCAATAATACCGACAAAATAATCAAAAATGATATTCTTGGACTTGTTTCCGAGGACGAGATTGACCACCGCAGCGGCTTTGAAATGCTCGAGGCATTAGTCGGTACAGAGAGCATCAAGGATAAAATACTTGAGATTGTTTCGCAAATCGAACTTTCAAGAGTAAATAAGGAATTAGGCGCACCCTGTCTGCATATGCGATTCCTCGGCAACCCTGGTACAGGTAAAACCACCGTTGCAAGAATTATAGGTAGAATACTTAAGGACAAGGGGGTTCTACGCATTGGTGCATTCTTCGAGTATGCGGGCAGAGATTTTGTCGGTCAGTATATTGGCGAAACCGCACCGAAGGTAACAGGTATGTGCCGTGATGCATACGGTTCTGTGCTGTTTATTGACGAGGCATATTCGCTTTGCCGAGATACCTCCAACACCAAGGACTATGGCAGAGAGGCGCTTGACACCCTTATAGCCGAAATGGAGAACCATAGAGATGACTTCGTCGTAATTATGGCGGGATATACCGAGGATATGGATAGAATGATGAAGGGTAACGCAGGTCTTGCCAGCCGTATCCCTTATACGATAGAGTTCCCCAACTTTACGAGAGAGCAACTCTATGAGATATTTGTCAAAATGCTCGGCAAGAAAATCTCGGTAGAAGAGGGCTTCCTCGATGATGTTAAGACCTATTTCTCATCTCTCTCCGAGTCATACATCACCTCCAAGGAGTTTAGTAACGCGCGTTTTGTCCGCAACCTATTTGAGCGTACATGGGGTAAGGCGGCACTCCGTTGCCAACTTGCAGGAGATGAAGACATCATTCTTACCCGCGCAGACTTCTCTCGTGCAACCTCCGACCGTGAGTTTGCTTCTCTCGACCAGAAGAAGACATCTCGCATAGGCTTTTGATTAGGTAAAAATCACAAAATAATATTAAAAAAGAAAAAGCAAGGAGAAAATCCTTGCTTTTTCAAAATAAAAAGGGGCTGAGTAATTAAGAATTCAGATGAACCAAGGGTTTTTGGGACTTTTGGGGCAAAAAATCTGAATTCTTCGTGCGAAGCGCCTTTGGGGCACGCTTGATTTAGAGCAGAAATCGTCGGCTGACGAGCGATAGCCGTACAAAAGTACGGCGAGCGAGGAAACGGCGATAGAATAAAAACACAATAAAATGAAGAAAACCAGTGGTTTTCAACCTTAATTTTCTTCAAAAGTGTAAAAAACACAACCGAGGTGCTGCGTAATGAAGTGAACCCCAAAGTTTAGACAAAAAATAAATATTAAATTGTTTGTGAATGAGCTCGGTATTGCACTGGGCTCATTCCTTTTAGTTTTAGAGAGATACTCTCGTTGTTGTAGTAATGTATGTATTCCTCCAGCTTCTCAATGAATCCCCTAGGGGATTCGAAATTTTCGCCGTAATACATCTCAACTTTAAGCCTTCCGAAGAAGTTTTCCATTATGCCGTTGTCCATGCAGTTTCCTTTGCGGGACATACTTTGTGTAATGTTGTGTTCGGCAAGTAATCGTTGGTATTCTGCGTGTTGGTACTGCAAACCTTGGTCAGAGTGGAATAGTGGTCTGGCATCAGCCGGTAATTTATCAAATAGTCCGTTTAGCATATCTCTAACTTGCTGCAAATTAGGACTAGTGGAAATAGAGTAAGATATAATTTCACGGTTAAACATATCGAGCACAGGAGAAAGATAAACCTTTTCTTCACCAATCTTAAACTCTGTAACATCGGTAGTTAGTTTTTCGAATGGCTTTTCTGCATAAAAATCTCTATGCAACAGATTATCCGCAACCTTTCCTACCTCGCCTTTGTATGAATGGTATTTCACATTTTTGCTCTGTTTCCCACGCAAATTGAGAGATTTCATCAGTTTTAGTACTGTTTTGTGGTTAATTTCGTAACCTTTTGCTTTCAAAACAGCACAAATTCTTCTGTAACCGTATCTTCCCTTGTGCGCGTTGTAGATTTCTAAAATATCTTCTTTTACGCTTTCGTATTTGTCTTTATCCTTCTGTTTTAGATAGTAATAGTACGTGCTTCTTGCTATCCCCGAAAACTCTAACAAATCTTTAAGCGGATACTTTTGCCTTAGTTCAGCAATTATGAACGCTTTTTGCCGCTCTGTTGCTCTTCCGCAAGAACTAAGGCATTCAGTTTTTTTAAATACTCTATCTCCATTCTGAGTCTTTGGTTCTCGGCAATAAGATCTTCTTCCACTTTTCTATCTAGCTTGGGGGAGCGACCTTTTTTAGAACCACTTGCTCTGCCTCGGCGTTCTTTCATTAGACCTTCGGCTCCTTCTTCTAAGAATATGCGTTCCCAACTTTGTATCCGTTTTATGTAATTGTGTTCTTGACCTCGTGTAATATCCCAATACTTTCGTACGGTTTCGGAATAACTCAAGTGGTGTGCTCGCATATACATTATAACACTTACTTTGAATTCCGTCGAGTACCTTTTTTGAATTTGACCTTTCTTTGCCATAAAAAATATGCACCTCCAAAAGTGTCTAACTTTTGGGGTGCATATCATAATACAACACCTCGGTGTTTTTATTCGGTTATGCCTAAATGAAACAGCCCCTTTTCACTTGTACTCATTAGCGAAAAGATCACCCAAGAGGTGGGATTAACTACGAATTGATAGGTAAAAAGCAGAATAAAGTCAAAAAGGGTTGACAAATTTTGTCCTTTCGGGTACAATAAAGCATATATAGTTTTAGGTGACTTTATGATAGATTATACCCCCTTGATTTGTAATTTAGTATCACTTGATGGGTGGGCAGAGGAACTGCTGAGGCGTGAATTTTCAGCCTTGGACAAATATTTAACCGATGCCATAGGCGGTATGGATGGGCTTGGATTTTGCACGAAGATTTGCGACATCGCGCTTTCCCAGGACACAGATGCCGACTATCTTATTGCCTTAGGCAACTCATCACAGGAAAGCCTTGAAAACCTTAGAAACCTCTTGGAGGACAAGCCCAAGGAAACGTTGCTTATAGTCATTCTTTGCGCCGAGGAGGGAATAAAACTGCCTTGTCCTGTGTTTTTGACAAAGCCTGATAGGGTTGTCGAACTTCTCTATGACCTCACTTCGCTCGTTGGAGTTCGCAGATATTTTTCGATAGATTTTAAGAAGGCATTTGACTTTTTCACGAAAATTGATTTCGTCTGCACATTTGACTATGACGGTACACTTAGTGCTACGAAGTTTCAAAACTGTGAGCGTTGTTGGGTGACTATAATCAGACCTGACGAAAACCTTACTGCCGACACCACCTTAATGGACGAGGTGCTTGTGTTACTGCCCGATGACTGCGAGATTATCTGGAATATGCGCACCTCTAATAAAAAAGAGCGGGGTGTCCGTGTCCGTCTATATTGTTAAACAACAAAAAAAGAGCCTGCGATGTAAAAATCGTCAGGCTCTTTTATATATAAACTAAAACTTCGGCATTCAACTTGCCTTTTTTGGACAGGCTTTGATAACCAAGATATACAAACCGACCGTAACCTCTTACAGTCACCTTGTCACCTGCTTTTGGCGTGTAGGAGAGTGACAGACATTCCTTGCCGCCGACATACACAAGAGAGCGGCGGAATAACATTTGTGCATCATCTCTTGACAGATGATAGGTCTTTGCAATAACGGCGTCAAGCCGCTCGCTGCTTATCTGTATTGTTCGTTTCTCGGTTGGATAGAGGTTTTCGCTTGGGAGAGTTTCGGTGATTTCTGCACTTACATCGGTGTTTTTTACTCTGGTAAGTTCTCTTGTGATATATTCTGCAATATCCTCGTGCATAAATACATAAGCAACATTGTCACAAAGTAGAATATCTCCGAGTTTGTCACGCTCAATGCCGAGACTCATAAGCGAGCCGAGAATATCCCTGTGGGTGAGTTTATCTGCGAATTTTTGCGACACGGGTGCCACCTTTACGCAAATAATTGGGAATGGTGCAGAATATCCTATCTCCTCTTCGTCACCAAAACGGACGATATAACGCTCCGCTCCCGGGGCGCCTCCATATATTGTAGGCTTTGCATAGCGGATCTTTGACTCTATCTCGGCGAGGGCGGATTGCTCGGCAAGACCGAGGAAGTTTGTAAAGGTAAAATACAGACCTCTCTCAGCCTTTGTAGCAAGTTCAATAAACCGTTTTTTCAGTAACTCTAATTCGTCATTCATATAAGGTCAACGGGGTAGAGTATTTTAAGTTGGTTCACCTTTGACTGATATGCGTCGCGTCTTTTCTGGCTTACAAGCATTTCCTTAAGTTGCTCGCAAATAGCCTCGTAGGGGGTGGTTTCGGCAGGCTTTTTGGAGTTGAGTTTAATCAGGTGGAAGCCAAACTGAGTCTGAACTGGAGCCGAGGTCATCTCGCCTACCTCCATGGCAAATACTGCTCTATCAAATTCGGGCACCATTTGTCCTTTGCCAAAATCGCCAAGATTGCCGCCTCTTTGACCTGAGGGGCAGGTTGAATATTCCTGTGCCGCTGCCTCAAAGGTGATTTCGCCTCTGTTGATTTTTGCAAGAATCTCGACGGCCTCCTCCTCGGTGGCGACAAGAATGTGGCTTGCATTTACTGTTTCCTCGCCGATAAACTGTTCGGGATTTGAATCGTAGTAATCTCTTGCTTCTTTTTCGGTAACTCTTACCGACTCAATAGCCTTGTTGGTGGCATAGGAAATAAGCAGTTCTTCCTTTACTCTTGCAAGTTGTGCCTTAAATTCGGGCTCGGTTTCAAGAAGATTTCTCTTTGCGTCAAGAAGTAGAAGTTTGTTTCCTATCAACTGTTCAAGAATAATTTTTCTTCCCTCGGGTGTGTTATAGGCTTGACCTCTTTGTCCAAGACCTGCGATGAATTCCTCGATCTCATCCAGAGTTACGGTAAGAGGGCCAACCTTTGCCAAAACTTGATTTTCCATGTTTTTTCTCCTTAATATATATTATTTATTTCTTAAACCTTTCGGATAATGGTTTTTTATTCTGCCACAAGAGAGCTTGCCTCCGCCAAGAGGGACGCCGAGATAAGTTATACAACACCAACCACGATCTCCTGATGTACTCTCTATCTCCTCACCACAGAGGTATTTCGCTACTCTATCTGTGCCAGCCAGTTCCTCTTTTATTCGGAACAGTCTGCCATAAACCGAGAAAAATTGGTGCGAGGGCTTTAATATGCCACCCGAAATCTCGCCAACGAGAACTCCCGCCATATATACTGAATGGGGTGGAACAGGACACCCGTGTGAAATTAAAACTATATTTTCTCCCGATTTTACCAGTCTGCCATCAGGCGGTGCGATAAGATTTTCAGTGAAGAAGGTTAATACTATTTCTTTTTCCTTTTTGTCAAGTGGTTTTGTTGCATCTTTGTAAACAAAACTTGTCTTTCCTTGCCTTTGCCCCCGCCTTTTCATAAGAGCGACAAACTGTCCTTCGCCGGGGCAGATGTGGGGATAAAAGCGACGCGTGTTAGACATATCCCTGCCTCTTACATTTATGCCACCTCTTGTCGCATTAAATAGTTCATCTTTTACTCTTTCAAGTGTAAAGTCGGGGTGGTTTTCTAAAAAGTCTGCCACCACCTCTTCGTTTTCCTCCACAGAATAGGTGCAGGTAGAGTAGAGTAGATAGCCGCCTTTGGCGACCGTCTTTGCCGCGTTGAAGAGAATTTCTTTCTGCCTTTTTGCACAGGCTTCGACGTTTTCGGGACTCCAGTTTTCCTGCGACTCATCGTTTTTGCGAAACATTCCCTCACCCGAGCAGGGGGCGTCGGTAATAACCAGGTCGAAAACTTCGGGATAGAGTCTTGATAGCATCTCTGTATCCATAGAGGTCACTATTGCGCTTGAAATACCAAGTCTTTCAAAGTTGCTGACTATAATTTTTGCTCGCTTAGATACATATTCGTTTGCAAGTATAAATCCCTCGCTCGAGAGCCTCTCTGCTGCTTGTGATGCCTTTCCGCCAGGAGCGGCACAGGTGTCGAGCACCCACCAATCCAGCTCAATATCCAAGGCGCAAAGGGCGCTCATAGCACCGGGGTCTTGCGAATATATAATGCCTGCGTGATGCTCAGGTGTCTGACCGATTTTTATGTCATCCCTTAAAATATAGCCGCCGTCACAGTATGTAATAGACTCGGCTCTGTCATCGAAAAACACGGGAAGTGTGCCGTCTGGCTTCTTTATTCGGTTGACTCTTATGCCTCTTATCGCTTCGCCTTCAACAAGTTCCTTCAAAAAAACGGGATACTCATCCCCAAGAATGTTCTTCATTCGCTCTAAGAATTTTTCGCTTATCACCTCGGCACCTCCTTATGTTTTTGGTTTTTGGGAATATCAAAAATATTATAGTACAGTATAATAATAAAGTCAATCTAAAAACAGAAAATCGACTTTTAATTATTGATTTATATAATAATATATGTTAAAATAATGTAGAAAAGGAGGGGTGTATTATGGAAGAATGCAGATATCTCGAAAATGGAATACCGCTATATTCTTATAGCCTTGCGCACACCCATTCTTTTGTTATCTCTCTGTTTGTCAGAGCAGGGTGTGTGTTTGAGAGCGAACAGGAGTCGGGAATAACTCATTTGTTCGAGCATATGGTTTTCAGAAATATAAATGCCGCCTACGATGGAAAACTGTATTCCACCCTCGACCGCTATGGCCTTGATTTTAATGCTACCACCTATAATGAAATGGTTCATTTTTTCATAAGTGGAGTACCATCTGCATTTCGTGTTGCGGCAGAGATTATCTCGCACGTCCTCGACCCTATAAGCATTTCGACCGTCGACTACAATTCCGAGAGGGATAGGATAAAGGCAGAGATACGTGAGGCAGACGAACGCACCTCATTTTCGGCATATTCAAGAAGATGCGTATATGCAGGAACTTCACTCGCCCGTTCAATTTTAGGCACGGCGGGTAGTGTGAGCCGAATCAGCCAAACAAGGCTTGAGAATTATAGAAAAAGAATAATAACCGACGGCAACGTGTTCCTCTATCTTTGTGGCAGGTGGGAAACGAATGACGCAGATTATGTTTCCTCGCTTTTTGGACAAAAGAAGATTGGCACATCTTGCGGGATAGAGAATATCGCACCTGTTCCCGCTAACTTTGGGCATCGTGGCCCTCTCGTTTTTCAAAAGAGAGCGAGTTTTACCAAGATACGCATAGGATTTGACGTAGATATGACAGAGGTCGCAGCGCCCGAACTTGACCTGTTGCACGATATGATTTTGGGTGGAAACGATAGTCCTATGTTCACACAACTTTCCGAAAAAATGGGATTGTTCTATGAGATAGACAGTGCCACCGAGCGATATAACAATATAGGTTCGCTGCACTTTTCCTTTGAGGTGCGCGGAGCAAAACTTTACGAGGCTCTTATAAAAACCGTCGAACTTCTTCGAAAATTTAAGGAACAGGTGCAGAGTGAGGAACGCCTTATGCGTGCCGGATATGTAGAGGGGGCAGATGTTCTGCTTGATGATCCTTACGAACTCGCCTTTACCTTTGCATATGAAAATCATATTGCGGGTGCGGACTATATGAGCCTTGAGGATAGGAAGACGGCATACTTGTCGATAAGTGCTGAAAGGCTTCGTGAGGTCGCAAGTAAAGTGTTGTGTCCTGAAAGGACGACCGTGGTGGTCTTTGGCGACAAAACAAAAATAGAGCAGGAAAAAATCAAAGAGATCTTTAGTTTGCTTTAAGTGTGCTAAGATTTTATAAATGTGATAAATATTTTAGAAAAAACTTAACACGGGTAGCACTAATCTAAAAAAGTAAAACCATATACTATGAATTATTTAAAACAAAAAAGAGCAAGACTTTTAGTCTTGCTCTTAATTATTGTAAACTGTTGTTTTCAAAATGTCTGTTGCAAGACCTTTGTAAAAGTAATTACTGTTGCTCGGTGCTTGCAGATAGGTGTTTGAGGTAGGCGTTAATAAATCCGTCAATTTCACCGTCCATAACCGAGTCGATGTTGCCCTCTTCGTAGCCCGTACGGGTATCCTTTGCGAGGGTGTAGGGCATAAATACGTAACTTCGTATCTGGCTACCCCATTCTATGTTTGACTTGTTGCCTTGGATATCCTCTATTCTGTCGAGTTTTTCTCTTATCTTTATCTCCATGAGTTTTGCACGGAGCATTTTCATAGCGGTTTCCTTGTTTTGCAACTGGCTTCTCTCGGTTTGGCAACCTACAACTATACCCGTGGGTTTATGAACTATACGAATAGCCGAGTCGGTCTTGTTGATGTGCTGACCACCCGCACCGCTTGAACGGTGAGCGGTTATCTCCAAATCTGCCTCGTTTATTACAATAGTGTCATCATCCTCAAATTCGGGCATAACTTCGACTGATGCAAAGGAGGTGTGCCTGCGTCCTGAAGAATCGAAGGGCGAAACTCTTACAAGTCTGTGTACTCCGTTTTCGCTCTTAAGGTATCCGTAGGCATTAATACCTTCTATCATTATTGTTGCAGATTTTAGACCCGCTTCGTCACCATCGAGCCAGTCGATGAGTTTAACATTGAAGCCGTGAGCCTCGCCCCACCTGACATACATACGATAGAGCATACTTGCCCAGTCCTGTGCTTCTGTTCCTCCCGCGCCGGGGTGGAAGGAAAGGATAGCGTTGTTCTTATCATAAGGACCGCTAAGCAAAACCTCTATTCTCTTTTTCTCTGCTTCGCTTTCGATAAAGTCGGTTTCGGAAACGACCTCCTCCACCGAGTCTTCGTCGTTTGCTTCTATTGCCATTTCGCAAAGGGCATAGGCATCTTCAAGGCGAGCGCACAGTTCGTGATAACTCTCCACCTTATCTCTGAGTTGCTTTATCTCCCTTAATATTCTTGAGGAACGCTCTGCATCATTCCAAAAGTCTGCGACCACCGTTTCACGTTCAAGTTCGTTTGCTCTCTCAGCACACTCGTCTATTCTCAACTGATTTCCAAGTTCTTTAAGCACATCTTCAAGTGCTACAAGTCTGCGCTTAGATTCTTCAAGTGCAACTATCATTTATTTCTCCTATCTTGATAAAGGGCATATTTTCACATTCTACATTATTTTATCACAATTTTTAGAAAAAGTAAATAGCAAGTTTTTAAAATATATTGATTTTTAGGGGCAAATGTGATATACTGTATAGGCAAAAAGTTAAATGCGAGGTAAATAAAATGAACGTTACTAAAAATACGCTTATTGGCGATATTCTTGACTATGATGTAGAAACCGCCCGTTTCTTCTTTGAGATTGGTATGCATTGTTTGGGTTGCCCTCACTCAAGAGGCGAATCCATTGAAGATGCTTGCCTTGTTCACGGTACCGATGCCGACGCTCTTGTAAAGAAGATCAACGAGTTTCTTGCGAGCAAATGAGTAGTTCCACCGTACTCACGAAAAGATTGATGTCGGTGGCACAACAGGTGAGGGAGGGCGCCGTGCTTGCCGATATTGGCACAGACCACGGATACCTCCCGATTTTTTTACTGAAGTCGGGCAAAATATCAACCGCGCATCTCTCGGATATAAACGAAGGGCCACTCAATTCTGCCAGAGCCAACCTTTCTTCGGAGGGACTTTATGACAATGTGACATTTCATTTGTGCGACGGTGCATCGTCGCTGTGCGGCCTGGGTATTACAGACTATGTGATAGCGGGCATGGGTGGCGAACTTATAGCCGATATAATAGATAACGCGCCACATCTTCTTGACCGAGGGATAAGGCTCATATTACAACCGATGTCAAAACAGGCAGATTTGAGAAATTATCTCTGCTCTTGCGGATTTAGGATAGTTGACGAGCGATATTCTTTTGACGAGGGCAAGTATTATCTTGTTATTGTTTGCGAGTATAGTGCCACCCCGTGTGACATTTCTTTTATAGATGCGGAACTTGGCGTAACCCCTGTTCACGAGGAAGACAGAGAGTTTTACCTCGGTTATATAAAGGGCAAGGCGCGCTCGTTAAAAAGGACGGTGGACGGCAAGACTCTTGGAGGAGTAGATTCGGAAAAAGAGCGTGCTATTCTTGGCGCTATTGAGAAAAAAGTTTTATAATATTAACTGGGAGGACAGGACATTGACAGTACAGGAAATATATGACGCTCTATCCGAGAGGATACCGGAGTCGCTGCGTGAGGCGTGGGACAATGACGGGCTTATGTGCTCGGCAGACACCAATACAGAGGTTCGTCGCGCAATTGTAACTCTCGATGTCACCGAGGAAGTTGTGGATTATGCTATTTCGTCGGGCATGGACTTGATTCTCTCACACCACCCATTGATTTTTAAGCCTATATGCTCGCTTACCGAGAACGACCATATAGCACGCAAGGTGATAAAACTTATTCAAAACAACATCTCTGTTATCTCTTTACATACCCGTGCAGATAAGGTAGAGGGTGGCGTAAACGATATACTCGCCGAGATTATAGGAATAAAAGGGGCAAAACCCTTTGGCGAGGGCGACCTCGGCAGAATTGGGACGCTTGATGAGGAGTTGACAATGGAGGACTTCTCCTATCTTGTCAAGGGGCTTCTTGACTGCGACAGTGTGCGCGTAGCCGATGCGTATATTCCTGTATCCCGTGTTGCGGTAGTGGGTGGCGACGGCAAGAGTTTTGTTAAAGATGCTCTTTTGTCGGGTGCAGATACCTATATTTCGGGTAGAATTGGTTATAATGTGATGGAAGAAGCGGTTGAGATGGGAATAAACCTTATCGAGGCAGGACATTTCTTCACCGAGCAACCCGTAACATCGTTTTTCCAGTCGCTTCTTAATCGACTTGACCACAATATGTATATAGAAGTGATAAATTCTAACAACATCAGAAGTATTTAACACCAACCCGTGTTAAATTAAACGCCAAAATCAGGTATTACAGAGGATACTGTAATACCTGATTTATTTTTATTAATGCAAACAACTATTTGCAAAAATGAATTTGTATTTGCTGTTTAATATTTGTACAGACTTAAAATGTCCAATATGCCATAAATGTTAAAACTCAAGTATAGTTTCGAGGACTTTGTCAATTTTCTTGCGTGTTACCTTGCTTGGTAACCACATTGGTAGGCGCATTTCTCCCTCACAAAGCCCTATCTTCATCATAGCGTATTTTATAGGTGCGGGATTTGTTTCCAAAAACAGCGATTTTATAATTGGGAGCATGCTGTGTTGCGTTTTTAATGATTCTCGCAAATTTCCCGCAAAGAACTGTTTACATAAATTGACCGTTTGCTTCGGACACAGGTTTGATACAACCGAAACTACTCCCATACCACCAAGGGCAAGGGTTGGGTATATCTGACTGTCGTTGCCAGAGTATAAGGCAATATCGGGTATAAGCGAGGCAAGTTCAACGAGCCTGTCAACCGAATCGCTCGCCTCTTTTATTGCCACTATATTCTCTATTTCTTTTAGTCTATTTAATAGGTCTGTTCCCAGATTTACTCCTGTTCTTGAGGGGACGTTGTATAGCATTATAGGCAGTGTCGTTGCAGAGGCAATTCTTTTGTAATGGGTATATAGGCCGTCATTTGTACCTTTGTTATAGTAAGGAGTCACCACAAGGACACCGTCGCACCCCACCTTTTCTGCTTCTTTTGTGTGCTTTATACTCGTTCGTGTGTCGTTTGTTCCTGTGCCTAATATAAGTTTAACTCTTGAGTTTATTATTTCTTTTGATGCTTTGTATAGCGAATATCTTTCATCCTCTGAAAGCGTTGCCGCCTCGCCCGTAGTTCCGCCTATGATTATTGCATCTACCCCTGCCTCGATTTGCCTCTCAATCAACCTTTCAAGTGCTTCGTAATCTATTATTCCCTTATGTAGCGGTGTTATAAGCGCTGTGCCGACACCTCGAAAAATAATTTCTTTCACCTATCTATCCCTCCAATTTTTAATAATGTATTGCAAAATATTTTATTTTAAGTTATAATCAAATAGATTAGTGTGCCATTTACATTTTATTCAGCACACCCCCTAATGTTTCAAAAAAATATCGATAGGTAGGAAAATGGAAAAAATTATAGAAACCATCACAAACGAGAGGGTAAAGACCGACCTTGTAACCCATGACTTTTATTACGATCTGCCCGAAGGACTAATAGCACAGTTTCCCTCCACGGAAAGGGATATGTGTCGCTTGATGGTGCTTGACCGTGCCACGGGAAAGGTGAGCCATCGCGTTTTTCGCGATATTATTGACTTCCTTAATCCTGAGGATATGTTGGTAGTAAATTCATCAAAGGTAATTCCTGCAAGGCTGTTAGGTGTAACAGATAAAACCGGCTCGCCTATGGAGTTGCTACTTCTTCGTATGCTCGAGAGCGGTGAATGGGAAACACTTGTTCGCCCGGGCAAGAGGGCGAAGGTAGGCGCTTCTTTTACCTTTGGTGATATTCTCTGTGCCACTGTGACCTCGATAGTTGACGGGGGCAATAGGACTGTCAGGTTTGAGTACGATAGAGAGAAATATTCTTCTATCTATGAGGTGCTTGATATAATTGGCAATATGCCACTTCCACCTTATATAACCAAAAAGTTGGAGAACAAAAACGACTACCAGACGGTCTATGCAAGAGAGGAAGGATCTGCGGCAGCCCCAACGGCAGGCCTGCATTTTACCGAGGAACTCCTTGAACGCATTAAGGCAAAAGGGGTAGGCTTCGGTGAGGTAACCCTTCATGTAGGTTTAGGCACTTTCCGTCCCGTTAAGGTAGAAAATATAGAAGAACATCTTATGCACGGAGAATATTTCCATATAGATGACGAGGTTGCCAAAGAGATAAATGAGCGTCGGGCACGTGGTGGCAGAATAATTGCAGTAGGCACAACATCGGCAAGAGTTCTTGAAAGCGTTTCTACCCCCGATGGCATAGTCCACCCCATAAGTGGCGAAACAAGTATATTTATCTACCCTGGTTACAAATTCAAGGCGGTGGATGCCCTAATAACCAACTTCCACCTGCCCGAAAGCACTTTGATAATGTTGGTAAGCGCCCTGGCTGGTAAAGATAATGTAATGGGGGCTTACAAGCAGGCAGTAGAAGAGAGGTATAGATTTTTCTCTTTTGGCGATGCAATGCTTATAGTATAAAACCCGCAATACTGCATTGTTGGCAGACGCGGTAGGCTCGGAGTAGCCCCCTGCACCCTTACGCCTTGTCTTGCGAAAGTTCAAATAACCGGCATTTTGTCTTTTAGTTATTAAAGTATTCGTCTTATATCGATTATATATACTTAACATCAATGGAACTTTTTAAGTTCTATTAGGTTATATGAGTCTAAACTTTGTCCTGCGGAATAATATACATTTTCAAACCAAGAAAAACTCTTAAAACTATAACAAAACAATGATGACGGTCTATTTATTAGACTTAAAATATAAAAAGAATAGGAACGCTTATGCACTATATATGTCCTAAATGCAGATCTGCCCTAATCGAACAAAAAGGCAGAGCGGTATGCCAAAACGGGCACTCATTTGATAGAGCAAGGCAGGGGTACTACAATCTCTTGCTCGGCGGCGTGGGAGGAGTCCACGGCGACAACCGTGATATGGTAGAGGCACGACGCAACTTTTTAAGCCATGGGTATTATGGCCCTTTGGCAGAGAGAGTGAGCAACTTTGTGACCGAATGCACGCCGCCGCTCGGAATAGTGCTTGATGCAGGTTGTGGCGAAGGGTATTACACTGCGGTGGTAGAGGATGCCCTTTTCCGTCGTGACGGCGAGAGCAAAATGCTCGCCTTTGACATTTCACGTGATGCGGTGCGCTTTGCGCTTCGTCGCTCGGCCCGTCTTGAGTGTGCGGTGGCGAGTTCCTACGATATGCCAATATCCGATTCGAGCATAGACACGGTGATAAACGTGTTTTCTCCCCTTGCGCTTGACGAGGTCAGACGGGTTCTAAAACAGGGGGGCAGTTTTTTAATGGTATATCCCGCCGAGGAACATCTTTTCTCTCTCAAAGAGGCGATATATGATACCCCTTACAAAAACAAGCACGAGGACACCGAAATTGAGGGGTTTTCGCTTGAGGTTATCGAGAAACTTGAGTACAATATTAATCTTGACTGTGCAGAGGACATCAGGGATTTGTTTATGATGACACCCTATGCATATCGCACAAGTGAAAAGGGGAGAGGGCGACTCGCTAAACTGCAAAATTTAACCACTAAGGCGAGTTTTATAATTGCACTGTACCGTAAGAACTAAAAAACAAACGGCAGACATAGAAAGGAACACTATGAATTTATCTCACGGAAAATACCTCGGAGTTGACTATGGCGACGTTCGTACAGGACTTGCCGAATGCGATCCGTCCGGACTTATAGCCAGTGGAATTGGTACAATAAAAGAGGGTGGAATGAGAAACACCGCCATTCGCGTGTCAAAGGAAGCCGAGGCGAGGGGTTGTAAAAAAATTATCGTAGGTCTTCCCAAAAATATGGACGGCAGCGAGGGAGAGAGGGCCGATGTTATTCGTGCTTTTGTGGAACTTTTGGGCGAATATACCAATATTGAGATAGATTATTATGACGAGCGTATGACCACAATGGTAGCATACCGTTTTCTTGGAGAAACAGGAACTTACGGCAAAAAGCGAAAGGATGCGGTTGATACCCTTTCTGCACAGATAATTCTGCAAAACTACATCGACCGAGAGAGAACTCAAAACGAGGGAAAATAAAATGAAAGAAAAAATCGAAATAGGCGCAAAAAAAGTGCTAATAATTAACACGGGTGGCACTATTGGTATGAAAAATACCCAAAAAGGTTACACTCCTATCCCTGGATTTTTGAAGGAGGCTATGACACAGATATCCGACCTTTACCGAGAGGGATTTCCCGTATGGGAGTTAAGCGAGATGGCTCCCCTGCTTGACTCCTCTAATATGAGTGTGGAAGAATGGAACAGAATCGCCGAGGTGGTATATAACAATTATCAGGACTTTGACGGCTTTGTAATTCTGCACGGTACAGACACTATGGCATATACAGCCTCCGCCCTTTCCTTTATACTTGGAGGACTTAACAAGCCCGTGGTCTTGACAGGCTCGCAAATTCCCTTGTCAGAAATTCGCTCGGATGGTCGGGATAATCTGATAACCTCGGTGCTTATTGCCGCACAGGGCGTGGTCAGAGAGGTAGCGCTCTATTTTAGTGGAATACTTCTACGCGGTAACAGGGCGATGAAGATGAGCGCCGACGGTCTTGTAGCCTTTGATTCGCCTAACTATCCACACCTTGCCGAGGTGGGTATTTCGATAAAATATAACACGGGTGCCATGTTGAAGCCTAAATCGGGCGAGAAAATATCCTACCGTCCCTTTGCAAATGTGCCTATCGGTGTCCTTAAAATCTTCCCTGGAATGCAGTTTGGACTTTTCGAGGAGATAATGACCGAAAAACTCTCAGGCATAGTGCTTGAAACCTTTGGGGCAGGCAATATCCCTATGGGCGGCGGAGATTTGTTGCCTATAATTAAAAAAGCATTCGGTGCCGGCTCTGTAATTACAGTCTGTTCTCAATGTCCGGGCGGTACTGTGTCGCTCGGTGCTTATGAAACGAGTTCAAGGCTTAAGAGCGCAGGAGCGGTAAGCGGCATGGATATGACCACCGAGGCTGCGGTTGCAAAACTCTATCATCTGTTTAGTCTTGGGCTTGGAAAAGGGCAGATAAAAAGGCTTATGGAAAAGGACCTTGTGGGAGAACTTACAAACTAAATTTGGCCGAATAGTTCTACACGCCCCCACACTCGCATAGAATTGAAAAAATGCTATGAGGGTTAAAATGAAAAGAATTGTTTGCATACTGACATCGATAATACTATCGGTGTCAGTTTTTTGTTCCTGTGGCGTGAGAAAAGACAGTACAGAAAGTGTAGCACGGGCTATTTGTGAGGAAATAGATTTTGGTGGAGTGCTTTATTCCTCGCTATCTGGCGAGGGGGATGATAACTATCTGCCAAGCGAGTTGCTTGAAGAAATGTTTCTGTCCCCTATCCCGCAGGGGACAGAGGTCACGCTCGTTATTCGACCTTCGATAAACTGTGCGTATGAGGTCGGCGTTTTTTATTCTCCCAGGTCAAAGGAAAGACTTCTTATACTTGAACTTGCCCGAGAGAGGCTCGCACTCCTTAACGGTTATTATAGGGAGTGTAAGTACGCAGTTCTTTCCCGAGGAGGGTACATTATATACGCTTTTTGCCCCTCTGCCGACAAGGTTTCGGCGGTTCTTGACTCCATATTTTAACTTTTGTCCTGTCCGCCTCTTGACAACGCCCATTAAATAATATATAATTATTTTATGCATTTTTTCAAATATTTTAATTATACATCCTACCTTATTGATGAAGTGTCTTGAGCATTTTATTTCGGGTGAGGTATATGTCATTGTTTAATAATGCAATATAAAAAGCAGGAGAGGTATGTCGGGTTTTAAGTTGTTTTGCCCGATGCTAAATATGGACTTTACATCGTTTGACATAACAGAAAATGAAGAAAAAATTGAAGAGGTAATACTTTGCAAGTTTGGAGAGGTTATTCTTAAAGGTGCAAACAGACAGACCTTTGAGAGCGGACTTGTAAAAGAACTTCGTCGTAGGGCGAGTCCCTACGGCACCTTCAAAATATATTGCAAGCAGTCAACCATATACGTCGAGCCACAGGACTCGGGGTGCGATATGGAGGGAATGTATGCCACCGCCCGAAAGGTGTTTGGCATAGTTGGTGTAAACCGCGCTGCGGTGTGCGAAAAGAATATGGAGAGCATTACCGAAATTGCTCGTAAATATCTTCCTGAAAAACTTAAGGGCAAGAGAACATTTAAGGTGAATGCCCGACGTTCGGACAAGCGGTTTCCCTTGAAGTCCCCCGAAATATCTGCACAAATCGGTGGAGTTATTCTCTCAAGCGTTAAAGGAATACGGGTTGATGTAAAAAATCCTGAGGTCGTAGTAACCGTCGAGGTACGTGATGATCATGCATTTATTCGTGCAGGTCAGGAAAGTGGCGCGGGCGGACTACCTCTTCGCACGGCAGGAAGGGGGCTTTTGCTTCTCTCCGGCGGCATAGATTCGCCGGTTGCCGGATGTATGATGGCAAAGAGAGGTATGGAGATAGAGGCGCTTCACTTCGAGTCCTTCCCTTACACCTCCGAGCGCGCTAAAGAAAAGGTTATGACCTTAGCACAAGAGATGTGTGAATATTGCGCGAGAATAAACGTGCACGTCATATCCTTGACGCATATACAAGAAGAACTGCGTGACAAGTGTCGTGAGGATTACTTTACCGTCCTGCTCCGTGTATTTATGATGCGACTTGCCGAGAGGACTGCAAGGCAGTACAGGTGCGGCGCACTCATTACGGGTGAGAGCCTCGGTCAGGTGGCGTCACAGACGCTTATGGCTCTTGGAGTCACCGATTCTCAGGTTAATATTCCGGTATTCCGTCCCTGTATAGGTATGGACAAAAACGAAATTATAATCCAGGCGCGTCACTACGGTACTTTTGAAACCTCGATACTTCCCTTTGAGGATTGTTGCACCGTGTTCACCCCCCGCCACCCGAAGACACAGCCGAGAATCGAGGACGTGGAAGCCGAACTGAAAAAGGTGGATGTAGAGTCGCTCATAGAAGAGGCCTATCAGAGTATGTACACCGAAACCAAGGTGGTATATGAGGGATACAGATAATCGTCGGGTATTTTCCGACTCTAACAACCAAACAGAATGTAGAATCAACAGGAGATAAAACGACAATGAGAAAAGAATTGGCAAAAAACTATAATCCGAAAGAGTTTGAGGACAGGCTGTATGCCGAGTGGTGCGAGAACAACTATTTTGCGCCCGATCCTGATCCAAAGAAGCCTGCGTTTTCGATAGTAATTCCTCCTCCTAACGTAACAGGTCAACTTCATATGGGACACGCCCTTGACCAAACGCTTCAGGATATTCTTATCAGAACCAAGCGTATGCAGGGCTACTCCACCCTTTGGGTGCCCGGCACCGACCACGCAGGAATTGCGACTCAGATAAAGGTAGAGGAGGCGCTTCGTGTAAACGAGGGCTTAACCAGATATGACCTCGGCAGAGAGAAGTTCCTCGAGCGTGTCTGGGATTGGAAAAATCAGTACGGAAACCGTATCATCAGCCAACTAAAAAAACTCGGTTCTTCCTGTGACTGGGCAAGAGAGAGATTTACTATGGACGAGGGCTGCTCTAAAGCCGTTCGTGAGGTGTTTGTAAACCTTTACAATAAAGGACTTATCTATCGTGGATACAGAATTATCAACTGGTGTCCTCACTGTCTTACCGCTCTGTCGGATGCAGAGGTGGAGTACACCGAACAACCGGGCTCTTTCTGGCACATTCGCTATCAGGTAAAGGGAAGCGACGAGTATGTTGTGGTTGCCACCACCCGTCCTGAAACTATGCTTGGCGATACTGCTGTTGCCGTTCACCCCGAGGACGAAAGATATGCCCACCTGGTAGGCAAAACCTTGATACTTCCCCTTGTAGAGCGTGAAATTCCCGTAGTAGCGGACGAATATGTAGAGCGCGATTTCGGTACCGGTTGCGTTAAGATTACCCCTGCCCATGACCCCAACGACTTCGAGGTAGGCAAGCGCCACAATCTTCCCATAATAAAGGTAATGAACGATGACGCCTCTATCTCGGCCGAGTACGGCGGAAAATATGCGGGTATGGATAGATATACCGCGCGCCGCGAGATGGTAAAGGATCTGGAGGCAGGCGGATACCTTGTCAAGATTGATCCCTGCTCTCACAATGTCGGCACCTGTTACAGATGTAAGACCACCGTCGAGCCCCTGACCTCTGATCAGTGGTTTGTAAAAATGGGCCCGCTTGCAAAGCCTGCTCTTGATGCTGTTATCTCTGGTGACATCAAGTTTGAGCCCGAAAGATTCTCCAAAACCTACATCAACTGGATGGAGAATTGTCACGACTGGTGCATCTCCCGTCAACTTTGGTGGGGACACAGGATTCCCGCATACTACTGTGATGCCTGTGGTCATATGGAGGTTTCTAAAGAGGATATCTCGGTATGCCCTGAGTGTGGTGCACCCGTTCGTCAGGAGGAAGATGTGCTTGATACATGGTTCTCCTCGGCGCTCTGGCCCTTCTCTACTATGGGTTGGCCCGAAAAGACAGAAGACCTTGAAAGGTATTATCCTACCTCGGTGCTCGTAACCGGCTATGATATAATCTTCTTCTGGGTTGCAAGAATGATATTCTCGGGACTTGAGCATATGGGAGAAAAGCCCTTCTCCACCGTTTTTATTCACGGCCTTGTAAGAGATGCCCAGGGACGGAAAATGTCCAAGTCGCTAGGCAACGGTATAGATCCTCTCGAAATTATAGACAAGTACGGAGCAGATGCGCTCAGATTTGCCCTCGCTACCGGTAATGCACCCGGTAATGATATGCGTTTCTCGGATGAGAAAATAGAGGCGGCACGCAACTTCGCAAACAAACTCTGGAACGCCTCCCGTTTCGTTCTTATGAACCTGACTGAAGAGGATGAGGAATTGCTTGCACCCTTTGCCGAGGAAGACCTCGCACCTCAGGATAAGTGGATACTTTCGGGACTTAACAAACTCGTCAGATCGGTTACTACCAACATCGATAATTACGAAGTAGGTATTGCCCTTGCCGAGATATACTCCTTTACTTGGGACAGTTTCTGCGATTGGTATATCGAAATGGCAAAGAGCCGTATCTTTGAGGGAGGCTCAGCCGCCCTTACCACCAAGCGTGTGCTTGTAAAGGTTCTTTCCACCATACTGAAACTTCTTCACCCCTATATGCCCTTCATCACCGAGGAGATTTACCAATCCCTGCCTCACGACTGTGAGTCTATTGTTGTTTCCGACTACCCGAAATTTGACACGGGTATGGATTATACCGAGGAGCAGGGCGATGTGGACAGAATTATCACTGCAATAACAGCCATTCGTCAAAGAAGGGCGGAGATGAATGTCCCCCCCTCGAAAAAGGCAAAACTCTTTGTTGTAACGAAATATGAGGATAGTTTTACACGCTCGGCAAAAATACTTGAAAAACTCGCAAGTGTGTCCGAGGTAATTATAACCGATAAATACGAGAGTGACGATGTGGTCATGATTGCTACCGATGCGGGAAGTATGTATATCCCCCTTGCTGAGGTTGTCGATCTTGAAAAGGAGAAGGCAAGACTCCTTTCTGAGATGAAGAAAAACGAGGCGGAGATAGAGCGCCTTGAAAAGAAACTGTCCAACGAAGGCTTTGTTGCAAAAGCACCCGCACAGGTAATAGCGGGCGAGCGTGCAAAACTTGAAAAATATCTACAAACACGTGCCGCTTTAACTCTGGCGCTTGAGAAGATTAAGTGATGAGTGCAGAAAAGAGAATTTTCTCGGATAGCGAGAGGGAAAAAGCACCGGTTATCTACCGTGGCTTTTACGAGGACTCTCCCGAGAACGCAGTTATAAAAATAGAAGAGGGCATTGTCGAGATTACCGACAACGCCTTCCGTGACTATCAGAACTTGCGACAAATCTATTTGCCAAAGAGCCTTAAAGTAATATCCCCTTGCGCCTTTATGGGTTGTCAAAATCTCCGTACTGTCGGTTTTGAATACGGGCTTGAGGTAATTGGGGACGAGGCATTTTCGGGTTGTTCGTCATTGACGGGAGTAACCCTGCCCGACACACTTAGCCGTATTGGCGAGGGCGCTTTTGAGGGGTGCGCCTCTCTTACCCATGTTCGCTTGTCCGAGTCGCTTTATATGATAGGGCAGGGGGCTTTTGGCTATTGCTTTAACCTGACACATATCGAAATACCTGACAGCTGCGTCCTTATCGAACTCGGTGCATTTTCCAATTGTTTCGCCCTTGAGTCGGTAAAACTCTCTAACAGTATGGGACTTATTGATGACTGCACCTTTGAGGGGTGTCGATCGCTTACCGACGTTGACTTGCCCCTATCTCTTAGAAAAATTGGAAGAAGAGCCTTTAAGGGTTGTTCATCGCTTGTAAATATCATATTGCCTATTGGTGTCGAGGAGGTTGGGTATGACGCATTTGCCGATTGCACATCTCTTTCAAGAATTGCCTTGCCAAGAGGTATAAGAGAACTTGAGGACATCGACGTGTTTGGAGGGTGCGACTCGCTTGAACTTATTTCCTACGGTGGAGATGAGGCAGGCTGGAAGATGCTCACCCGTTCCGACACGCTTAGCATTCGTAGAAGTGACAATACTGTAAGCATTCCAAAAATATTATTTATGGATTTGAAAAAATGAAATATAAATGTCTATGTTTAGACCACGATGATACGGTGGTCAACTCCACAGCAACAATTCATTATCCGAGTTTTATAGAGTATCTCCGTGAGCATCGCCCTCACCTTGCCGACAATTACACTCTGGAGAGTTATTTTGTAAAGAATTTTCACCCTGGTGTCATATCTCTGTTTCGTGATGAGGTTGGCTTGAGTGAGGAGGAAATGAAGGAAGAGGAGGAATATTGGGCAGAATATGTGAAGAACCATATTCCCTCATCTTATGACGGAATGGCGGAAATAATCTCTGAATTTCGCGCACGGGGTGGCATTATCGCGGTTACTTCGCATTCGTTTACCCACTATATACTCCGCGACTATCAGGCAAACAATCTACCGACGCCCGACATAATATACGGGTGGGATATGCCCCCTGAGGATAGAAAGCCATCGCCTTTTTCAATCCTTGATTTGATGAAGAGGTATAACCTCTCCCCCGAGGAAATTCTGGTAGTAGATGATTTGAAACCCGGCTATGATATGGCACGAGGAGCGGGTGCGCACTTTGCTGCTGCAGGCTGGGCGCACGATGTCAAAGAGATAGAGGACTTTATGCGTGACAATTGCGATTACTACCTAAAGGAGATCGGGGAACTCAAACATCTTCTTTTCGGTGGTGAGAAATGAGTTATTTGTTACAAACAGATGATGGAATAATTGTGGGCAGATTTGCCTCGTTGACTGAGGCGCAAAATACCTCGTTGGGGTTGAATACCCCTACCCGTGTTAATAAAATCCACCCATCCGAGGTAATTGGTTGCGACAAAAACTCAGGATACGATTCGGTTTTTTGCGTAAATATTGGTTGCCAAAATGTGTGGGTTGAGGCTTTTGATGTAGCCGATGCAGTAGTTACTGCTGCGAAAATTTGCTCATCTTTTGATGTCGGTCAAAAGGTGTTAGAATATTCTCTTCCGAGAGAGAAGAAAAATGAAAAAGTAATTCCCGCAGAAATATCTATTCCAAAGTTTGTTTTACCCCTGCTCGAAAGGCTAAATGATTTTAATATTGATTTAGTTTCTCTCGCTCTTTCCTATTCACTTACGGTTGAAGACGTGGCAGAGATGGAAAAATGGGAAATTCTCGGCATAGGCGAGGAAAAATACTGTCCCCCTCTTTTGTTGACTTCTCTGGAATTAAGGCAGAGAGTAAAAGTGTGGCACTTTCCTGCTTTTATTGAGGAAACCGATGCCTCGCGCGAGGTTTATTTGCTTTACCGTCGTGCAGAGATGATAGAGAATACAGAGGAACTTTTGTGCCTTTCTTACCTTTTTGAGGTGTGGGCTCATTGTGACTGTACCTACCCCTATTCGTTATTTAATCTTCTGCTTGAAGGACGTCTTGAACCGACTCTCAGGAGTCTATCCAATGAGAGAAAAATCCTTTTCGGTTAAAAGGGGCAGAGTGATTCATTTCTATATTTACAGAAAAACGAGGACAGCATCGTGTCCTCGTTTTTATTTATTCAATAGTATCTTACGTATCTGTCGCTTTCCTCTCGCCATTTTCTTTCTGCATAGGTGACAAAGGTGGAGGCAGTAAAGATTTTGTAACTGTAAAGAGTGTCACCAGTAAAGGCGAGCCTTATACTGGTCTTTTCCTCGGTAACGTAGGAAACCTCGGCGGGGGCAGGGGAGAATAAGAGTATGTTTTCCACCCGTTTGTTTCCCTCGTATTCCGATGGGGGAGGAATGACGTTTACCTTGCCCTTAACCGACAGGGTAAGCCCTAAATTTCTCGGTAAACCGTAAGTGCCGCGGGAGGAACGCATAACCGTTTTCCACTTGGAGTAAATCACTGAAAACCTCTCGTTTGCAAAGTGAACAAATCTCGCGCCTCCACCACCGTTATATAGATGTATGCGGTACACCGTGTCGCGAATTTCCACTGTTATATCGGGCGTCTTGCATTTCCACCACATAGGACGGTATATAAATGTATGTAAAGTAATCTTTGCATCGCATTGTTTTTTCAGCGCGTAAATTCCGGCAAGCATAATGCTTCTTTTGATAATGAAAACAAGCAGTTTGACTGCGAGGAGGATAGCGAGAATAAATATTATAAAAGTAAGTATTTGTTCCATATTTCCTCCTACTCTATCGAGCCGCTTAGCCAGTTGGCTCGGTAGGATTTCACAGCGCATATTGACTCTACCGCACGGCTTAATACTGCCATTAAGGGCAGCAGAATCGCCCCATTAACCGTACCAAAATGGCTATAAATGACGTCGGCGGGGAAAAAGATAAATTGCACTCCCATTTCCATAAATTTTTCGGGGATGTAGATGACGGGAATATAGAGAATTACAGACGTCAGAACACAGGTAAGTATGTCGTCGAGCCAAAAACTGCGGTAGTATAGTCCAAGGCCTTCTACCATAGTGTACATTCCCTCGGTTTTTGCTATCATATACTCAAATCTGCCGTTGTCAAGAAAATAGTATATTTTTTGCACGAAGTATAAGCATATAAAAATCGTGATAGCCGACAGTATAGCCTGACAGGTGGCATACTCATGAGGATGCGTTATCACGCTATAATTCTTGAAATACTCAGGGAGGTTGGTTGTTAGTACGCCGTATATTGTGTTTACCAAAAGACCAACCACGGCATAAATCAAAGGCAGGCATAAATAGGCGAAAAGGTATATTAGCGGTGATTCAACGCATCTTTTCATCACATTCATTTCTTGTCAAAACCTCCTTCCGTACTTTATTTTATACTAATTTTTTTGGTATGTCAATTGCATTTATAGAAATTAACTAAATATGCAAAAAATAACTTTTAGTATTGATTTATTATATAAAATATGCTATTATAAAAGGGAAATGAGGTGATAAACATAATTAACTTAAAACTTCTAAGAGCCAACGGCGACGTTAAGTTCAAAGCGCACGGTATGTCTATTGACGAGCATTTCATGGGTGAATATGAGGACGGTGACAAATTCCGCATCGATATAGTCGATACCGAGTTTGTTAAAATCAAACTGGACCCCACTCTTGCCGAGAGCATACTGTATCTGCCCGACGGCAGTTTTGAATTTGCCATTCCAAGGGATTACGAACTTGAATGCTGTTACCACCCCGAGGCATTTCGCGGTGACGATCACCGCATAACAGTGTGCGAGCCTGATGATGCGGAGTGTTATGGCGAGCGTCTTATCTCGCTCAACTCACACGACAGACATCTTGTACCTAAATATTTCCCCCACGCTCACGCAAACTTCGTGACCAGGGAAGACCCCTGTTTCTTCGAGCGTAACGCTATTGACGGCGTTCTTGACAATTCCAACCACGGCAAATTCCCCTACCATTCCTGGGGTGGCGGACTTCGTGAGGATTTGGAGTACGAGGTTCGTTTTGGCTGCGAGGTGGAAGTTTCTAAGGTGGTTATCTTTATCCGCGCCGACTTCCCCCACGATACATATTGGAAGGAACTGGACGTCGAGTTCTCTGACGGCACTTCTGTTCACGCCAACCTTGTGGGAACCGCCGAGGGACAGATTGTAGAACTTCCCGAGCCAAAACTTACAAGCTTCGTCAAACTGACAGGCTTAAAGCAACAGCGCCTTGAGGACGGTTCGCTGTCCTTTGCCGCACTTTCACAGATAGAAATTTATGGTAAATATATTAAAAAGGAGATTGAAGGCATGGAAGTAAGAGATGCCGCTAATGCAAAAGACGTAAGATATTATACTACCGACAGACTTCGTGAGGAGTTCCACATCGCAAACCTGTTCACCAAGGACAACATAAGAATGGTTTATAGCCATATCGACAGAATTATAGTAATTGGTATGAAGCCCGTGCACGCGGAACTCAGACTTGAAGCAGGCAAGGAGCTTGCCGCAGATTACTTCCTTCAGCGCCGCGAACTTGGTTGTATTAACATCGGTGGCAAGGGTATTATTACTATCGATGGCGAAATCTACGAGATGAACCCCAGGGACGGTATCTATGTAGGTATGGGACATAAGGAACTCTCCTTCAAAAGTGTTGATCCCGAAAACCCTGCAAAGTTCTATATGACCTCCTGCCCTGCCCACACCGCGTATCCTATCGTTAAGATAGATATAACCAAGGCGCGCAAAGTACCCTGTGGAAGTGCCGAGGACTGCAACAAGAGAGTTATCAATCAGTACATACACCCCGAGGTTATAAAGTCCTGCCAGTTGGCTATGGGACTCACCGAGCTTGAGGTTGGATCTAACTGGAACACAATGCCTTGCCATACCCACGACAGACGTATGGAGGTTTACCTCTATCTTGATATGGGTCCGAATGATGCAGTGTTCCATATGATGGGCGAGCCTAAGGAAACCAGACATATCATAATGCACAACGAGGAAGCGGTTATCTCGCCCTCTTGGTCTATTCACTCCGGTGTCGGAACAAGGAATTATTCCTTCATCTGGGCTATGTGTGGCGAGAACCAGGAGTTCACCGATATGGACCATATCGAAACCAAGGAACTCAGATAATTTAACACGGGTATAGACTTATATCAATAAACAACTGCTAAAAAGCCCCAAAATGGGCGCAAATAAAAATAAAAACGAAAAAGGAGAAACATAAATGGCAGCAAACTTTAATCTTGAGGGCAAGATAGCCCTCGTAACAGGCGCATCCTACGGTATCGGCTACGCAATTGCAAAGGGCCTCGCAGAAGCAGGTGCGAAAATCGTTTTCAATGATATCAAGCAGGAATTTGTAGATAAGGGCCTTGCGTCCTACAAGGCGGACGGCATCGATGCCACCGGTTACGTTTGCGACGTTACCGACGAGGATGCAGTTATGGCTATGGTTGCAGACATCGAGAAGAATATCGGTGTTATCGACATCCTTGTAAACAACGCAGGTATTATTAAGAGAATTCCTATGGTTGAAATGAAGGCTTCCGAGTTTAGACAGGTTATCGATGTTGACCTCAACGCCCCCTTCATCGTTTCCAAGGCTGTTATCCCCTCTATGATTAAGAAGGGCGCAGGAAAGATTATAAACATCTGCTCTATGATGAGTGAGTTCGGCCGTGAAACCGTATCTGCTTACGCTTCTGCAAAGGGTGGACTTAAGATGCTCACCAGAAACATTGCGTCCGAGTACGGACAGTACAACATTCAGTGCAACGGTATCGGCCCCGGCTACATCTCCACTCCTCAGACCGCACCCCTTCGTGAAAGACAGCCCGACGGTAGTCGTCACCCCTTCGATGAGTTTATCGTTACCACCAAGACCCCCGCAGGCAGATGGGGCGATCCCGAGGACCTCGTAGGTCCTGCAGTATTCCTTTCCTCCACCGCGTCCGACTTCGTAAACGGTCAGATCCTCTACGTTGACGGTGGTATCCAGGCATACTTCGGCAAGTTCCCCGGCTAATCTTATAAAGTAAAAGGTTAGTGAAAACAGACCTTGCAGTCAAAAAATAAGGCATTACGAAAAAAAGCCAAGGCAAAAACCTCGGCTAAAATCGAAAACAGAGCCACCCACAAAAACAAGTTTAATAACCACTAATCAAAACCACCCCCGAGCGAATGATTGCTCGGGGGTGGTTTTGATAATTTATTTGCCAACAATGCCTCTGGCGTACCTGTCAATCTGTTCTCCATCTGTCCTAAGAGTTTTGAAGCAAACGGTAGTTTCGCCACATTCGGGACAATCAAACTCATACCTTATTTTGCTGTTAAGTCTAACCTTTTCGTCATTTCCAAACATTGCAGTTTTTTCGCTTTCCTCGTATGAATAATCTCCGCCCTTTAAGTTAGTACCACAATATTTGCAGTGGTGCAAAATATATGCGCCGTAGAGATTCATCCATATACTTCCGCCTACAACCATCGCTATACCCCAAAATACCAGACCATAATTTTCCACCGATTAGGCAGGAATTATACCCAAATACATATCAGTTTCGCTCGTTCCTATACCGCCTAATATTGCAACAAATGCCCCCGCTATACCAACGAGTGTCAAAACATGAACTTGTGGCCTCTACCACCCCAAGGTAGCGCGCTACCAACTGCGCCACACCCAGATACCCATTAAATTTAGTTTAATGCTTCGAAAGAAGCTCACGACGGGCTTTTCCGGCGCATTGTCACAAAAAATAC
>JAZUPL010000061.1:0-23004 GCA_045605175.1 Eubacteriales bacterium | reverse complement strand
TATTCGTACCGCCGAGATCGACTCCAATACAGTAACGGATTTTAGACATTTTCACCTCACGCTGAGCCGATTTACCTGAAATGTAAAAAACGTTCATTAACATTATTATATATAAATCTATTGACAATTTCAATGTAAAATAGTATAATTATTTGTAGAATCGCACATTTTGTATAATATTTTACAAAAAAGCCCCAGTCAACACATAAAAACACGGAGAAAAACAAAAATGACCAAAGAAGAAATCATATCGGTGCTTGCCGAACTGCACAGAATAACCGGCTTCAGAGTCTCTCTTCACGACACAGATTACCACGAAATAGCCGCTTATCCCAAGGAGAAAAGACGTTTTTGCCGTATTATTCATTCTTCAAAAGAGGAGTACGAAAAATGTCAAGAATGTGACAAGGCTGCCTGTAAAAAGGCCCTTGCCATTCACGGCACGCACATATATACCTGCCGATACGGTCTGACAGAGGCGGTTAGCCCGCTTTACAACTTCGGCACGCACAGCGGTTTTCTTATGATGGGGCAGATTTACAAAGACAGCGCTGAACGAAACAGTATTCAACGAATGCCACCTCTTGTTTTGGAACGGTTACGCGAACTCTACGATGCAACAAGAGAAATCCCTACGGTTAAGGCGGATATGATTCGCTCGTATGTCAAGATAATGACGATATGCGCTCAATACCTTACTCTCTCAAATGCCATTCCCACATCCAAGCCTACCGTTGCACAAATGGCAAAACGATATATATTCTCGAACTATCAAAACAAGTTTTCAATAAAGGATATATGTACCGACGTAGGTTGCTCAAAATCCACGCTTATAACCGCCTTTAAAAAGGAATACGGACTTACCATAAACGACTTTATCACAGAGGTCAGACTAAGCGAAGCCAAGCGTATGCTTAAAGATGCCGAGATGAGTATTGGTGAAATTGCAATAAGTGCAGGTTTTTCCGACCAATCATACTTCTCAAAGGTATTCTCGGCAAAGTTTGGAATACCACCAAGCGAATACAAACAAAAGTTTGTAGATGGCAACTAAGGAAAGGAAAACACTCACAAAATGAGAATATTACATACAGCAGACCTACACCTTTGCTCCCCCTTAACTGCAAAACTGACGGGCGAGAAAATACGCGAGCGCAAGGGCGAATTATTTGCCACTTTTGGCAGGCTGGCAGATAAAGCGGTGGAACTCGGAGCATCTGCAATAATAATAGCGGGCGATCTTTTTGACAGCGAAGACGTGACTTTAACAGACTGCGAAAGGGTGCTTGGAATTATTGAAAGATACCCAAGCATAACCTATTTTTACGCCTGCGGAAATCATGAAAAAAGGGCTTTTGCAGATAGGATAAGAGAAAAGCCAAAAAACCTGATAATCTTCGGTGACGAATGGGAGTATTATAACGTAAAGGGCGTAAGGATAATAGGCAGAAGCAGGACTGCGCCCGGCATGTTTGACACGCTTGCCTGCGAGGGCGATATGAAAAATATCGTTATTCTACACGGCGAGCCAAGGGATAAAAGCGGATATGGCGAGATAGGTCTTAAGGAAGCCGCTGAAAAAGGAATTGATTATCTTGCTCTTGGTCATTATCATACATACCAGGTCTTCGACCTTGCACAAAACAAAAGAGCCGTATATCCCGGCACACCGGAGGGAAGGGGCTTTGACGAAGTGGGAGAAAAGGGATTTGTGCTAATTGACACCGACGGACGAGAAATAAGCCACACTTTCATCCCCTTTGCAAAAAGAAACCTGCACCGTATCGAGGTTGATATAACCGATGTCGAGAGAAGAATAGATATAGAGAACAAAATTTCGGCAAGCCTCTCGGGAATACCAAGCGATGACCTTGTTAGAGTAGAACTCGTTGGCTATGTCGAGCCGACCGAATATGTAGATATAGACATTTTTCACAGTCGATTTGTAAACAATTATTATTATTTCGAAATAAAAAACAACACACGGGTACGGCTTTTGCCAAAAAACTACAATTTGGATAAATCTCTGCGCGGAGAATTTATTCGTCTTGTAAACGAGGCGGTTGACCTTACAGAAAAGGACAAGGGTTTGGTCATTATGATGGGTATTTCGGCATTAAATGGCGAGCCCTTCAACCTTTGGGAGGAGTCAAAATGAGGCTCATAAAATGCTATGTTTCGGGATTTGGTATTCTTCAGGATGTAGAATACATTTTCGAGAGAGGACTCAATTCTTTTGTATTGGACAATGGTAAAGGAAAGACCACTCTCACCGCCTTTATCCGTGCTATGCTGTTCGGTTTATGCGACTCGAGAAAGCAAAGTTTAGAAGAAAATCCGAGGAAGATGTACGCCCCTTGGTCGGGCAATGCTTTTGGTGGCTCGCTTACCGTAGAAATTGACAAAAAAACCTACACCATAGAGAGGTCTTTCGGAGCAAGGGCAAGCGAGGATATTTTTACCCTTCGCGACAGTGTTACCGGTATTGTAAGCGATGACTATTCTACTAAAATAGGTGAAGAGATTTTTGGAATTGACGAGGAGGGCTTCTCAAAGACGGTACTGCTCGGCGAGGGAGCATCGTACGCCAACAGACACAATCCTTCCGTCGCCTCTCGCCTGTCCGATGCCATGGGCAGTGACGGGGATGTGGGTGATTACGATGCGGCAATAAAGCGGCTTGACGAGGCTCGAAGATTCTATCACAAGCGTGGCGGAAGTGGCGAGATAGGCGAACTTTCCGCAAGAATTCAGGAGTGCAAACTGGCTCTTGATGAGATAGAGCGACAGAGAGAAAGAGCCACCGAGATAGAAAACGAACTTGTTCGCCTTGACACATTAAGAGGACAACTGCACGCAGATAGAACCACGCTTGAAGATAGGCTCGTAGAACTTGGCAAAGAAAAGGAGAGAATGGCGTGGGAGAAGGTTTATCGCTCTATGCTCGACAACCTTGAAATTGAAAAAACTCTTCTTAGAAACAAGCGTGCTGCCTTTGGCGATATTGTTCCCACGTCGGAGGATATTGATAACGCACGAGAGGACTATCAACAAGCAATCAGGCTTCGAAAAGAAGTGGAAGCGACGAGCGGTGGCGAGGATTTTGTCCGACTTACAAAATTATTTGCTCAAAGAACCGATTTTGAAGAACTGGAAAAGGCAAAGATTTGTGCAAATAATCTTGAATCCTACAAAAAAGACCTGCTTAATATGGAGGAAAATCTGGACGATGCGACCGTGAAAATGAGCGAATTGTTCCCCATTAAAGTCCCTACGATGAAGGATATTGACGAGCATATTCGCCTGTGTACCTCCTCCTCGATTGGATTTTGGATTTTGCCCTTAATATTTGGCGTTTTGATTGCTATATTAGGTGTGGTTACGGGCATTCTCGTCTCGGCAGGAATGTATGCATTCGTAGGCACGGGCGTTGCTCTTGTATTTCTCGGCATTTCCCTGCATTCCTCGAAAAAGAAAAATCGCATGGACAGGATAAAGAGGTTTCTTTTATCTATCGGCGCTGATACGGACACCGCCTTTACCGAAACACTCGAATGCAAAAAGCGTGACCTGGTTGAGTATGAGCGCTTGGACACCGAGAGAAAACAAAAGCATTTATTACTTAAAGAAAGAATAGAAAAATGCGAGGAAATGCTCGGAGATTTCCTTTCTCGTTTCCCTATTTGCGATGAAAAAACAATCGGCGAACATATAAAATACCTTTCGGTAGAATATGGAAAATTCTATGCCATGAACCTCTCTTCCGTGGGCGAAGAAAGCAACGAGGAAAAACTTAAACGAGCAGAGAAACTTATCAACAATGTTCGTATATTCGTTTCTCGATACGGAATAACAGAGGGAGATCCGTTTATCGCTCTCAAAACCATGTTGGAGCAATACACGTTTTTGCGCGCAACGGTACAAAGACTTGAAAAGGAGTGCGAAGAATATCGCACACTCCATGGTCTGACGGGTGATATACCCACAGATATAACCGACGACCTAACTGCCGAAAGCATCAAAAGGATTGACAGTGAACTCGCAAAAATAGAGTCCGAGTATGCGGTAAACAACAGAATCTATCGCGAACTGCTCGACAGACTGGGCGAAAAGAATGAGATAGAAGCAAGATATATCGCCCTCTGCGAGAAAAAGGCACAGTACGAGCACAATTTGGCACTAATCAAACGAACTATGGAAATTTTAACCGAGGCGAGGGACAGAATGACCTCAAAATACCTCGGCAAAACCAGAGAACGCTTCATATATTATGAAAACGCTATAAGCGAGGGGCATGGAGAGTTCTCTGTATCCAACAACTTTACCCTGACGATAAACGATAAAGGCAAGGGCAGAAGTGAACAAAGTTATAGCCGTGGTGTCCGCGACCTTTATAACCTTGCTATGCAAGTGGCACTCTCTGATGCTATGTACCAGGGCGAGCCGCCATTCCTAATTCTTGATGACCCGTTTATCTCATTTGATGACCAGAGGTGCAAAAGGGGAATGGCTTTGATTAAAAAACTTGCCGAAGAAAGACAAATATTGTACTTTACCTGCTCACAGTCGAGGGCGATAAAGTAACCTTTAGTCCGTTTTACACATATAATGTTCAATGGAGCGCACTCCAAGGACAATAAAAAGGACGGACAAAAATGGCAACATTCTTCAACCAGGCTTCCCTGTCCTACAACGGACAGATAACCAATTCCAACATCACCGAAGGCGAAATTATAGGTGCTTTAAGCATCGACAAAATTTCCCTTAATACAAGTTATTCTGCAGGCGACACGGTGTCGTATCTTGTAACACTTCAAAACAGTGGGACATCTACCTTAAACAACGTAGATGTATTCGACGACTTAGGCGCTTTCAACTTTGAGGGGACTGCCTTCGTCCCTTTGACCTATGTCGATGGCTCGGTCAGGGCATTTCTTAACGGCGTCCCCACAGCGGCGCCAACCACCACGGTAGGCACGGATCTTGTGTTTAACGACATTTCCATTCCTGCAGGTGGCACCTATACCCTGTTATACCAGGCGGTAGTCAACAGTCAGGCTCCCCTTGGTGAGAATGCTACTATTACCAACACTGCAACCGCAACAGGGGTAGCAGAAACGGTCAGCGACTCAGCAACAATTACGGCAGTGAGCGAGGTAAACCTCTCTATCGCTAAGGCTATCTCCCCTCCCGTAATAACAGAAAGCGGCGAGATAACCTACACCTTTATTATTCAAAACTCCGGTGCTATTGCAGTAAGCGGCGAGGACGATGTTATTCTCACCGACACCTTTAACCCCATACTGACAGATATAACTGTAACATCAAACGGTACGATATGGACAGAGGGCGTAGAGTACACCTATAACGAGGCAACGGGCGAATTTGCAACTCTTCCCGGCGCTATAATCGTAGATGGTGCGACATTTACAAGAAACCCCATAGACGGTGTTATCACCACCACTCCCGGTGTAAATGTAATAACGGTTAGCGGAACGGTATAAGAATATAAGGCCGAGTTCGGGTTAATCCGAACTCGGTTTTTCTTTTTGGACATTTATTCGTATTTGTCCAAAGAAAGAGTCGATTGTATTGATTTTTTTGTCATAATTTAGTATAATGTGAACAAGTAAGGGAGTAGTCGGCACTTCTGTGCGATGAAGGTCAACATCACGACTCATTTTTTATGAGTATCTGGCATCATCTTTTATGACGAGACTTATCCGACGTGGGTAAGCCTCGTCTTTTATTCACACATATGGAGGAAAGAAATGGCAGATTCATCAATAACAAAAA
This sequence comes from Eubacteriales bacterium, assembly GCA_045605175.1. Classification (GTDB taxonomy): domain Bacteria; phylum Bacillota; class Clostridia; order Oscillospirales; family CAG-272; genus UBA1740. The sequence goes on along the minus strand of JAZUPL010000061.1, from coordinate 17,208 downwards.
GAGCCCTTGGTGAGGCTCTCAAAAAATTGCTAAAGACAAAGAGTTTTTCTAAAATTTGCATCAGGGAGATATGCGAACTTTGCAATATGAACCGAAAGAGTTTCTACTATCACTTTCGTGACAAATACGACCTTGTTATTTGGATATTTGAAAGCGAATTTCTAAAAAGAGCAGAAAAGCACTCCGACGGTATGTGGAGGACCGCAAAGGAACTCTGCTCCTATTTTTACGAGAACAAACACTTTTACAAGAAAATTTTGCAGGTATATGGGCAGAACTCCTTCTCGGAATACTTTCTTGAGACTTGCGAGATAAGGTTTGCAGAGAAAATTCGCAATAAAGAGGGCTTTGAAAACTTAGAAAAAAGCACTATTGAACTCTACGCAAGTTACTTCGTTCTCGCCCTTTACAAGTGGCTTAAAGACGACTGCGACAAGGATGCAGATGCTTTCTTCCACGAATTCGTGCAGGGGATTGTTTCTGCCTCCACGCTGATGATTTCCTCGCTCAAAGAGGAGCATCTTATGTGACAAGGGGCTGAGTCATTAAGAATTCAGTAAAATCAAGGCATTGAAGCTACAAATAGCGTAAAAACTGAATTCTTAGTGCGAAGCGCCTTTGGGGCTCACTTGATTTAGAGCAGAAATCTTCGTTTGCGAGCGTGAAGCGTATAACAATACGTCGAGCGAGTAAACGGAGATGGAATGAAAATTTCAAATAAAAAAGAGAAAACCGAAGGTTTTGACCTTGATTTTCTGTGCAAGTTTATAGTATTTAAGGCAGAGGTACTTGTTTCGTAGTACCCCTGCCTTTTTCGTTCGGTTATGCCTAAATGAAGCAGCCCCGTTTTGAATTATTTGTTTTTAAGAAGATCTCGAATCTCGGTGAGAATCTGCTCCTGTCTTTCAAGACGGGCCTTTTCTGCATCGATAATTGCCTGAGCCTCTGCCTCCGCCTTCGCCTGTGCTTCCGCCTCTACCTGTGCGAGAGCCTCTGCCTCTGCCTGTGCCTGTGCTTCGGCTTCAGCCTTGGCTGCCTCTGCTTCCTCGATTGCTTTTGCATTAAGGGCATCCCTGATTTTTGCAGAATGAGCCGATATTGCAGACACTATTCTCAAAATAAGGAAAAATACAAGGGCAATAATAAGGAAATCCAACACCTTCTGTGCAAACTCGCCCCAGAGGAACGCAACCTCGGGTGTTACGATATTCCCCTCGGCATCAAGAACCGCTTCAACGACCACGTGCTTGAAGTCCGAGAGCGAAAATCCACCGGTAATAAGTGCGATAAGAGGTGTAACAAACGCCTTGGTGAATGCAGTAACAATAGCAGTAAAAGCACACGCTACTGCGACACCGACTGCCATATCGATTACGTTACCGCGAGAGATAAACTTCTTAAAGTCTTCCCAAAACTTTTTCATTTTTGTGTCCTTTCTAATATTTATTTTATAAAAATGTTTTTATCTACCGATATCATACACGGTTTTAACACGAAGTTCACGGCGTAGCGTTTCGGGGGTGGTTACATCGCGAGTGGTAAAATGAATGCGGTGAGCACTACAAGATGTAAGGTCAAAGTAGTTGTCCTCAAATATAGCATCGACCTCGGCAAAATCGAGTTCCACACCTCGCGCGTAAACATCGGTGGTTAGCGTTATAGTGTAATCGCGAAGATTACCGTCTATTACCGCATCTATCTTGGGTGGGAGAAAATCAAAACTCTTGGGTGGTACAAATAGCATTGTGCCAAAAGAGGAAGCAGTATTACCAACAATTGAATATGCTATGTAATACTCTCGCTCGTGTCCATTCACCTTGTCGGCAAAATCTACTGCGGGCAAGTCAAGTGTGGACATCTCTGCTACGCTTATATCAAATGAATCACTGAATATAGTGTTATTTTTGTTATCTAAAAGAGAATAACTAAAACGACCTTCGTAAACATTTCTTTGCTCGCTTGATATATTAAACGTGACACGGGTGCCATCATTAGAGGCTGAAACCAATACGGGAGAATAAAAGCGCTTTGCATAATAGTGAAGCGCCTTCCACCTGCCACAGTAGTCAATACTCGACTGCGACGGGGTTTGCCAGCAATCGTTTAACCGCCCGACAAAGCACCCCATATACACGCCTCTATGGCGACGCATATTCTCCACACTCCCTCGAATTGCTTCCCCTTGGAATAATTGAGTAGCGTATATAAGAGTGTCAAAACTGTTAGGGTATCTATACTGCTTTGATGCATTTAGAATCATCTTCTCGTTGCCGCCAGGGGTTCGTTGGTGCGACTCCATAACCGGCGAGAAAAGATTCAGGTCATCTCTTGAGGCAAACGTGCGAGCAGTCTTGGCACAGGGGAGCGACTCTATCTCTAAATTGCTGCGATAGCCGAGTCTGTCATTTTCGCCCTTATTTATTGGTGTGAACCTACCATCCGAAGGTATGGCAGGTGGCAAATAGAGGGTGTCTGGGATAATCTCGGCACAGATTGATGGAAAAACATCTTCATAAAGTTTAAGATATTCGCTATCTGCGCCCTCATTGTTGCTTGCTTCGTTATTCGGGCAGAGTCTCTCTGTCTCGCAGTCGGAACAAACTACACCCAAGGACGGATGATAAGCCAATCTTCGAAGATTATCACGAATTTCTTGTGCAAGGTTATTACCATATTTCTCGGTCATTGGTATTTGATAGCAAGGGGGAACAATCTCCTGCCATACCACAAGACCAAGTTCGTCACAAAGTTCATAGAAGTAATCGTGGGGATAGAATGCTCCACCGCATACACGCACAGAATTGAAGTTTGCCTCTTTGCATCCTTTAAGAATTTGACGGGTCCTATCCTTATTTAATCTTGGAAGTATAACATCTTCGGGAACATAGCAGGCACCTTTAGTGAAGAACGTTACACCGTTTACATTAAGGGCAAACTCTTCCCCACCCTCCTCGGCGCGATGCTCGTAAGAAGATGTGAGCGTGCGAAGTCCGATACGAATATCCCTGCTGTCCTCAAGTTCGTTATCCGAATATAGGTTTACCGACAGGCGATAGAGATTCTGCACACCGAGTCCGTTGGGCCACCAGAGGTTGGGATTTTTCAGAAGAATACTACCCTTACCGCCAATAAGGCCGCAATAATAGGACTCTCCACCCGGAGAAACCAGAGTTGCAATGGCTCTTGACATACTGTCTATTCCAAGCGTTGTCATTTCGAGATTAATACGAACCGTCCCGTCCTCGTTATGTATTTGGCGAACTATGAAATCATCAATTATTTTATGGCTAAAGGATATAAGTTCTATATCACGGAATATTCCCATATCGGGAAGCGACGGTGACCAGTTGCATCCATACATAAATTCTGGCTTACGAATGCTTGCTTTACCCACACGCGAACTGCCATCGGCTTGGTCGGGGGTCTTGGTTTTTGCATTTTGCCCATCGGCAATAGGCGAATCAAATTCCAAGCGAAGGGTATTTTCACCGTAAACGACCTTACCCTTTACATCAAAGGTATAAGCGAGGTGCATATTATCGGTACGCGCAAGTTCCTCGTCGTTTAGCACTATGCGACATAAGGTATCAAGCCCGTGAAAACGAAGAAGGATGTTGCTCTCTATAAACTCCTCGTGGCTAACCGTAAAGGTGGTATAGAACACGCACCCGGCTAACGAGAGGTTGCGTAACACTTTTTCATTCTCGCCATAGTAAGGATCTTTTATTAGAGAATGCTCAAGAAGCACGGAGTACATCGAGCAAGGCACCGTGCATTCAATTCCTGTATATTCGGAATAGTCCAAACGAAAATTCTTTATTTTTTGTTTGTGCATACTTCCTCCCAAATAGTCTTTATATTATTTTATCACAATCGCTTTGCTTTTTCAACCTTTTGCAGCGTATTATTTTGTTTATATTTTTATACTAAAGAAAATGGAAAAGTAAAAAAACAACTTGCATTAAATATCGAAATATGTTATCATTATTATATAAAAACAGAAACTTCGATCAAGGAGAAAATTTATGAATAATCCCAGGCGCCTCCTGACCGTGCTTTGTCTTGTTATTTTGTTGGGTATTCTTGCAATTCTCACAGGATGTGGAAATATTGTTGCGGAAGAAAAGGACATCACGGGCGTTGAGTTCAAGAGTAGCGAAGTTTTTTTTGATGGTGAGGAAAAATCGCTTGAAGTTACCGGCAAAATACCTGACGGTGTAACCGTTACTTACACCGGCGAAAAGGGGAGATTGCCCGGAGAATATAATTTCGTCGCAACCCTAAGTGGTAAGGGATACAAAACCCTGACACTTAATGCAAAACTAACAATAAAACCCGGCGTTATTGAGGGAATAGCCTTTGAGGGAGAGACCTATACTTACGATGGCACCGCAAAGAGCCTTGAGATTATTGGCACTCTGCCCGGTGGCGTTACCGTTACATATGAGAACAATGCACAGACCAACGCAGGCTCTTACATAGTCAAGGCAAAGATGAGCGGTGCATACTACAAGGAAACCACTCTTACCGCAGTTATGATAATTGAAAAGGCGGATATTACAGGTGTGACTTTCGAAGGAGATACCGTGGTGTATAACGGCACAGAAAAGTCCGTCCTAATTAGCGGCACTCTCCCGAATGGGGTGAATGCGACCTATGAAAACAACACAGGAACAAATGTAGGAACCTATACCGCTACCGCAACTCTTACCGGTGCGAACTATACCACCAAGACGCTTACCGCTACTCTAATAATAAATCCTGCAGAAATTGTGGGTATCACCTTTAGTGGTGCTACTTACAAGTATGACGGAAGCGTAAAAAGAATAGAAATCGAAGGAACTCTACCCGATGATGTGACCGTTTCCTACACTAACAACGAAGGAATCGAGGCGGGCAACTACCCTGCCACCGCAGTTATCAAAGGAGATAACTATAAAACCTTGACTCTCAACGCAATCCTCTCCATTACCGAGCCTACGCCTGTACCGAAACAGGATATCACAGGTATAACTCTCAAAGATGGGAAATTCACCTATGATGGTAGCAAAAAGAGCATCGCCGTCGATGGTACGCCTCCAAAGGATGTATCGATTAATTATTCGGTTACGGGTGATGCTATCAATGTAGGCACTTATCCCGTAGTTGCTACGCTTAGTGGCGAGGGATACAACGAATTGGTTCTTCAGGCTAACATTGTCATAGTCCCTGCCGACATCAAGGGAATCACCTATTACGGAAAGGAAATCACTTACACCGGCGAGGAGTTTGAGCTTCTTATCGAAGGCACTCTTCCCGATGAAGTTAGTATAAAATATACCGGCAACAAGGGGACAAATGTCGGCGATTATTATGCAACCGCGGTTATCAGCGGCGCTAACTACAACACGCTCACCCTTTCTGCAATCTTGAAGATTAACAAGGCTAATATCACCGGTATTACTCTCAATGACAAGACTGAGAACTTCGATTACCAACCTCATCACCTTGTTATCAGTGGTAATCTTCCCGAAGGCGTTGAGGTAACTTATGACAACAACGGCAAAGTTTATGCGGGAACTTATACAGTAACCGTCACTATCAAAGGCGACAACTACAACACCTTGGTGCTTACCGCAAAACTAACTATCAAACGCACAACCTCAGGTGGTATTACTACTCCCGAGCACGAGTTCAACAAACCCTAAAACAAAGCAAGGTGTTTGCTTTGTTTTGACATACGAGAAAAGAGGTATTATGGAAAATCATAATACCTCTTTTGTATATTTGTTTTAGGTGTAAAAGCATTTTAGAATAGCGGACTAAATTCCACACAGTTTTTAGGTGTATCTAATTCCCCGCTTTTTATCCTAACTCGACAGCCCTCATTTCCTCGGACTCGCAGGCCTTTGCGTTTACTTCGTCGGGGGTGTGGAAGGTAGGCACAACCTGCATCAAAGCCTCGACAATTAGAGATGACTCTATGTCCCTCTCGGCCTGTGTCAGGGCTTGGCGCAGAATGGCGATTTTCTTCTCCACTTCCTCCCTTGTGGGGGGCGAGTCTTTTTCAATAAATATAAGGTCTTTTTGAGTCTTTAACAGGCTCTCGGTCTTGATAAGCAATTCCTCGTAGAGTTTCTCACCCGGACGAAGTCCTGTTTCAACAATATCAATATCTCGGTGGGGTGTCAAGCCACAAAGTTTTATCATATTCTCTGCCAGCTCATAAATACGAACAGGCTTGCCCATATCGAGTACAAATAGCTCGCCACTTTTCGCCATTGCGCCTGCCTGCATTACCAGTCCCGACGCCTCGGGAATAGTCATAAAGTAGCGAATTATACGCTTGTCCGCTATGGTGATAGGGCCACCTGACATTATCTGTTGCTTAAAGAGTGGAATAACCGAGCCATTAGAGCCAAGGACGTTGCCAAATCTAACAGCGCTAAAAGCGGTGTTTCCTCCCACTCGGCACTGTACAATCATCTCGCACATACGCTTGGACGCCCCCATAATATTAGTGGGATTTACCGCCTTGTCGGTGGAGATGAGAATAAACTTTTTGGTGCCGTACTTCTCCGCCATATCCGCAGTATTGTATGTACCGAATACGTTGTTCTTGATGGCCTCGCAGTTGCTATGCTCCATAAGTGGGACGTGCTTGTGTGCGGCGGCGTGGAAAACTATATCAGGACGATAGGCAGAAAACACAGCCTCAAGCCTTGCCCTATCACGCACCGAGCCTATCTCCACCACAAAAGCGGGGGTGTTTCCGTATTTCCTTAATAGTTCCTGCTCAACATCGTAGGCATTGTTTTCGTAAATGTCAAAGAGGATAAGTTTCTTCGGCTCGCAAATCGCTATCTGACGGACAAGCTCGCTACCTATCGAGCCTCCGCCCCCTGTGACAAGAATAGTTTTTCCTTTATAAAACTCTCTTGTGGCACTATCGATGACCTCTATCTCATTTCTAAACAGCAAATCCTCAATATTAAAGTCAGGTATAACTCGACTCTGCTTTTTTTCTCTACTATTTTGATAAATAAAACGAGATATAAGCGACAAGGAATTATAAAAGGCAAAAATTGTACCACCCTGCCATAGACCAACAAAGGCATTAACGCCAAACAGAGAAAGCATATAGGTGACTACAAGTGTTATACTTCCACCTATTACATCAGACAGGACAATATTAAGATAGGTCTTTGAATTTGCGTCAGAGAAAGCATTTTGATATACTCGCATAAAGCACCTTGTTGCACCAATTATAGGTAGGGCAAAAACAAGGTTGAGAGCATACGAACCTACCCTAGCAAAAATATCAGGATAGGAAAACGCACTTATACAAACTGCAAGAGCATAGGTCGCCACAAGAATTGCTAAATCAAAAGCAACCTGCCCCAACCAATGCTTATTATACTTAAATAACATTTTAACTCCTATATCAGAGCAAGCGATTTTCAGGAATGGGTGTTCCTAAATAATAGGTTAGTACATTAAAGGAGTAAAGTCAAGAAAAAGCGACAAAAATTAGGTTTGTAATATTTGCCTATTATTAAATTAAAGCGCGAAAATTCTTTGCAAAGACTCGCGGAAAGGACGCACCATAGCAATAACCAAAAGCATTATTCCAATAAGTGCCAAGGATATAGCGGGATAAAGACTCCACAAGAACATAGGTGCGTGGTGGAAAGTGACCACAGAGAGCCACTCGATGAGAATACTAAAACCACCAAGGGCTATAATTGCGCCCCCCCAGATATAAAGATATCCGCGCCTTAAATAATGAGAGAGAATTACCACCGAGCAAATTATCAGAGCAAATACTCCTGTCACAGGCAGGGCGAAGCTCAAAAACCACTCGCCGCCCGTAGCGAAGTTAACATACGCAAGGAACAGGCCTATGACTCCAAAATCAACCGGGGCAAACACGGCAGGGTGACGTCGGGAAAACCAGTTTGGGAGAATGAATATCGTATAGAAACAAACAATACCACCCACGGCATAACCCGACCACGTAAGACCAACCGAGATTGAGAGGTCCGCGACTATCGAAATTATTGCAGCAATTAGAAAAATAAAACTTATAATAAACAGAAATCCTCTTGGGTTAACCACTTCCTTTCCCGTCTTTTCGGGATACGGACGTTCCGGGGCCTCCGGCAGGCCAGGAAAATAGACAGGAGTTTGACAGAGGGGGCATTGACGCTGGGCTTCTGCAAGTTCAACTCCGCATTTTACACAATACATATTTTATCCTTTCGTTTTGCAAATACTTGTTTGCAAAAAAATGTTAAAACTTTACACGGGTACGCCAAAGTTATAAATCATTGCTCTCAACCTTGACGTGTATTCCTATCTCTCGAAAGACTCGGTAGAGTGCCATTTCAAGCCTTGGCTCTTTTATGTTTCTGATTATATTGATATTTAACGAGTCGCCAAAGGATATTATTCCCGCATTGTAGGGGGCTGTGGACTGAACGCTTAAGACGAAATCAAACCTATCAATATATTCCGCCATTCCCTCGGGCAGATTCACCACACCAAGGTTAGACAGGGAGAGTGTGGATTTTCTCTCACCAACCATCAAAAAGACAAGACGCATTACTAAATTCTTCAAAAACAGAGGCGCTATTTTCAAAAATATATTCTGCTCATCTCTGACGTTTGGGTAGATTCTCGCACTCATATTTTTTGCTGTATTCTCAAGGCACATTTTGTGATACACTATCTTGCAAATTTCCTCGAAGGAATACTCTCCAAGACGTGGATCGACTCCTGGCGTAGAATAAAGAACAAAGTTACGTAGGGTTTCACTGCCAAACAAACGGCGAAGATCTACCGGTATCAGCATCTTTACTTCCTTTTGGCGCTTTGTGTTAGGTTTATCCTCATTTTGCAGTGCTATTGTCGCCTTTATAAATGCTGCGGCTATTACTGCTGTGACAGTAACTCCAAGACTGTGGGCAAGGTCAACGAGCGCCGATGCCCTGAGCATAAAGGTGGTCACGTGACAGAATCCGTCCTCCTCAGGCTCTCCGTGAATACGGTAGGCGTCGCTTTCCTGCCTGCCAAAGCCAACCTGTGCAGAGTTTTTCGGGAAACTGTCCTCAAGTTCCTCCTCACGAGGCGTTTCTAAGCGATTCAAGACACCTTTGCCAAAAGGTAGGGTAATCCCATGCTTTTGTTCAAGATATTCTGCAACGAGAGTTTTCAGAAAGATAAGTCCACCGTTACCGTCGGTAAGTGCGTGGAAAAATTCAACGGCTATTCGCTTGCCATAAATCAGAACACGGAAAGCACAACTTCGAATATCGTCAAAGGGCATTCTTACCAAGGGATAACTCTTCTCGTCCTGAATTTTCGGGGCGTGGGCTATCTCCTCAAGATAGTACCAGAACATACCCCGATGTAGTCGAACGGCAATAGAGGGAAAGCGACGAACGGTTACATCAAGGGCAGACTGAAGCACTTCCCTATCGACCTCCTCCTTGAGAGTGGCGGACAGTCGATATATATTATTCCATCGGGTGGTCGCTGACGCAGGATATATTTTGGCAGAATTGTCGAGTTGCATCCACCGAAGTTTACGTTCGTTTCCCTTTGGCATTACGCGTTTGATAAAGGTGCATATTTCCCGATAGTCACTTTTGTTGCTTTTCAGGTTATATAGTACATAGGCGTGCCACATTCCCTCCTTTGAAATAAGACGAGAGGACGAGTCTGCCTCAAGAAGTTTTTCATTCAGTCTTTTTGCATCGGATAGTAAAATCTCATCCTCTCCGGCAAAGATAAGCGACGGGGGCATTCCCGAAAGATCGGCATACAAGGGTGAAACCAAGGGATTTCGCTTTTGTTCATGCATTTCCGGAGTGTCATCAATGCTATCATTAGAACGAGGAGAAACCGATGAATCGCTGCCAAGATAGCCTAAATAGCAGTTTGCGAAAAAAGAAAGTCTTTCCTTGGAAAGCGAGGGGTCTGACTCCTTGTTGTTTTCGTAAGACTCACCACTTAAGGTGAGGTCAACCCACGGAGAAATAGATATTATACCCGCAGGCATAGGCTCGCCGAGGGTGCGAAGTTTTTGGCATAGCGAATACACAAGTCCGCCACCGGCACTTTCACCTGCCAATACTATACTCTCGGGTGCAATTCCCGAATCAACTATTGCACAGTAGGCAAGATACACGTCATCGAGGGCGGCGGGAAAGGGGGCTTCGGGGGCAAGAGAATACTCCACCGCAAAGACACGCATACCGCATTCGTATGCCAGAACAGAGGCGTATCCACGGGCATAAGATAGCGAGCCGCAAACAAAGCCTCCGCCGTGAATATATAGAATTATTCCACCACGAAGTTCATCACGAGGCACAACCAAAGAGCCTCTGACAACCTCAAAATAGTTGTCATAAATTACCACGTCTTTGCGGTGGGCGAAGTGCATCAGTCCACCAATTTTGTCCTGAAAACTTCTGGCTATTTCAATTCCCGAACCCATAGCAATAGGCTTCGCTAATGCTAATTGAGAACGAATAAATTTATCTGTAAAATTCATATAGGAAATTTCCTTTTTTACTTTGGTGCTAAACTGTAAAATCAATTTGATTATATTTATCTTGTCTTTTAATTTTACCCTATATTATTAATATTGTCAAGTTTTTATTGACTTAAGGGTGAAAATGTGAGATAATAAAACAAACAAGGAGATGGATATGACACCTGCCAACAGAGAGAAAATAGAACTTTTGCGTGAAACCTTCAGACTAAATTATAAGATAACACACCTTTACGCTACATACCTCGAGCACTGCCCTGAACTTATCACAAAAGAGATGATAGATATGATTTGTGAGGACGGGGAAATCACAAAGGAACAGGCTCTTGTGGGGCTTTTATGCGAGGCTTTTGCCATAGACGTGGATAATGGCGCTACCGACAAAAGACTGATTCGTGACTATCTTACCCCATCGGTCAGACTTTTGGATAAGAAAAAGTATATAAATAACCCCTATTACCAAAATATAAAACTTGATAATGTGAAAAATGGCACCTGGGAGATTAAAAAAGAAAAATACCCTCCTTACAGGGCAGTGATAGCCGCGGATATGATGCTTTTGCCCTATTATCGCGAAGTGCCACCTTTGGGCTTTTTTGAAGAAGAGTTTGAATTTCCTGCTGTGCTTGAGGACTCAAACGAGTGGATGACGCTAACCCCTGTGGACCTTGACACCTGCGAAGAAGCCATAAAAGAGGCACGAGGAAAGGTTGTAACCTTTGGCTTAGGGCTGGGCTACTATGCCTATATGGTAAGTCAGAAGGAAGAGGTTGAGTCGCTGACGATTGTAGAGATAAGCGATAAGGTTATAGAACTTTTTGAAAAGTATATTTTACCGCAATTTCCACACAAGGAAAAAATACGCATAGTAAAAAGCGATGCATTTCTTTTTGCAGAAACAGTAATGCCTAATGAGAATTTCGACCTTGCCTTTGTTGACACCTGGCGTGACGCCTCTGACGGTGCGCCTATGTACAAGAGAATGAAAAGGCTTGAAAAATTTAGCAAAAACACCAAGTTTTTATATTGGATAGAAAACTTCCTTTTATCCAGACTTCGCTCGCTTAAATACGAGAGCCTTTGTAAAAGAGTAGATAGTGGAGAAAACATTTCCTACCGCGAGTTTTGTCAAGAACTCGACAACCCGCTCGAATAATGTAAACTTTTATTGTCATTTATTTGTTGTAGAAAATTGTTTTTTATTAAATAATTTAATACGGTATCGGTGGTAAGTCTAAAAATCAGTTATATAAGCTTTTGCCACCATTCTTCTCCTTTTACATTTGCTTTACTGTTTTTCTCTCTTGATATATCTATCAGAAGAGATATACTTTTACATAAAATGTTTTTTATTTATCTCTTTTTTGTGCATTTCACTATTTTTAAAATTGTTCTAATTTTTTATTGACTTGAAGCGAATTTTATGATACAATAAAAATGTAAATGATAGGGGACTTCCCCACGCTCTCGTGACTGACGGTGAAATAGGTTAACCTATGTGAAGCGAGTGTCGTTTAGCCGACCGTCTGGGCAGTATTGTTTCCTGTTTTAGGGCAAGACTGTCTTTTTTGTTTGTTATCTTTTTAACTTTCTTGTTCGGTTTTTGGAGGAGTATGTTTTACATATAATTCTTCCCGAATTTGCGTTTTTTTAGATAGCACTGTTTTAGTTTACAAAAGGATTGCTTTTTGGCTGCAATCAGAATAAATACAGGTTTAATGATTGGTTTTTCATAATTCAAGAGTTATCAATCATAGAAAGGATTTTTTATGGCAAGAGTTATTCCTAACGAAAAGATGTTCTCTTCTTGGAGCGGTTTTATCGAGGGAGAATGGCAAAACAATATTGACCTTAGCAACTTTATCAGGTGCAATTATACCCCTTACGAGGGGGATGCTAGTTTCCTCTGTGGTCCGTCCGATAGGACCAACGCCCTTATGGAAAAGGTAAACGAGTTATTTCGTCAGGAGAGAGAAAAGGGTGGCGTTCTCGGCATTGATACAGAAACCGTATCCGGTCCTATGGCATACCCTGCCGCCTACGTTGACCGGGAACTCGAACTTATCGTGGGCTTGCAGACAGGCGCTCCGCTTGTCAGAGGTTTGCATCCCTTTGGCGGCATCAGAATGGTAAGATCCGCCTGCCGCGCTTACGGATACGAGTTAAGTCAAAAGATTGAGGACGAATTTAAGTTCCGTACCACTCACAATGACGGAGTTTTCCGTGCTTATACAGAAACCATGCGACAGATGCGTCACGTCGGTATTCTCACTGGTCTTCCCGATGCTTACGGCAGAGGCAGAATAATCGGTGATTATAGACGTATCGCACTCTACGGAATTGACTTTCTTATAGAGCAGAAAAAAGCGGACAAGATTGCCCTCGGCAAAAAAAGAATGGATGCCGAAAATATAAACAAAATAGAAGAGATTTACAAGCAAATCTCCTTCCTTGAGATGCTCAAGCAGATGGCTCTTGACTATGGATGCGACATCTCCCTGCCCGCAGCAAATGCCAAAGAGGCTGTGCAATGGCTCTACTTCGGCTACCTCGCTGCAAACAAGGAGCAAAATGGTGCTGCAATGTCCCTCGGTCGTACTTCTACTTTCCTTGATATCTTCCTCGAGCGTGACCTTGAGGCAGGTCTAATAACCGAGAGCGAGGCTCAAGAGTTGATGGACCAGTTGGTTATTAAACTCAGAATGATAAGACATCTGCGCACCCTTGAATATAACGAGTTGTTTGGTGGCGATCCTATGTGGATTACCGAGGCTGTCGGCGGAATGGGCGAGGACGGACGCACCATGGTCACGAAGAACTCATACCGCATACTCAACACACTTTACAACCTCGGCCCATCACCCGAGCCTAACCTTACGGTTTTGTGGAGCAAAGGACTTCCCGAAGACTTCAAAAAGTTCTGTGCTAAGGTTTCGATAGATACAGACTCTATTCAGTACGAAAATGATGATATTATGCGTCCTCACTACGGAGATGATTATGCAATAGCCTGCTGCGTTAGTGCAATGAAGGTGGGCAAGCAGATGCAATTCTTTGGTGCAAGATGCAACCTGCCCAAGGTGTTACTTATGGCACTCAACGGTGGTAAGGATGAAAAGTACGGAATTCAGATAGGCCCAGAGATGCCTATATACGACGGCGACGTGCTCGAATATGACAAGGTTGAAGAGCGTTTGTCTATATACATGGCGTGGATAGCAGAGCAATATGTAAGCACCATGAATGTTATCCACTTTATGCACGATAAGTATGCCTACGAAAAGGTGCAAATGGCTCTGCACGATACCGAGGTTGAAAGACTTATGGCTTTTGGTGTTGCAGGTCTTTCGGTTATAGCAGATAGCCTTTCCGCTATCAAGTATGCTCGTGTTAAGCCCATAAAGAACGACGAGGGTATTATCTCGGACTTTATTATTGAGGGTGACTTCCCAAAATACGGAAACGATGATGACAGAGCAGATGATATTGCAAAGGGACTTCTCCATCAATTTATCACCGAACTTCGTAAAACCCCCACATATAGAGATGCTATCCATACCCTTTCTGCCCTTACAATTACCTCCAACGTGGTATATGGCAAAAAGACCGGATCTACTCCCGACGGCAGAAAGTCGGGCGAACCCTTTGCCCCCGGCGCAAACCCGATGCATAACAGAGAACATAACGGTGCGCTCTGCTCGCTCAACTCCGTGGCAAAGATGTCCTATGATGACTGCCGTGACGGTATATCAAACACCTTCTCCATAGTTCCGTCAGCTCTCGGTAAGAACGACGAGGAGAGAAGGGATAACCTTGTTTCTATACTTGATGGTTACTTTGAAAAAGATGCACATCACATAAACGTCAACGTTCTTGAGCGCCAAAAGCTCATCGACGCTATGGAAAACCCTGATATGTATCCCAACCTGACTATCAGAGTTTCGGGATATGCCGTCAACTTCCACAAGCTCTCAAGAGAGCAGCAAAAAGAGGTTATTAGCAGAACCTTCCATGAAAAAATATAAAAACATCTCCACCCCTTGTGGGTGGAGAGTTTTTAGCCGAGCAAAGGAAAAGAAAGGTTTACATTAATGACAGGATATATCCATAAATTAGAGTCGCTTGGCACGGTTGACGGCCCTGGTGTTCGTGCCGTAATATTTAGCACGGGTTGCCCTTTGCGGTGCAAATACTGTCATAATCCTGACACCTGGTGTCTGCAAGACGGAGCCCCCACCGAGGCAGAGAAACTTGTAGAAAAGATTCTTCGCCTTTACCCCTATATTAAGAACGGCGGGGTTACTTTTTCGGGTGGTGAGCCCTGTGTTCAGGCAAGGTTTTTCACTCGCGTGGCAGAACTGCTACGGCAGGAGGGCTTGCATATTGCACTCGACACATCGGGGGCTGTGCTAAATGATGATGTCAGGGAACTTATTGACAAATGCGACCTTGTTCTTTTAGATGTAAAATCGGTAAGCGAAGAGGGGTATCGCGATTTGACAGGCGGAAGCCTTGCCGATACTATTGCTTTTCTCGACCTGCTTGAAAGTATGGGTAAGCCTGTATGGATACGTCATGTTGTAGTGCCAGAGGTAAACGACGGCGAAAAGGATATTCTTGCGCTCCAAGATTTGCTCGCGGATTACAAATGTATTCAGAAAATAGAACTTCTCCCTTTTAGAAAACTGTGCACAGAAAAGTATAAGTCGCTGAATATCCCCTTCCCCTTTGAGGACACACCCGAGATGTCACAGGTCGAATTAGACCGCCTCGCAGGTTTGCTTAACTGACTTCCTTTGACAAAAAACGAAGGATTTCCGACGGTTTTTGTCTTGATAGATGGGTTTTGTAGTAGCATTAAGACAAAAAGAAAAGCGCCTTTTGGCGCTTTTCTTTTTGTTCGCTCTATATTTGAAATTAGAGAGCGTTAATAATCCTCGCTTTCACTCTCTTCCTGTTCTTGCAACCTTGCCTCTTTGGCATAGTTCAAGAGCAGGGCGGCAAATTCACTATTAGCCTCGATATAGATTTCCGAGTTCTCGTATCTTGTGTGGTATGTTATCAGGCAAACCGTGTCGGGTGAAATGCTGGGGGTATATACAAACTTTTGCATTCCGTAGGGGGTTGTGTGTTGGCGTCGCTCTGCTTTGTCCATGATTTTAGCAGAAGTTATGCCGCTAAGAAATATGCAACAGAGTGTTGTGTCCTTTTTCCCTGTTTGCTGTCTTACTACAAAGACCGCGTTTCCCGATGAATCGAAAGTGATATCGTAAATATACTGGGCTGCTATATATTTCGTATAGATAAACACGGCGGCAGTTATAAAGGCTATTGTGAAAAGCCCGACAAGCCCTTTGTATTTATCCATAAGGAAATAAATAATCAACGTTACAAGAGCGCCAAGCAAGGAAGCGTACATATAGTAATACGCATTCTTGTTTTGTGGCTTTGGCTTTACAGAAAACTCGCTAATCACTTGGCTTCCTCCGTCAACGAGATGGAATACAGTTTATATTTTCCCAAGCCTTATCCATCTCTGCTTTTGAGGGGGTATACTCGATAAAGTCGGAAAAGGCGTCGTTATTCTCGTAAATGAGAATCATGTAGGGATCTTCCATTTCTACTCCGTTAATACTAATCTCAATGCGTATCCATTCAACCTTTGGTTCTTCGGAAGAACCAAAGTCGATGTCGTTAAAGACCAATTTGAAGTAAGTGTACATCATCAGGCTTTCGGTTTCGATATAAGTCAAATTTCCCACAGGCTCGGCTACAACCTCGCCTATGGTGTCCTCGTCAACCTTCTCGCCTGCCACAGTATCATTTACCCTCGGATCACGGGCAAGACGGAATGTAAACAGTTCCTTTCCGTCACCCTCAAGGCGAACGCCGTAATTTTTCTCGATGGTGTCAAAAATAGAATCGTTGTAGCGAATGGCTATTTGAAGTTGCCCCGCCTCCTCGATAACATAAAGATGCTCGGCGAAGAAGTTGCCCTCCTCTGGATCGTCATAAGGGAAACGAAGATCCTGCTTCTTTATCTCTACATCGCCGTCTTCCATAAGTAGGGCGGATAGTGTATTATCTAAATACAGATTTTTCGTGCTGTCGGGGTAATAGTTGAACAGCACTATACGAAAGCCGAGAATACCGGCAACCGCTATGCAGACAACGGCTATCAATATTTTTACAATAGTGACGAAGATATTATTACTTTTTGGCGGCTCATCGACCTCGTTATAGTCGCCGTAGCGTTCCATATCATCCATAATAGAACTCCTTAAACTTGCACTTAACAGAAAGTATTATAACGCATACGCAAAATAAAGTCAAGGGCGGGTGGATAATTTACAAGGGGGTAACAATTGAGAGATGGATTGCAAATTGGTGTAGGACGTCCATAGTTGTTGTGGTGTGATGTAAAGAGTTAGAAAAACGAAGAAAAGAGGCTGAGTCATTAAGAATTCAGATATACCAAGGGTTTTTGGGACTTTTGGGGCAAAAAATCTGAATTCTTAGTGCGACGCGCCTTTGGGGCTCGCTTGATTTAGAGCAGAAATCGTCGGCTGACGAGCGATAGCCGTACAAAAGTACGGCGAGCGAGGAAACGGCGATAGAATAAAAACACCATAAAATGAAGAAAACCGGTGGTTTTCAACCTTAATTTTCTT